>LJHX01000204.1 GCA_001295935.1 alpha proteobacterium AAP81b
CCGCCGCCAGCCGGCCGATGCCGGCGCGGTCGAGGCGGGCATGGGCGGCGGCAAGCGCGGTCGCGGCGTCGCCGTCGGTCGGCAGCCCGAGGGCGCGGCGGACTTTCGGCAGGATGCCGGCGGGCGGCAGCGCGGCGAGCATCGCCTCATGCCCGGCGAGCGCCGAGGCGAGCGTCGCCAGCCGGCCCTCGCCGCCGGCGATGGCGATGGCCTCCAGATCGGCGAGAAAGGGGTCGCCGGGCGCCGCGCCCTCGATCGCCTCGGCGAGCAGGCGGCGGCGCAGCGCTGAGGCGTCGCGATCGTCGATGACGGCAAAGCCCGGCGCCACCCCGGCCTCGACCGGGAAGCTGGCGATCAGGCTCTGGGCGAAGGCGTGGATGGTCTGGACAGCAAGGCCCTGCGGCGCGTCGAGCACCAGCGCGAACAGCCGCCGCGCGCGGGTCTGGGTGGCGAGGTCAGCCGGGGCGCCGAGGTCGGCGAGGTTGCGCGCCAGGGTGGCGGGGTCGCACCGCGCCCAATGCGCCAGGGTGCGCATGACCCGGTCCTGCATTTCGGCGGCGGCGAGCTTGGTGAAGGTCAGACACAATATGGCATGCGGTGGCACCCCGGCGAGCAGCAGCCGCAGCACCCGCGCCGACAGCACCTGGGTCTTGCCGGTGCCCGCCGATGCCGCCACCCAGGCGTGCGCCAGCGGGTCGGCGGCAGCGGCCTGTTCGGGGAGCAGCTTCATCAGCTTGGGCGCGCTCACCGCCGATTCTCCCATTCGGCGACACGCGCGAGATGGTCGTAATCCTGCCACGCCCAGGCCGGGCGCAACTTGGGAACGAAGGGCCGTTTACCCAGCAGATAGGCGTCGGTCAGGGCAAGGGCGCGCGTCATGACGGCGTCGACATGGTCGGCGGTGTCGGCCTTGCCGAGGGGGTTGGCGGCCTTGCCGGGCGTCTCGCCGCCGCCGAGGCGCCAATAGGCGAGTTCGGCGGGGGTGCCGGGGGCGACGCCCGCGAGGG
>LJHX01000205.1 GCA_001295935.1 alpha proteobacterium AAP81b
CACGACGACCGCCGGCGCCGCCGACGGCCCGCGCGCAAGGGCGACGAGCACCGCCGCCTCGGCCTCGCTGAGCGCCGCCGGGCTGCGGCCGGCAAGCCCGCGCGCCGCCGCATCGATACCGACCAATTCTCCCCGAAATGGCAACAGGTTGAGCCAGGCTTCGAGGATCTGGGCCTTCGACCAGCGCGCCTCGATCGCCAGGGCCGCACGCGCCTGGATCAGCTTCTGCCCGACCCCACGCGCCCCGGCCCGCCCGAGGCGCGGGTCGAGCAGCGCCGCCAGCTGCATGGTGATCGTGCTGGCGCCGCGGTTCGGCCCACCGGTCAGCTGTGCCCGCAGCGCGCCGCCGACGCCGCGCCAATCAACCCCGCCATGCTCAAGAAAGCGCCGGTCCTCGGCGGCCTGCAAGCGCCGCACCACCGCCGGGCTGACCGCGGCGAGCGGCACCCAGGCGAGGCGGCGGACGGCACCATCGGTGCGTCGCCGGTCGAGCACCCGCCCGTCGCGCGCCAGCAACAGCGCCTCGCTGCCACCGCCCGCCAGCCCGGCGAAATCGGGCACCGGCGCCGGCGCGGTGGCGAAAACCACCGCCAGCAGCGCCGCCGCCAGCGCGGCGAGGAGCCACCATCGCCTCATCATCCGGGACCGCGCCCATCGGACAGGCGCCGTGCCGAACAATCGCCGATGGCCATCGCCACCCCGGGCCAGGTCGCTACTGGCAGGTTCATCTTGCCGTGGCGCTTGTCGTCAGCGCAGCGCTATAAGCAGGAGCCTCAGGCGTCACAGTTTCTCCGGGAGATCAGGACATGTCGGCGCTTACCGATGCTCAGGCAATCTATGACGAAGCCCGTGCCTGGTACCATGGCAGCCGCCGCTCCGATAACAAACGCTACGATCTTGACGAGGTCCCGGAGGACAAGCGCGCCGCCAAGGCCGAACGCAATGCCAGTGTCGAGACGCTTGCCGATGTGCGCCGCCTGCAGGGGACGGAACTGGCCCGCCAATATGGCGAGCTGAGTGCCGAAGCCGTCGCCGGCGTGCCCATGCTGGTCAGCTGGGGGCAGATCCTGCTCGGCATGGACAAGCCGGTGCTCAACTGCGCGGAAATCTCGGCGGTGGCCTATGCCATGGCGCATCGAAAGCCGGTCAGCGCCGGCATCTTCGTCTGCCGCGGCTTCGATCACGAATTCTGCGTCATCGGCAGCGCTGCCGACCTTGCCACGCTTGACCGGCGCGCGCTCCCGGTCGAGCGGCTCGGCGAGCTCGGCGAGCTCGACGTCGCCGTCGTCGATGTCTGGCTGGCGACCTGCTGCGCGATCGCCAGCTATGGCGACCGGGTCACGGCCAAATTGGACAGCTGGACCGCCAAGGGAAAGCGGGTTGCCACCTGCGACGACATGGGCGAAATCGCCTGGGTGGTGCCCGGCGCGACCGGCGCCGATGGCTACAAGACGCGCTTTCTCGCCGCGATCATCGACCGCCACGCCCAGGACAGTTGATTCCGGGCTGCCGTCACTTCGCCGCGACCACCACCGGGCGATTGGGCAGCAGCGCCAGCATCTCGGGACTGTAGAGCGCCTCGACGCGCGTCGGCGGCAGGCGGAAGGTTCCCGCCGAGCCGAGGCGGACGGTGTATTCATAGATCACCGGCGCCCGGCCGAGATAGGCGAAATGGGCGTGGACCGCGTCCTGGCGGCGCTCGACGAAGGTCGGCGGCTCGCTGCCGCCCTCGCCGCCCGCCAGCAGCTGCGACCGCCCGCCGAGCGAGCCGCCGAGGATCGTCGCGCCGGCGGGCACCGGATCGTTGATCACCACCCATTCGACCGGCGCACGCGGCGTCACCGTCAGCACGACGCGCATGACATCGCCGCGCGACCAGCGTCCCGCCACCGCCTGGCTGACGGGCGTCACCCGCCGGCTCAGCGCAAAACCGCTGGCGAAAGGCGCGGCGAGCGGCACCGCGGCGCGCGCCGTCACCATCGCCCAGGGCGCACCGCTGCCGCTGTGCGCCACCGAAAGCGGCGCGCGCGCCGGCGGCCAGGGCAGCGTCGCCACTGGCGGATTGCCTGCCCCCCAGGCGATTTCGCGCGTCGTGGCACCCACCCCAATCCGCGTCCGGCCGCTGACCGGCGCCGCCTCGAACGCCCGGCCGAAGCCTGCCATGGCAAGGCTGCCGAGCGCATTGGCCGGCGTCGTATCCCAAGCCCCGCGCTGCTGCGCCAGCATCAGCGCCCGCGCCAGCCGCGGCGTCTCGGCGGCCCAGCCCGGCCGGCGCAGCGCCAGCATCAGCAAGGTGGCGCGCGTCGTGTCATCGGATGCCAGCGTCTGCCACGGCGCCGACGGCCGGGTGATGCGCAAGGTCGTCCCCTGCAGGTCGAGCCGCGACTTCAGGATCGCCTCGGCCTGCGCCAGCCGCTCGTCGCGCCGCGTCACCCCCGGCAGCGCGTCGAGCACGAAAGCCCAGTCGATGACGCTCGTCGTCGGCCAGGCGTCGGGGACGACCGGGATGGCTTCGGCCATGACCGGCGTTGCCGCGCCCGCCGCCGCCAGCGCCGCCAAGGCCGCCAGCCGCCGCGGCGGGCCGTCGCCCGACAGGTCGGCGACGCCGGCGGCACCGCTCGCCTTGTCGACAACCAGGACATTGGCGTGGCTGCGCTCGAGCCGCCCGGCGACGAAGTTCGCCAGCGCCCCTGCCATGCGGCCACGGGCGTCGTCGGGCAACGGCCAGCCGGTCAGCGCGCTCAGCCGCAGGATATAGGCGGTCAGCGCATCGTCGCCGGCAATCCAGTCGGCAGGAAAGAAGCGCACCAGGCCGTCGGGGTCGAGGTAACCCGGCAAGGACGCCGCCGCGGCATCCCAGCGGGCGCGGTCGCCGAGCGCGACGGCGATCGAGAAGCGCTGCTCGATGCAGTCATAGGGATAGGCCGCCGCCCAGGCCTTCACCCCCGGCAGCCCGCCGCCGAGGCTGCGCGACAGTGCGACATCGATCCCGCCGCGCCCCGGCAGCGCGCCCGCCGGCAGGGCCACCGGAAAAGCCGGCGCGCCGGCCTGGAAGAAGGTCGCCTGCAAGACCTGGTCGGGCACCGCCGGCAGCACGCTCTGGGCGATCTCGACACGGTCGGCGGGGCCATTGTCGGCCCTGGCATTGACGCGCCAGACGATCGCCCCCGCTGCCGGCGCGACGATGCGCCAGCTCGCGGTGCGCGCCTCGCCGGGGGGAATCGCGACGCTGATCACCGGCAGCCCGCGCGCGCCGGCATTCCCCGACAGCCGCACCGTCATCGCCGCCAGCGTCGTGTTGCGGACAACGAAGCTCGCCAGATAATCGTCGCCGTCGCGAACCACCGGCGGCAGCCCCGACAGCAATTGCAGGTCCTGGGTCGTGCGGATCGTCACCGCGCCGCTGCCGAACAGGTCGCTCCCCGCCGTCGCCACCGCGACCAGCCGGAAGCCCGACAGCGAATCGTTCAACCGCACCGGCAGCGCCGCGCGGCCATCGGCGCCGAGCTTGACCCGCCCCCACCAGCCGAGCACCGGCTGGAAATCGCTGCGCGTCACCCCGGCGAAGGCGCCGCCGCCGCCGCCGCCGCCGCTTGCCACCGCCTTGCGGCCATAGTGGCGCTTGCCGACGACCTGCGTCTGCGCCGTCGCCGTCACCACCGCCAACGGGCGCTCGGTCATCATCGCCGTCAGCACATCCCAGCTGTCGTTGCCCTTCAGCTGCAGCAGCGCCTCGTCGACCGCAGCAAAGGCGATCTCGGCATCGGGCGGCAGCTTGCGCCCCGCCGGCGGCGCGACGCTGACCACGGCGCGCGCCACCCCACGCACCGGATAAGCGGGGCGGTCGGTCGCCACCTTGACGCCCAGCCGATGCGCCTCCCATCCGACACGCAGCTTCGCCATCCCGATTCGGTAGCTCGGCTTGGCGAGGTCGACGAGCGCCGTCGGATAGGCGGCCTCGCGGCTCAGCCAGGGCAGGTTCCAGCGCCGCGCCAGATCGGCGAGCCACAACCGCCAGCCGGCGACGCGCCCGCGCACCGCCAGCACCGAGACATAAACATTGGGGGCGTAGCTGCCCTTCATGCGGACCTCGACGACGGGGTCCTTGCCCTCGAGCTGGGTCACGAACGAGTCGATGACGCCGTCCCGCAGCACCGTCACCAGCGCGGTTGCTTCGCGGAAGGGCATGCGGACCTGGAGGCGCGCGGTACCGTCGGCGGCGACGGCGGGGCTTTCGGCGACGACGTCCATGCGGTCGCCATTGTCGCCGCCGAACCACCAGTCATCGTCGCCGGCGAGCCAGACGCTGGTGGTGGCACGCGCGACGCGGCCCTGGTCGTCGGTGGTCTCGGCGAGCGCGATGACCTCGCCCGAAACCCCGGCGTCGAGCGCGCAGGTGGCGAGCCCGCGGGCATCGCTCCGCACCTCGCATTGCGTGTCGAGGCGCTTGGTTTCGCGGCTGTTGTCATAGGCATAGAAGCCGCCGATCAGCCGCTTGCGGTAGCTGTAGGTCTCGCGGCTGAACAGCTGGACCTTGACCTTGCGCCCCGCTACCGGCCGGCCATCGAGATCGAGGACGACGAGCTTCAGCCGCAGGTCGTCGGACTTCGCCAGCCAGCCATCGGTCTTGATGCCGACGCGGACCGCCGCAGGGTCGAGGTCGATCCGCGCGCCGGCGGTCGACACCTCGCCATTGGCGTCGTCATAATCCATCTCGGCAATCAAGGTCGAAGGCCGGGTGATCGGCCCGATGTCGCCGACCGTCACCCGGGCGGCGCCATTGGCCGACAAGGTCACCGGCGTCACCGCGGCGCGCGTCGGGCGCTGGGCGGGTTCGCCTTCGCCGTCCTCGCCGCCGCCATCCAAGGGCACGACGCCCGGCACGATCGCCTCGCCGTCGAACGACCAGCCGTCGTAATCGGGCACGCTAACCGTCCGCGTTTCGACCTGGGTGCGCAGCTTGACGGGCGCGCGCGCCACCGCGCCGCCGGCGAGATAAGTCAGCCCGAGATCGACCGCCACCGCCGTCGGCGCGACCTGGCGCGCCTTGGGCCCGGCGACGCTGGCGCGGATCGTCGGCAGGCGGAAGGCCTCGACGCTGAAATTCCCGGCGCCGACCGCCTCGCGCCCCTTTCCCGACAGTTCCAGAACCCAGTCGCCGAGCGGCGCCGATTTGGGCAGCACCAGCCGCGCGACGCCGCTCTGCCCCGCCATCGCCAGCGCCACGTCGAGCGTCGTATCGCTGCCAAAATGCCTCGCCACCAGCTTCGGTTCGGCGATCGCCTCGCCCGCCGCGATCCCGGCGTCGACGCGGCGGCGCAGCAGCAGCTTCATGTTGAGCGTTTCGCCGGGCTTGGCGAGGGTGCGGTCGAAGATCGTGTGGACGACGCCGCGATCGAAACCATAGCCCGTCGGCAGGTTGAAATCACTCGCCTGGATGCCATTGCCCCAGGTCGTCAGCGTGAAGCTGAAATCGCCGCCGGCGCGGGCGCTGACCATCAGCGGGTGGTTGCTGTAATCGCAGCCGCCATAGCTTTCGGGCTTGGGCAGGACGTCGCCAACCACCGCGCGGCCCTGCGCATCGGTACGGCCGCGCCAGAGCAGCGCCCCGGTGCATGAATCGCTGACCGCCACCACCGCGTTTGCCACCGGCGCCGCGTCCGACAACCGCGTCACCCAGGCGAGGCTGGCGCCGAGTCCCCATTGGAAATGCACCGCCAAATCGGTGACCAGCGCGCCGGTGGCGACATAGCGCGTCCGTCCCGGCCCGAGCAGCGCCGCACCGAGCGCCGGCGAGGCGAGTTCGACGACATGGAAACCGCGCTTGGCCAAGGGAATGCCGACCACCTCGAAGGCGCGCGGCTTGCTGCGGGTGAGGGTAAAGCCGCGCGCCGGCGTCTTCGGCGCGATCAGCGGCGTCTGGCGGGTGGTCTCGACGCTGCGGGTGCCGCCGCCGGCTACCGGCTGCTCGGCGTAATCGCGTTCCTCGGCCTTATCGAGGCGGCGCAACCACGCCGCGACCTCGGCGTCGCTGGTCACGTCAAGCGCGCGGACCGGCAGCGCCCGCACCCCAACCTGCGGATCGACGGCGCGCAAGGTGACCGGCAGCACGCCGCCCTCGGCCGCTTCCAATATGCCGAAGGTGCCGGCGAACTTCGCCAATGGCGGGAAGTCGCCCGTCGGCACATCGAGGGGAAAGCGCGCGGCGTTGGTCAGCGGCCGGCCGGAATCGTCGGCGAGGCCTGCCGGCAGCACGACGCGATAGGTCGAGCGTTCGACGAACGGCCCCGGAAAGCTGACCCCGTCGAGCGTCGCCGGATGACCCTCAGGGGCTTTCGGCGCGATTGCCTTGCCGTCGGGCCCCTGCAGCCGCACCGCCAGCGCCGTTGCCGTCGGCACCTGGCCGGTGAAGCTCAACCGCAACGCCTCGAGCGGCGAACAGGCCGCCGCCGCGTTGACCCGCGAACATTCGAGCCTTGCCGCGAACGCGGCGCGGATCTTGAAGTCGCGGCGGTCGGCCTCCCCGGCCGACAACCCAGTGGGTGTGGCGATGCCGGCGCCCCACACCAGCGTCATCGCGCCGCCAGCCGGCAGCGTCCGCCGGCATTTCGCCGCGACGATCACCGCCTTGGCGCGCGGTTCCTGCTCGCCATATTCCGGCTTGCGCCAGCCGGCTTCGACGAGGAATTCCTTGACCCGCCAGTCCTTCGCGGCGCCATTCAGCACCGTATCGCGAACCTTGTCGGGCTGCACGTCGAGCGGCACCGCCTCGCCTACCCCCTCGACCAGGCACGCCGCCCCGGCGGCGACGCTCGCCGGCGTCGGCGCCGCGTTGAGGGCGATGAGGAAAAGCTGGTCCTCCTCGATCTCGGTATAGCGCGGCAGCACGGCACGCACCGTCGGGCCACCGGTAGAGAAAACGAACTGCCGCGCCCCGGTGATCGCGGCGCCGCTGGCGTCCTTCAGCCCCGGCACCAGCGTATAGCGGCAGACATGCCCGCCCGGCAGCGGCGTCGGCAAATCGATGGCATAGCTATAGGCATCGGCCCAGCGCCCGGTCGCCCCTTGCGAACAATTGCCGGTGATCGGCGCCGGCAGCCGCGGATCGCCGAGCGCCACCATGGGCGTCGAAAAGCGCACGCTGATCTGTTCCGGCCCGGCGACAGCGCCCATCGGCAGGAAGACTTCGACCCGCGCCGGCGGCGCGCCGATCGTCGCCCCGGCAACCGCCAGCGCCACGCCCACCCCTGCCGCCAGCCACACCCGAAACGCCACGATTCGATCCCCGCTTGCGCAGGTCATCTTGGACGCGCCCGGCGCCGGCGCAAGCCGCCCGAGACTGGACCCGCCGAGGCCGGAGCGATAAGGCCGCGGCGATGCCGAAACCCCACACCCTGGCTGCAAACCACCCACCCCCCGACTCTGCCGCATGCGCCGCGCGGTTGCATGCGGCGCGGAGCGACAGCGCCGCAAGCGCCGGGACCGCCGGGACCGCCGGGACCGCCGGGATCGCCATCGCCCGGCGGCCGTGAAGGACCCCGCCGCCCTGTTCCGCGCGGCGCTCGCCGAACAGCGTGCCGGCCGCTTCGACGCGGCACTGGCGGGCTATGATCGCGTCCTAAAGCTCGCCCCGCGCCACGCCGACGCCCACAGCAATCGCGGCATCGTACTGGCACAGCTGGGGCGCGCCGATTCGGCGATCGCCGCCTTCGACAAGGCATTGAAGGCGCGCCCCGACCATGCCGATGCCGAGGTCAACCGCGCCATCGTGCTGACCCGCCTCGGCCGCGATGACGCCGCCGTCGCCGGCTATGAACGCGCGCTGCGCGCCAACCCGCGCCATCTTACCGCGGCGATCAACCTCGGGCTGCTGCTGCTCAAGCTGCATCGCCTGTCGGCAGCGATCGACGTCCTCGAACACGCCCGTGCCATCGACCCGAACCTTGCCGCCGTGCATTTCGCGCAAGGTTCGGCGCTGCGCGAGATGTCCCGGTTCGAGCCGGCGGCGATCGCTTTCCGCCGCGCCATCGCCTGCCAGCCCGACCACGCCGACGCGATCGGCGCGCTCGCCCTGGTCGAGCTCGAACTCAAGCAGCATGAAGCGGCGCTGGCGGCGATCGAACGCCTGCTGGCGCTTGATCCCGACCGGCCCTATGCGCTGGAACTTCGCCAGCGCATCCTGCGCGAGCTCGGCGACTGGTCGCGCGATGGCGAACACAATGCCGCCATCGCGGCGCGGCTGCGCACCGGCAAGGGCGGCGTCGAGCCGTTGCTGCTGATGACGACGATCGACGACCCCGAGCTCCAGCGCGAGGCGGCGCGCGCCTGGTTCGCCGGCCATGGCCTCGCCACAGCGGCGCCGCTGCTGCCGCGGCATCCCGCCGGGCAGCGGCTACGGCTCGGCTATTTCTCCGCCGACTTTCACGATCATGCGACGATGCGGCTGATGGCCGAAATGTTCGAAGCGCATGACCGGACGCGCTTCGAAATCACCGCCTTTTCCTATGGCGCCGACGCCGACGACGCCAGCCGGAAGCGGCTGGCAGCGGCGGTCGACGCGCTCGTCGATATCGCCGGCATGAACGACACGAGCGCCATCGCCGAGACGCGGCGGCGGCGCATCGATGTTGCCATCGACCTCAAGGGGCTGACGGCCTCGACGCGAATGGGGATTTTCGTCGGCCGCGCCGCGCCCGTCCAGGTCAGCTTCCTCGGCTATCCGGGAACCCTCGCCAGCCCGGCCTTCGACTGGCTGATCGCCGACCGCCGGTTGATCCCGCCGGCGGAACGCGCGCACTACAGCGAGGCGATCGCCTGGTTGCCCGACAGTTATCAGCCCAACCCCCGCCGCCGCGACGTCGCCGCGCGCCCGACGCGCGCCGCCGCCGGGCTGCCCGAGGACGCCATCGTGCTGTGCAGCTTCAACGCCGCCCATAAGGTGAGCGGCGAGATGCTCGGCGCCTGGCTACGCATTCTTGGCGCGGTGCCGGATAGCGTGCTGTGGCTGTGGCACGATCAGCCGCGCGCGCAGGCCGGCCTGCGCGCCGCCGCCGTCGCCGCCGGAGTGGCCCCCGAGCGACTGATCTTCGCCGGCTATTTGCCCCAGGCCGAGCATCTGGCGCGGCTGGGGCTCGCCGATCTGTTCCTCGACAGCTTCCCCTATGGGGCGCACACCACGGCGAGCGACGCACTCAGCCAGGGCGTGCCACTCGTCACCCGCGCCGGGCGCAGCTTCGCCAGCCGGGTGCCGACCAGCCTGCTCCACGCCGCCGGCCTGCCCGAACTGTCGACGACCAGCCTTGCCGACTATGAAGCGCTGGCGGTGGCGCTGGCCAGCGACCCGCCGCGGCTGGCGGCGCTCAAGGCGCGTGTCGCCGCCGCCGCGGTGGCGGCGCCGCTGTTCGATCCGGTCCGCTTCGCACGCCACCTCGAAAGCGCCGTCACGACGATGGACGCCGGCGCGCGCGCCGGCGCGGCGCCCGCCGATTTCGACGTGGCGCCGGTCGCCACCCCCCTTGCCCTCCCGCCGATGGACACCCCGCCGCCATGAGCCAGACCAACGATGCCCCCAAGCTCGTCGAACAGGCGGCGCGCCGGCTGAACGAAGGCCGCTTCGACGAAGCGCTCGGCCTTGCCGACCGCGCGCTTGCGCTGCTGCCGGCGCTGCAGCCGGCGCTGGGCCTGCGCGGCGCGGCGCTGCTGCAACTCGGCCGCCATGACGAGGCGCTGGCCAGCCTCGGCGCCGCCACCGCCGCCAACCCGAACGACAGCCAGGCGTGGCTGCTGCAGGGCATCGTCCATGCCGCGGCGCGCCGCACCGGCGAAGCGATGGAGGCCTATGCCTCAGCGCTTGATGCCGATCCGAACAATATCAGCGCGGCGCTCAACATGGGGTTGCTGCTGCTCAACGAGGGTATATTGGCCGGCGCCGTCGAAGCCTTTCGTCACGTCAGCGGGCTCGATCCCAACCATGCCCAGGCGCGCCAGCTCGAAGGCTGGGCGCTGATCCGCATGGGCGCCTTCGCCGATGCCCGCGCCGCCTATGACGAGGCGGTGCGCCTCGATCCCGCCAAGGCCGAAAGCTGGCAGGCGCGCGGTTTCGCCTGCGCCGGGCTCGAGGATTGGGCCGAGGCGCTGGCAAGCTATGAGCGGGCGCGCGCGCTCAACCCCGAGCTTACCGACCTGCGCGCCTGGCAATTGCAGGCGCGGCGTTTCCTCGCCGACTGGACCGACCATGACGCCGAGGTCGCGGCGCTGGCGGCGCATGTCGCCGGCGGCGGCCCGGCACTGCCCTTCCTGCTGCTGCTCGCCATCGACGACCCGGTGCTGCTGCGCGTCGCCGCCGAGCGCCATGTCGCCTTTTCGGGGCTGCCGGGGGCGGCGGGCAAGCTGGTCTTCGCCCATCCGCCGGGGCCGCGCATCCGCATCGCCTATATCTCGGCCGACTTCTACAACCATGCGACGATGTACCTGATGGCATCGATGCTCGAGCAGCACGACCACGAGCGCTTCGACATCACCCTCGTCAACATCGACCGCGAGCACGACGACCCCTGGGCAGCGCGCGCCCGCGTCGCCGCCGACCATTGGCTGCCGGCCGAAACCATGAGCGACGCCGCGCTCGCCGACGAACTCCGCCGCCGCCGCATCGATATCGCCATCGACCTCAAGGGCCATACGCGGCAGGCACGCCCCGGCATCTTCGGCGAGCGCGCGGCGCCGGTGCAGGTCAATTACCTTGGCTATCCCGGCAGCACCGGCATCCCGGCGATGGACTATATCATCGCCGACCGCCACCTGATCGACGCCGACAACCGCGCCGGCTTCAGCGAAAAGGTCGTGTGGCTGCCCGGCAGCTACCAGCCCAACGACGCCGGCCGCCCGGTCGCCGAGGTGCCGACGCGCGCCAGCCTCGGCCTGCCCGAGGACGCGGTCGTCTATGCCGCCTTCAACCAGATTTCGAAGCTGACGCCCGACGTCTTCGCCATCTGGCTGCGCATCCTCGCCCAGGTGCCGGGCAGCGTGCTGTGGATCTGGGCCAAGGAACCGCTGGCGCGCGCCAATCTGCGCGCCGCCGCCAGCGCCGGCGGGATCAGCCCCGAGCGGCTGGTCTTCGCCGATACCGTGCCCGCGGCGCAGCACCTTGCCCGGCTCACCCAGGCCGATCTGTTCCTCGATACCCTGCCCTACACCGCGCACACCACGGCGAGCGACGCGCTGCTGCGCGGCGTGCCGGTGGTGACGCGCACCGGGCTGAGCTTCGCCGCGCGCGTCGCCACCAGCCTCGTCCACAATGTCGGGCTGCCCGAACTCGCCGTGCCCGACGCCGTCGCCTATGAGGAACTCGCCGTGGCGCTCGGCCGCGATGGCGCGCGCCGCGCGGCGCTGAAGGCAAGGCTCGTCGCCAATCTGCCGGCGGCGCCGCTGTTCGATGTCGTTGCCTATACTCGCGCCTTCGAGAGCGCGCTGACGACGATGGTGGCGCGCAGCCGCGCCGGACTGCCGCCGGAGGATTTCACCGTCTGACGCCTCGGCATTGGCAGGGCCTGCAACCGTTCATCGCGCCGACATGCGGTTCGGCGCACTGGTCCTGTCATGAACAAGATGTTGCGCTCGCTGCTCCCGTCGCTGCTTCTGGTCGGCACCGCCCAGGCACAGCCCTATGATCCGCGCTATGACGCGCCGGCGTCCGGCTATGATCAAGATCAGGGCTACGGCGATCCGGCCGACGCCCAGGGCTATTATGGCGACGACCCCCAGGGCTATGACGACCAGGGCTATGGCGACCAGGGCTATGGCGACCAGGGCTATGGCGACCAGGGCTATGGCGCCGGCTGGGTGCAGCCCGGCGACCGCTTCGGCTTTCGCGATGTCGTCTCGGTCGAGGTCTTCCGCGCGCCGCTGGCCCGCTATGGCCGCTGGGTCGACAGCCGCTGGGGCTATGCCTTCCAGCCCTTCGTCGCCGCCGGCTGGCGCCCCTACAGCAATGGCCGCTGGGCCGATGGCCGCTTCTGGGCGAGCGACGACCCCTGGGGCTGGGCGACCGACCATTATGGCCGCTGGGCGCATGACGATCGCCTCGGCTGGATCTGGGTGCCGGGCACGCAATGGGCGCCGGCCTGG
This sequence comes from alpha proteobacterium AAP81b, assembly GCA_001295935.1. Lineage (GTDB taxonomy): Bacteria > Pseudomonadota > Alphaproteobacteria > Sphingomonadales > Sphingomonadaceae > Sandarakinorhabdus. The sequence continues at coordinate 12,124 of LJHX01000205.1, forward strand.
GTCGCCTGGCGCGACGCCGGCGACGTGACCGGCTGGGCGCCGTTGCCGCCGCAGGTCGGGCTGAGTTTTGCCTTCGGGTCGAGCTGGAACAATTGGGACAGCTGGTACGCACCCTCCTGGATATGGGTGCCGCGGACCTATCTCTACACCCCGGCGTGGCGCCGCTTTGTGCTGCCGTGGAACCGCGGCCAGAACTATTGGCGCGGCAGCCGCTTCGCGCCGGCGATCGACTGGCGCAACAGCGGCAATGGCTGGCGCGGCAATGGCTGGCAGGGCCGACCGGGCTATGGGCGGCCCGATGGCCAGCCGGGCGTACGGCCCGGATGGAACGGCCAGCCGGGCTATGACAACCGCCCCGGTCGCCCCGGTGACGGCCGCCCGGGTGATGGCCGACCCGGCTATGGTCGTCCCGGCGATGGTCGCCCCGGCGATGGTCGCCCCGGCAATGGCCAGCCGGCCGTCGGCCGCCCGGACGGTGATCGTCCCGGCATCGGTCGCCCGGACCGTGGTCGTCCTGACGGCGGCCGCCCTGACGGCGGTCGCCCTGACCTTGGCCGTCCTGACGGCGGTCGTCCTGACCTTGGCCGTCCCGACGGTGGCCGTCCCGGTCGCCCCGGGGTGAGCGAAGGCATCGGCGGCGCCATCATCGGGACGCCGACGCGCCCCGATGCGTCGCGACCCGCCGGCGACGGTCG
>LJHX01000206.1 GCA_001295935.1 alpha proteobacterium AAP81b
GCGGGAGGGGAGTTACAGGACGCGCACCGCAGGCAGCGCCCTGCCCTCGAGCAGCAGCGCCGTCACCGCCCAGACCAGCGCATCGGCGCGGTCTGGCGAAGCGCCCGGCCCGGCATAGACACCGCTCGCCAGCAGCCCGCACAATTGGTCCTCGACTGCCGCCAGGCCGCCGCCATGAAACACCCGGCCTTCACCATAAAGGCTCGCCACCGGCTCGGCGCGCGCGACCTTGCCACGCGCTGCGTGAACCGGCAGCACCGGCAAGGCGGCGTCGACCGACTTCAGCATCGACACGACCATCTTGCCGCCATTGTTGGTTTCGGCGATCACCCGATCGGCACGCCAGCGGTCGGCCGCCATCACCACTGCGCGTGCCCAGGCTTCCGGCCGCACGCCCGTAACGCTGGCATCCTCAACCACATAAGCCGCGCCCTGCGGCCCCAGGCCGGCGACGATGATCCCGCAGGTGCCGCCGCCTGCCGGCGGGTCGACGCCGACGACGATCCGCGTCAGGTCGGGCACCGACGGCACCCGCACCGCATCGAGCAGCGCCCGCGTCCATAGCGCGCCAGCCAGGTCCTCAACGATCTCGCCGCCCAATTCCTGCCGGCCGATGCTGCTGCCGCCATAGCGGCGTTCCAGTCCGGCGACGAACGCCTTCGGCAAATTCGCCGCATTGTCGCGGCTTCGGCCACGGCTGACCACCACCCCCGGTTCGGCGAGCAGCGCCTTGAGCCAGGCGAGCGGCAGCGGCGTCGTCGTCAGCAGTAGCCGCGGGTCGGCGCCAAGCCGCGTCGCCATCCGCAGATTGGTCAGTGCCGCTTCGCCGCCCGGCCAATGCGCGAACTCGTCGCCCCAGGCGAAATCGAACTGGCTGCCGCGGATCATCTCGGGATCGGCCCCCGAGAACAGCGACGCCTCCGAGCCATTGGCCCAACGCAGCCGGCGCAGGCTCGGCACGAAATGGACCTCCGGTGATCGCGACAGCAGCCCCGATTCGCCCTCGACCATCACCCGGCGCGCGGCGTCATAGGTCGCGCCGACCAGCGCAAAGCGCCGCCCGGCCCGTTCCTGCGCCAGCGAATGAACCCATTCGGCACCCGCGCGCGTCTTGCCGAAGCCGCGCCCCGCGAGAATCACCCAGATCGTCCAGTCACCCGGCGGCGGCAGTTGCGCCAGCCGCAGCCCGGTGGCGAGCCCCGCTGCCACCGCGTCGGCACCGTTGCGACGCAGGATGGCGTCGCGCTGGCGGGTATCGGCGGCTTCCCACAGGTCCGCCAGCAAGCGCTCGTCGCCGCCGCGCTGCCCGGCCGCCCCTGACGTCGCGGTCATTCGGCCGGCGCGGCCAGCGCCCGGATCTCTTGGCGAACCCGGGCAATCCTCGCTGCATCGACGGTCACAATCGCGCGCGGCGGCGAGGTCGGACGGCGCTTGAGCATTTCGAGCGCCACCTTGGCGTCAATCTCGCCCGCATCCCCGTCAAGCAGCGTCGCCAGCAGGCGCATTTCGACCTGTTCCCAGGCAATCCCGAGCGCCGCGCGCCATTCCTCGGCAAGCTGCGGCCAGCGTTCGCGCATGGCATAGGCCGCCGCCAGGGTCTGGCCGATCGCCGCCGCCGCTGCCGCCGGATTGCCCGTCTCGGTGAGCGTCGCGATGAAGCGCTGGCGGTCCTTCACCTTCCACTGCCAGTTGCGATAATTCATCGGGCGGCCCCTTCGGCAGTGGCAAAGCAAAGGGCGCCCCGGTTGCCCGGCGCGCCCTCTGTCTTGGCGGATTTCTGAAGCTTGCCCGTCTTCTAACCGAAAGCGTGACGATTGTCAAGCATAAATGTGCCTATTCGGTTAGTAGTAGCGCTCCTCGGCCCACCAGGGGAAGAAGTCGGGCATGTCGGCACTGACCGTGTCGGGATAGGCGGGCTTGCGCTTTTCGAGGAAGGAGGTGACGCCCTCGCGCGCGTCGCCCGATCGGCCGCGCGAGAAAATCGCACGCGAATCAAGGCGATGGGCATCCCAGGGGCTCGGCGCCCCGGCCATCCGCCACAGCATCTGGCGCGTCATCGCCACCGACACCGGCGCGGTATTGTCGGCGATCTCCAGCGCCAGCGCGCGCGCCGCGGGGAGCAGTTCCTCGGCCTTGTGAACCGAGCGCACCAGCCGCCCGGCGAGCGCCTCGTCGGCGCCGAACACCCGGCCGGTCATGCACCATTCGAGCGCCTGCGGCAGGCCGACGAGCTTCGACAGGAACCAGCTCGACCCCGCTTCAGGAACGATGCCGCGCCGCGCGAAGACGAAACCGAACCGCGCCGCTTCGGACGCCATGCGGACATCCATCGCCAGCTGCATGGTGACGCCGATGCCGACCGCCGGGCCGTTGACCGCGGCGATCACGGGCTTCAAGCTCTTGAAAATCCGCATGGTCAGCCGGCCGCCGCCGTCGCGCACCGCGTCATGGGCATAATCGATGCTGCCGTCCTCGCGGACGGGCCCCTTGCGCGCGCCGCCGCCGACCTTTTCATAATCGAAGGTCGCGGCGCCCGCCGACAGATCGGCGCCGGCGCAGAACGCCCGGCCGCGGCCGGTGACGATCACCGCTTTCACATTGTCATCGGCGTCGGTCTGGTCGAATGCCGCGATGAGTTCGGTCATCATCGTGCCGGTGAAGGCGTTCAATTTGGCTTCGCGGTCAAGGGTGATGGTGGCGACAGGCCCTTCGATTTCCAGGGCAATTTCGGTGAAGGCCATGATCAGAGCTTCTCGACGATGGTGACATTGGCGAGGCCGCCGCCTTCGCACATCGTCTGCAGACCCCAGCGCTTGCCGCGCGCTTCGAGCGCATGGAGCAGCGTCGTCATCAGCTTGGTGCCGGAGGCGCCGAGCGGATGGCCGAGCGCGATGGCGCCGCCATTGACGTTGAGGCGATCGGGATCGGCGCCGAGCATCTTCAGCCAGGCCATCGGCACCGACGCAAAGGCTTCATTTACTTCATAAAGATCAATGTCTTCGATCTTCATGCCGGCGCGCGCCAGCGCCTTCTGGGTGGCGCCGATCGGCGCTTCGAGCATGATCACCGGGTCTTCGCCGACGACCGTCATGTGGTGAATGCGGGCGATCGGCTCGACGCCGAGCGCCTTCAGCCCGCGCTCGTTGACGATCAATACCCCCGAAGCCCCGTCGCAGATCTGCGAAGACGTCGCCGCGGTCAACCGGCCATTTTCGGCGAGCAGCTTGACGGCGCGCGTCGCTTCCAAGGTCGCTTCAAAACGAATCCCTTCGTCGATCATGTGCGCCTTGGCTTCGCCTTCGTGCGTCGTCACCATGATCGGCACGATTTCCTGATCGAAGGCGCCGCTCTTGGCAGCGGTCGCCGCCTTGACCTGGCTCTGCCAGCCGAATTCATCGAGGGCATCCTTCGAGAGGTCGTACTTGACGGCGATCATCTCGGCGCCGGCGAACTGGCTGAACTGGACGCCGGGATAGCGCGCCTTCATCGCCGGGCCGCCGAAGGGAGAGCCCATGCCGCTTTCATGGGAAAGCTTGGCGGCGGCGCCCATCGGCACGCGCGTCATGCTTTCGGTGCCGGCGGCGATAACGACGTCCATCTGGCCGCTCATTACGGTAGCGGCGGCGAAGTGCAGCGCCTGCTGCGACGAACCGCATTGGCGATCGACGCTCGTCGCCGGTACCGATTCGGGCAGCTTCGACGACAGCACGGCGTTGCGCGCGACATTGGCCGATTGCTGGCCGAACTGGCTGACGCAACCCATGATGACATCTTCGATCAGCGCCGGGTCGGCACCCGAGCGATCGATCAGCGCGTCGAGCACCTGGCCGGCGAGATCGGCGGGATGCCAGTCGCGCAGCAGGCCGCCGCGGCGGCCTCCGGCAGTGCGCGCGGCGGCGACGATATAGGCGTGATGCATGGGGCTGGGCTCCTGAGACGTTGCGTGACATCCCTTTACGCCAACACCGCGCCCCGGCATGGACGGCGAAAATGAGAGGGGGACCGCACCTATGCGCCATTCGAGCCTGATCCTTGCCGCGCTGGCGCTGCTCGCCGCGCCGCCGCTCACCGCCAAGCCGGCGGCGAAGCCAAAAGCCCGCCCCG
>LJHX01000207.1 GCA_001295935.1 alpha proteobacterium AAP81b
CCCTCCCCCCCTGTGAGCGCAGCGAACAGAGAGTGGGGAGGGTCGGGGTGGGGGCCGCGCCGCAAGGGACAAACTCTGCCATCACTCGCCAGCATCAAGCCGCGCGTCGAACCCCGTCTGCAACCTCGACCCGGCCGACCCGTGGCAACCCAGCCCCGCCCCGCAGCAGCAACCGCGCGCGATCGACCGGCCCCGGCAGCTGCCATCCGCCGGTGCCCTCGGCAGTGAAGCCGAAGCGCCCATAGAAAGGCGCGTCGCCGATCAGCAGGACGGGCGGCGCGCCAGCGGCATCGGCAGCGGCGAGCGCCGTCGTGATCAACCGCGAGGCGATCCCCTCGCCCTCGCGCGATGCCACGACAGCGACCGGGCCGAGCAGCAGCAGCGGCAGCGCCGCGCCGGCGACGGGCTGCAGCGCAATCGGCCAGCATTGCAACGAACCGACCAGCGCGCCGCCGTCGCGGGCAACAAAGCTCAGCGCACCGTCCATCGCCACGCCCTCGCGCAGGCGATAGGCGGTGCGATTGTGGCGGGCGGGACCGAAGCGCGCATCGAGCAGCACGTCGATTTCGGGCAGGTCAGCGGCCTGCGCGGGCAGAATGTGCAATTTTGGTGGGACTTTCCGAAGAGCTTGCGAGACGGGGCGAACGCCTGACCACCCTCAAGGCGGCGGCGGGTCAGCCTCGTCGGCTCATCGGAAACGGCATCGTCATCGCCGCCGCTGTAGCGATGACGAGCCTCGGGCGCAATCCCATTGCCACTCAGGCCTTCAAGCCCTTGGCCATGTTGAGGTGCGCCGCGACCTTGGGTGCCAGCTTGGTGGCAAAGGCCTTCAGCGACGGCACGTCGCCCGCCGCCGCATAGTCACGCAAGGTGGCGAGCGCCGCCTCATGCGCCTTGGTCTGCGCCGCGGCATAGGCAGTGTCGAAGGCCTTGCCCGATTGGCCGCGCAGTGCCTCGAGATCGGCGGTCTGCTCGGCGGTCATCGCCGGGTCGGGGGCGATCACCGGCGAGGCCTCGGCGGCGGCGGTCTTGAGCGCGGCGGTCGATTCATTGTGGGCGGCGATCATCTGTTTGGCGAAGGCCTTGACCGTGGCCGATGATGCCTTTTCGGCGGCGAGGTTCGACGTCGCGATCTCGAAGGCGTCGCTGGCGGCGGCGGTGTTGGCAAAGGCCTGACCGGGGCTGGCGGCCTCGGCGCTGCCCATCGCCGGCGGCAGCGGCGCGGTGGCGGCGTCGCTTGCCGCGGTGTTCTCGGCGGTGGCGGCGCTATTGGCGGCTTTGTTGTTGCAACCTGCAAGAGCCAGCGTGGCGATCGATACGGTGGCGATCATCAACATCTTCATGGGCTTCTCCTCGCCGCGCGCCGGCACGGCATCGGCCCCACAACCCGCGACGAAAGCCGCTGTTCCGCCGGACCTTTCGCGGCGCGCCGCGGGTTGATGGCGCGACCCGCCGCGCCGAACCGCCGGCGCGCGTCGCGACAGGAGACCAGGCATGAGCATCTTCGGCAATATTCTGAACAAGATCTTCCACCACCCCGCCGCCGCCCCGGCGGCAAAGCCGGCGACGGCTGCACCCGTTTCGGCGCCCGCCGCTGCTGCCGCCCCGGCATCGGCGCCCGCTGCCGCCGCCGCCGCCGCGGTCGATGTCGGCGCGGTGCTCGCCGAAATGGCGAGCATGAAGGGCGGCGGCGGCAATTATCGGACGTCGATCGTCGATCTGCTGCGGCTGCTCGATCTCGATTCCGACCTCGCGGCGCGCAAGGAACTGGCCGCCGAACTCGGCGTCCATGCCGGCGCCGATGGCAGCGCCGAGCAGAATATCGCGCTCCACAAGGCGGTGGTGGCGAAACTCGCCGCGAATGGCGGGATCGTCCCCGACTCGATGCGCGACTGACAGCGGCGAACCCCGGACGGCGGCGCGTCGTTCGGGGTGCCTGTCATTTCGCAGCGGCGACGCCGCCCGGCCGGCGCCGCTATGCGAACGCCTTTGCAGGAGAGCATCGATGCGCGCCATTCGCCTGAAAGCCCCCGGCGGGCTCGACAATCTGGCCGTCGCCGAGGCCGAGCTGGCGCCGCTCGGGCCGCACGACATCCATGTCCGGCTGCACGCCTCGTCGCTCAACTACCATGATTACGTGGTCGTCCTCGGTGGCATCCCCTGCGAGGATGGCCGCATTCCGATGTCGGACGGCGCCGGGGTCGTCGTCGCCGTCGGCGGCGCGGTGCATGATTTCGTCCCCGGCGATCATGTCATCTCGACCTTCTTCCCGCGCTGGATCGAGGGCGAGCCCGACATCGCCAAATTCTTCGAAGTCCCCGGCGACCGCAGCGACGGCTATGCCCGCGCCGAAGTCGTCGCGCCGGCGACCGCCTTCACCAGGGCACCGCGCGGCTACAGTCACACCGAGGCCGCCACCCTGCCCTGCGCGGCGCTGACCGCCTGGCGGGCGCTCCATGTCGAGGCGGCGCTGCAGCCCGGCGAGACGGTGCTCGTCCAGGGCACCGGCGGCGTCTCGATCTTCGCGCTGCAGTTCGCCAAGGCGACGGGCGCCACCGTCATCGCCACTTCGTCGTCGGACGCCAAGCTCGAACGGCTGCGCGCGATGGGCGCCGATCATTTGATCAACTACAAGACCGACACGCATTGGGGCGCGACGGCGCGCGCGCTGACCGGCGGCCGCGGCGTCGATCACATCGTCGAGGTCGGCGGGCCGGGCACGCTCGCCCAATCGATCATGGCGTGCCGGATGCGCGGCAACATCAGCCTCATTGGCGTGCTGACCGGCTTTGCCGGCGATGTGCCGACCGCCGCCGCCATGTCGGGCAATGTCCGCATCACCGGCATCACCGTCGGCAGCCGCGCCCAGCAGCAGGCGATGGTCGCGGCGATCGACGCCACCGGCATCCGCCCGGTGATCGACAGCGTCCACCCCCTTGAAGCCATCGCCGACGCCTTCCGGCTGCAGGCGAGCCAGACGCATTTCGGGAAGATCTGTCTCGCCTGGTGAGCGGCAACGCCCCTCTCCCGCTTGCGGGAGAGGGGGATGCACCCTAGAACCGCGTCGCCAGCCATGGCGCCGGATCGAGCCGCGGCGCCTGCCCCAGCAGCAGCGCGGCACACAGCTCGCCCGCTGCCGGTGCCGTCTGGATACCGAAGCCGCCCTGGCCGGCGCACCAGAACAGCCCCGGCACTGCGTCGTCCCAGCCGAACACCGGCTTGCGGTCGGCGGTGAAGGTTCTGAGGCCCGCCCAGCTTGATTCGAGGCGGCGGACAGTCACCGTCGTCGCCTGTTCGAAACGGTCGATGACGGTGGCGAGGTCGAGCTCGTCGGGGCGGACGTCGTGCGGCACATCGGGAATTTCGTCGTGCGGCGACAGCCACAGCCGCGCGCCGTCGGGCTTGAAATAGAAGCGCCCGGCGGCATCCATGACGACGGGCAGGTCGGCGGGCGGTGGCGGGTCGATCGCCAGCACCGCCATCGTCCGGCGCAACGGTTGCAGGCCGCGCGGTGCCGCCCCGGCGAGGGCGGCGACGACATCGGCCCAGGCGCCGGCGGCGTTGACGATCGTCGTCGCGACGATCTCGCCGGCGCGTGTCGTGAGGTGCCAGGCATCGCCGCGGCGCGTCATCGCCGTCACCTCGGCGTCGGCGATCAGCTGCGGCTTCCAGCCATCGGCGCCGCGCAGAAAGCCCTGGTGCAGCGCGGCGACGTCGATATCGTGGCAATCGTCCTCGATCAGGCCTCGGCGGCGCCATTCGGGGCGCAGCAGCGGCCCCGCGGGGTTGTCAGCGAGATCGACGGCGTCGAGCCAGCGGTAGGTAACGGCGCCCGCGTCGAACTCGGCGGCGACGGCGTCGAGCGCGCTGGGGTCGTCGGGGGGTGCCAGGTGCAGCGCCGGGCGCAGGCTGAGCAGCCTTGCCTCGGTAAAACCCGGCGGCGGCGCCACGAAGAAATCGCGCGAGGCACGGCTCAGCGGCACGATCTCGGGGCCGCCATAGCTTTCGACCCAGAAGGCCGCCGAGCGCCCGGTGGTGTGATAGCCGGCGCGCGCCTCCATCTCGACAAGCGCGACCGTGAGCCGGCCGCCCGACAGCCGCCCGAGCCACCAGGCAAGGCTCGCCCCGGCGATGCCGGCGCCGACGATCGCCACATCGAAACGCATCAAGCCACTCCCGATAGAAAGCCGTCGATTTGCGCGAGGACCTCGCCCCGGATCGCGTCGGTTTCGCGCAGCAGCTCATGGCCGGCGCCGGGCCAGGTCCGCAGGCGCGCGCCGGGGATCGCCGCGACCTGGCGGCGCGTCGCGGCGACATCGACGAGGCCGTCAGTTTCAGGGCTGAGCACCAGCAGCGGGGTCGTCAACGCCGCCAGCGCCGCCGGCGTCAGCGCGTCGAGCGAGGCGAAGGCCGCCGCCAGCCAGCCCCAGGTCGGCGCACCGATGCCGAGTTCGGCGTCGCGCGCGATCCACCAGCCTTCGTTGGGGTAGCGGTCGGGGTCGCTGGTCAGCATCCGCTGCCGCGCCGAGCCGACCACCGCCGGCACATAGGGCCCGCCGCCCAGCACCCAGCTACCGCCGCGACCGACCGCCACCATCGCCCGCGCCAGCCGCCGCGTCGCCCATGGCCCGAGCGGCGGCGCCTGGATCCCGAGCATCGGCGACAGCAGCAGCGCGCGATCGAGGCCGGCGCCGCCCTCGGCCAGCCAGCGCAGCAGCAGATGGCCGCCCATCGAATGGCCGATGCCGAACCACGGCGCCGGCATCGTCTGCCGCAGCCAGGCGACGAGCTGCCCAAGGTCGGCGACCCAGGGCGCGAAACTGTCGCAATGCCCCTTCATCGGCGCGTCGCCGAGCCGGCCGGAGCGCCCCTGGCCGCGCCAGTCGGCGGCGGCGACGCCATAGCCCAGCGCCAGCAGCTCGTGGATCGCCTCGCAATATTTCTCGACGAAATCGCCGCGGCCGCCGAGCAGCAGCACCGTGCCGCGTTGCCCGGGCCAGCGCTCGACGCGCAGCCGCGTGCCATCGGCCATGGCCACCCGCTCGGCAACGCCGCCTTCGGGGAGGCGATGGCGGCGGTCGCTCATGCCGTCGCCACCGCAGCGTCGGGGTCGTGGGCCGCGGCGGGCGCCTCGGCACCGCGCAGCCGCCGCGCCGGCACCGAGAGAGTCATGAGGAAAGCCAGCACCATCAGCGCCAGTGCCACCGGGAACAGCGCCTCGATGGCGAAGGCGAAACTGTCGATCAGCGCGAGACCCGCCGCGTGCGCGGCGCCGGCGCCATCGACCCCGGCGGCGGCCAGCGCGCCGGCGAGCGCCACCGGGTCCATCGCCAGCGTCTGGGCGCGCGACAGCAGCACCGCCGGATCACCGCCGACGAGCACCGGCACCCGGGCGTCAAGCTCGCGCGCCAGGCCATGCGTCATCAGCGCGCCGAACACCGCGACTCCAACGGTCGCCCCCATCTGGCGGCAGAATTGCGATGCCGCGGTGGCGACCCCGGTGCGCGCCGGGGTAACGGCGCTCTGGATGGCCAGCGTGAACATGCCCTGCGCCGGGCCGAGGCCGAGCCCCAGCACGAACAGGTCGAGCGGCAACAGCCAGCGCGGCCAATCGGGGCCGAGGCGCGTCAGCACCGCCAGCGCGACCAGCGTGAGCGTGCCGCCCGCCACCAGCACCGGCTTGTAGGCGCGCGTCCGCCGCGCCGTCTGGCCGGCGGTCATCGATCCGATAAGGATGCCGAACAGCAGCGGCAGCATGGCGATGCCGCTGGCGCTGGCGCTGAGCCCGCGCACCGTCTGCAGGTAGAGCGGCAGGAACATCGGCACGCCCATATAGGCGAGATTGACGAGGAACAGCGCCAGGCTGCCGCGTGCGACAACGCGATCGGCGAAAAGATCGAGCGGCACGACGGCATGCGGCTTGCCGCGCGACGCCGCGAGGAAGACCGCAAAGGCCGCTGCGGCGATGCCGAAGCCGATGACCACCCGCGGTTGGCCGAAGCCGCCGCCGTCGCCGCCCCAGCCGAGCGCCAGCAGCAGCGGCACGGTCGCCAGAATGATCAGCGCACTGCCGGTCCAGTCGATGCGCGCGTCGGCGCCGCGCCGCCCGGCTGGCAACGCGCGGACGAGCATCGTCAGCGCGACGAGGCCAAGCGGCAAATTGACGTAGAAGATGAAGCGCCACCCCGAGACGGGCGCACCGAGGATCGTCGTCGAGGCATGGTCGGTGAGCAGCCCGCCGAGCACCGGCCCCGCCAGCCCCGCCAGCCCGAACATCGCACCGAACATACCGGTGTAGCGGCCGCGCTCGGCCGGCGGCACCAGGTCGGCGACGGTGGCGAAGGCGCCGGTGGTCAGCGCGCCGGCGCCGATGCCCTGGAGGCTGCGGCACAGGATCAGCTGGTTCATGCCGTCGCCGATCAGCGGCAGCGCGCCGAACTCGCCGGCAAGGCCGCAGAGCATCGAGCCGATGAGAAAGACGATCACGCCGAATTCGAGCACCGGGCGGCGGCCGAAGAGATCGCCCAATTTGCCATAGATCGGCACCGTTACCGTCGAGGTGAGCAGATAGGCGGTGCCGACCCAGGCGATGCGATCGAGGCCGGCGAGCTCGGCGACGATGCGCGGCATCGCCGTGGCGACGATCGTCTGGTCGAGCGCGCCGAGGAACAGCACGATCAGCACCGCGGCAAAGGCCAGGCGCCGCTCGGCGGAAGAGATGGCAGCGACCATGGGCGCTGTCGTTAGCGGCGGCGGGGCGCCGGGTCCATTGTCGCGGCGCCGCAAGCGGCGGACATGCGTTGTGAGGCTTGCCCTGGCCGCGCGCTTGCGGGCAAGACACCGGCCGGAGATAGCCCATGACCTTCACCCTCGATCCCGTCACCATCGGCATTGCGCTCGCCGCGCTGCTGCTCGGGCTGTTCATCGGCAATAGTTTTGCCGGCAGCGCCCGCCGCAAGGCCGCGGTGCTCGCCGAGCGCAACAGCGCGCTGACCCGCGAGCGCGACGACGCGCTGGCGCTCGCCGAGCGCAACGCCACCGACTTGAAGGCACGCGACGCCCAGATCCGGCCGCTGAGCGACGAGGTCGACCGCCTGCGCCGCGACCTGGCGCGGGTGCGCGCGCCGGAAACGGCGGCGACGATCGCCGCGCCGGCGACCCTGGCGGCGACATCCGCCGCGGCGCCCGCGGCGGCAGCGCCCGCCGTCGACCTGGGGAATCTGCGGCTGTTGAAGGGCGTCGGACCGAAGTTCGCCGACCGCCTCGCCGCCGCCGGGGTGACGAGCATCGATCGCGTCGCCGGGCTCAGCGCGGCGCAGGCGAGCGCGCTTGACGAGGGCCTCGGCGATTTCAGCGGGCGGATCGCCGGCGACCGCCTCGTCGAACAGGCGCAGCTGCTCGTCGAAGGCCGCATCACCGAATATGAAACGCGCTTCGGCAAGCTGGGTGGCTGACCGCCACCCCCTGCCCGCCTGGGCCAAGCTCGCGACCGGGGTGCTCGTCACCGGCCTGATCGCCGCCGGCGCCCACCGCTGGCACGCCCAGGCGATCCTCGCCAAGCTCGGCCGGCCGGTGGTGGCGGTGCTGGTCGTGCATGGCGTCACCGATGGCCGCGCCAGCTGGACGACGCCGGGCGGCTGGACCTGGCGCCGCGTCCACCTCGCCGGCAGCGCCGCGCCCGAGACGCGCGCCGCGGTGCTCGCCGACCTGCGGCGTACCCCCGGTATCGCCGGCGCCGACTGGCAATGATCTGGCTGTTCGGCGAGATCTGGGCCTGGGTGCTGGCAGGCTTCGCCGCGGGGCTGCTGACCGGGCTGTGGATCAGGCGGCGTTGACGGCAGTCCTGGCGAGGCGCATTTTTCGGGCATGAGCACCGCACCGCCCGATCGACGCGATTTTGTTGCAGGAAATGCGCACGCGGCAGGCAGGCGTCTCGGAAGCCGTCCGCCGCGAAGCGAAAGCTGATGCAAATGCCGGCCTGACCGTCGTCTCGGTTCGCGACGGCAAATTGGTGGTGGCGGGCGCCGCCGAGATCGCGGGAGCGGCCCTTCCGGTTTGAGCTACCCTACGCCGCGCCCCCCTTGGCCCGCAGCGCCGCCTGCGCCGCCGCCAGCCGGGCGATCGGCACGCGATAGGGCGAGCAGCTGACATAATCGAGGCCGAGACGTTCGCAGAAGGCGATGCTCGCCGGGTCGCCGCCGTGCTCGCCGCAGATGCCGAGCTTGATGTCGGGGCGCGCCGCGCGGCCGCGGTCGGCGGCCATCGCGACGAGCTCGCCGACCCCCTCCTCATCGATGCCGACGAAGGGATCGCGCGGGTAGATGCCCTGGTCGACATAGGCGCCGAGGAAGCGCGAAGCGTCGTCGCGGCTGATGCCCAGCGTCGTCTGGGTCAGGTCATTGGTGCCGAAGCTGAAGAATTCGGCGTGCGCCGCGATCTCCCCGGCGCGCAGCGCGGCGCGCGGCAGCTCGATCATCGTGCCGACGAGATAATCGAGGCGATGCCCCGTCTCGGCGAACACCGCCTCGGCCTCGGCGTCGATCACCGCCTTGGTGATCTCGAGCTCGCGCGCGGTGGCGACCAGCGGCACCATGACTTCGGGGACGACCGCGGCGCCGGTGTCCTTCGCCACCGCCACCGCCGCCTCGAAGATGGCGCGCGCCTGCATCGCGTAGATTTCGGGATAGGTGATGCCGAGCCGGCAGCCGCGATGACCGAGCATCGGGTTGAATTCGTGCAGCTCGGCGATGCGTCGCCGCACCGTGCCGACGCCGATACCGGTGGCCGCGGCGACATCGCCGAAACCCTTCTCGTCGTGCGGCAGGAATTCGTGGAGCGGCGGATCGAGCAGGCGGATGGTCACCGGCAGGCCGGCCATCACTTCGAAAATACTGGCGAAATCGGCGCGCTGCTCGGGCAGCAGCTCGGCGAGCGCACTTTCGCGTCCCGCCTGGTCCTCGGCGAGGATCATGCGGCGCACCGAGGTGATGCGGCCGGGTTCGAAGAACATATGCTCGGTGCGGCACAGCCCGATGCCCTCGGCGCCGAACTGGCGGGCGACGCGGCAGTCGGCCGGCGTCTCGGCGTTGGTGCGGACCTTGAGGCGACGATGGACATCGGCCCATTCCATCAGCTTGCCGAAATCGCCGGCGAGCTCGGGCTCGACGGTGGCGACCTCGCCGACCATCACTTCGCCGGTCGAGCCATCGAGGGTCAGCCGCTCGCCCTCGGCGACGCTGCGGCCACCGACGGTCATGGTGCGGGCGACCATGTCGATGACGAGGCCGCCGGCGCCCGAGACGCACGGCCGGCCCATGCCGCGTGCGACGACAGCGGCGTGGCTGGTCATGCCGCCGCGCGCCGTCAGGATGCCGCGCGCCGCGTGCATGCCGTGGATGTCTTCGGGGCTGGTTTCGATGCGTACCAGGATGACGGCATCGCCGCGCTTGGCTCGCGCCTCGGCTTCGTCGCTGTCGAAGACGACGGCGCCCGAGGCAGCGCCGGGGG
>LJHX01000021.1 GCA_001295935.1 alpha proteobacterium AAP81b
CCCCACCCCCTTCTTCGACCGCGCCGCCCTCCCCCCGGGCTGGACCCACCCCGGCCCCGCCGTCATCATCGACGCCAGCGCCACGACCCTTGTCGAACCCGGCTGGCAGGTCCGCGTCGACGGCCACGCCAACCTCATCCTCGATCACCTCGCCGCCGCCCCGCCCCCGGCACTGTCGACAGCCGCCGACCCCGTCCGTCTCGAAATCTTCGCCAACCGCTTCATGGGGATCGCCGAGCAGATGGGGGTGGCGCTGCAATCGACCGCCTGGTCGGTCAACATCAAGGAACGCCTCGATTTTTCCTGCGCAATCTTCGACGCCGCAGGCAATCTGATCGCCAACGCCCCGCACATGCCGGTGCATCTGGGCTCGATGGGCGACAGCGTCCGCGCCGTGATGACCGCCCGCCACGCCGACCCGCGCGGCATCAGGCCGGGCGATTCCTACCTCCTCAACGCCCCTTACAATGGCGGCACGCACCTTCCCGACGTCACCGTCATCCTGCCGGTGTTCGTCGGCGAAACAATCGCTTACTGGACGGCGGCGCGCGGCCACCAGGCCGATATCGGCGGCACCACGCCGGGGTCGATGCCCCCCGACAGCCGCAGCATCGCCGAGGAAGGCGTCCTCCTCGACAATGTCCTGCTCACCGACGCCGGCCGGCTCCGCGAGACGGAAGTCCTTGCAATCCTGTCGTCAGGCCCCTGGCCGGCGCGCGACCCCCGCCGCTGTCTCGGCGACCTTCAGGCCCAGCTCGCCGCCTGCACCCGCGGCGCCGCCGAGCTGCAGGCGCTCGGCACGGCATACGGCCATGACGTCGTCGCGGCCTATATGGGCCATGTTCAGGACAATGCCGAAGCCGCCGTCCGCGCGGCGCTTGGCGGCCTCAAGGACGGCGCCTTCACCTATGCCATGGACAATGGCGCCCAGGTCAGCGTCGCCGTCCGCATCGACCATGCCGCCGCCCGCGCCACCGTCGACTTTACCGGCACTTCATTGCAATTGCCCGATAATTTCAACGCCCCCCGTTCGGTGGCGCGCGCCGCGGTACTCTACGTCTTCCGCTGCCTCGCCGGCACCGACCTGCCGCTGAACGACGGCTGCCTGCGCCCGATCGACATCGTCATCCCGCCGGGATCGATGCTCAGCCCCGAATTTCCCGCCGCCGTCGTCGCCGGCAATGTCGAAACCTCGCAGGTCATCACCGACGCGCTGTTCGGCGCGCTGGGCATCCTCGCCGCGTCCCAGGGCACGATGAACAACCTGACCTTCGGCAATGCGGCGCACCAATATTACGAAACCATTGCCGGCGGGTCGGGCGCCGGGCGCGATTTCGCCGGCACCAGCGCCGTCCAGACCCACATGACCAACAGCCGGCTGACCGACCCCGAAGTCCTCGAAACCCGCTATCCGGTGCTCGTCGAAAGCTTCGCCATCCGCCGCGGCTCGGGCGGCGCCGGTGCCTTTGCCGGCGGCGACGGCACCATAAGGCACCTGCGCTTTCGCGAAGCGATGACCGTCTCGATCCTCGCCAACCGCCGCGCCATCCCGCCCTTCGGACTCGCCGGCGGTGGCCCTGCCGCCCCCGGCGAAACCCGCGTCGAGCGCGCCGACGGCACGACGCATATCCTCGCCGCGACCGACCGCGCCGCGCTGGCCGCCGGTGACGCTATCGTCGTCAGCACGCCCGGTGGTGGTGGCTACGGCCCGGCGTGAGGCGGAACAATTTCGGGGTCGGTTGGTTACGGCCCCGACGGAGAACCCGACCTTGCTGAAATCGAACTTCCTGCCCGCCCTTGGCCTCGCGGCGTTGCTCGCCGGCTGCGGCGACCGCAGCGCCACCGACGCCCCGCCGCGCCTTGCCGCCAGCCCGCCGGCGGCGACGCGCACCTCGGTGGCGCGCATCCCGATCAGCGCCCGCCTCGCCGATCTGGAAGCCCTTGCCAACCGCAGCGTGCCGGCGACCTTGTGGACGATCGACCGCGACGAGCCGAAATGCGTCCCCGCCCAGCGCGCCACCTTGTGCATCAAGAAGGATGGCAAATGCGTCTTCGGCCTCGACCATGCCAAGATCACCCCTGACATCGCCTGCCATATCAGCGGCGAGGTCAGCCGCGGCCCCGTCCGCCTCGGCGGCAACGGCGATACCCTGCTGCTGGCCATCCCCGTCGCGGCGCGCTTCAACGCCCGCGATACCGGCGAGGTGCTGAAGGGCGAAACCGCCACCGGCAAGGCCGACATCGCCGCGCGCGTCCGCCTCGGCATGGCGCCCGACTGGCAGCCGCAGGGGAAGCTGGCGCTTGACTATGCCTGGCGCGAGGCGCCCGGGATCGACTTTCTCGGCCAGCGGATCACCTTCACCGGCGCCGCCGACCGCAAGCTGCCGGGCTTGCTGGCGAAGCTCGAACGCGAACTGCCCGGCCGCCTTGCCGAACTCGGGGTGCGCAACGCCATCGCCAAGGGCTGGGCGAGCGGCTTCACCGTCCTCGACGTCAACCACAAGAACCCGCCGGTGTGGATCCGCGTCACCCCGCGCCGCCTCGGCTTCCTCGGCTACCGCATCGCCGATGGCGTGGTGACGCTCGACCTCGCCGCCGAGGCGACGACCGAAACCTTCGTCGGCCCACGCCCCGCCGACCCGGCGCCGACGCCGCTGCCGCCGGCCGGCACCGCGCTTGCCGCCCCGGGCCTCAACCTGGCGCTGCCGGTCGTCGGCGATTGGCATATCCTCGAAGCCGTGCTCGCCAAGGCGCTCGGCAAGCTGAGCGTCAAGGGCATCGAAGTGCCGACCTATGGCCGCATCCATCCGAAATTCGGGCCGCCAACGCTCTATGCCACCACCGGCAATCGCGTTGCGCTGGGCCTGCCGATCCGCGCCGAAGCGGGCGGGATCGGTGCCACCGCCGAGGGCAAGGTCTGGCTGACGGCGCGCGCCGGCAATGCCGAGAATTCGCCGGTGGTGACGTTTTCGGACTTGCAGGTGACCGCGGCGCCCGATGCCGATACCGGGCTGCGCGCGCTGATCGCGTTGGTGCAGGCGCCGGCGATGCAGACCGCGCTGGCGGCGGCGTTGACCCAGGATTTCAGCGGCGACCTCGCCAAGCTGCGCGGCAAGCTCGTCGTCGCGCTCGCCGACAAGCCGCTCGGCGACCTGCGGCTGCGGGTGACGCTCGGCGATATGCGCCACGGCAAGGTGCTGCCGCTCGGCCAGGGGCTGTTCCTGCCCGCCGAGGTGACGGGGACGGCGACGCTGCGCTACGCGCCGCGATAGTTTCAGGAGGAAGCAAGGGCGCCGCGGCAAAGCCGCGTCGTGACGTCAGACCGGTTCGGCGGACTCAAGGTCCGCCGCCCGGCTGGCCGGCCTTGCGCCTGTCGGCGCGCTTCAGAAATTCGCGGTGCGAATTTCCTCCAGCGCGCTCGCGGCGCTGCAGCTTCAATAAACCTCGAACAACCCCGCCGCGCCCATGCCGCCACCGACGCACATCGTCACGACGACGTACTTCGCGCCGCGACGCTTGCCCTCGATCAGCGCATGCCCCGTGCAGCGCGCGCCGGTCATGCCATAGGGATGGCCGATCGAAATCGCCCCGCCGTTTACGTTCAAAAGGTCATGATCGATGCCGAGGACATCGGCGCAGTGCAGCACCTGGACGGCGAAAGCCTCGTTCAATTCCCACAGCCCGATGTCGTTCATCGTCAGGCCGTTGGCCTTCAACAGCTTGGGGATGGCATAGATCGGCCCGATGCCCATTTCGTCGGGCTCGAGCCCGGCCACCGCCATGCCGCGATAGGCGCCGAGCGGCGTCAGCCCCTTCTTGGCCGCGACCGAAGCCTCCATCAGCACGCTCGCCGAGGCGCCGTCGGAAAGCTGCGAAGCGTTGCCGGCGGTGATGACGCCATCGGCGATCACCGGCTTCAGCCCCATCAGGCCTTCGAGCGTCGTCTCCGGGCGATTGCCCTCGTCCTTCGACGTCGTCACCTCGTGATAGGTGACTTCCTTGGTTTCCTTGTTGACCATCGCCATGCGCGACGTCATCGGCACGATCTCGTCGTCGAACTTGCCGGCCTGCTGCGCCGCGGCAGTGCGCATCTGCGAACGATAGCTGTATTCGTCCATGCGATCGCGGCTGATCTTATAGCGCTTGGCGACGACTTCGGCGGTCTGCAGCATCGGCATGTAAACGGCGGGATGCATGGCGACCAGGCTGGGGTCGCCCTCGACGCGCATCTTGTCGTTCTGCACCATCGAGATCGAATCGACCCCGGCGCCGATGGCGATATCCATGCCGTCGATCATGATCTGCTTGGCCGCCGTCGCAATCGACATGACGCCCGACGAGCATTGCCGATCGATCGACTGGCCCGAGACGGTGACCGGCAGCCCGGCGCGCAGCAGCGCGGTGCGGGCGATGTTGCCGCCCTGGACGCCCTGCTGGAGCGCCGCGCCCATGATGACATCATCGACTTCGGCGCCATCGATGCCGGCGCGGGCGACGGCATGGGCGATGGCATGGCCGGCGAGCGTCGGCGACGGGGTGGCGTTGAAGGCACCGCGATAGGCCTTGCCGATCGGGGTGCGGGCGGTCGAAACGATCACGGCTTCACGCATGATAATGTCCTCTTCAGTCTACCCCTCTCCCCTTGAGGGAGAGGGAGGGGCCCATGCCGCAGGCATGGGAGGGTGAGGGTGAGGGTGAGTCAGAGAACTCAATGATACTGCAACGTCAGCCATTCGGCGATCAGCGCCGGCTTGTCCGACCCTTCGATCTCGACGGTGACGTTGGTCGTCGACTGCCAGCCGCCATCGGGGCGCTGCGTCAGGTCGGCAAGGCTGAAGCGCCCGCGCACCCGGCTGCCCGACTTCACCGGCGCCATGAAGCGGACTTTGTTGTGGCCATAATTGACGCCCATCTTGACGCCCTCGACGCGCGGCAGCGCCATGCCGGCGAACTGCGAGCACAGGCTGAGGGTCAGATAGCCATGGGCGATGGTGGTGCCGAAGGGCGTCATTTTCGCCCGCTCGGGATCGACATGGATGAACTGGTGGTCGCCCGTCACATCGGCGAAGGCGTTGATCATCGCCTGGTCGA
Organism: alpha proteobacterium AAP81b; assembly: GCA_001295935.1. Taxonomy (GTDB): domain Bacteria; phylum Pseudomonadota; class Alphaproteobacteria; order Sphingomonadales; family Sphingomonadaceae; genus Sandarakinorhabdus. Next base: position 5,092 of record LJHX01000021.1, read on the forward strand.
CGAGCACCCAATCCGATACGCCGAGCTCGGTACCGACCAGCGCCTGATAATCTTCGAGCGTCATCGAACGCCTCCCCGTCTGCCTTGCCCGCTGCCGGGCTTTGCCGCGCTTGTGGACCGGGGTGACGTTTGCGTCAACTGGACTCGCGGCAAATGATGCGTGAACGTATCAGGAACAAACGAATCGCCAAGGATCGCCGATGACCCTGACCTTCTACACCAACCCGATGTCGCGCGGGCGGATCGCCCGCATCATGCTCGAGGAAGTCGGCGCGCCCTATGAAACCGTCATCCTCGGCTATGGCGCCGAGATGAAGGCCGACGCCTATCGCGCCGTCAACCCGATGGGCAAGGTGCCGGCGATCGTCCATGATGGCCGCATCGTCACCGAGGGCGCGGCGATCTGTGCCTATCTCGCCGATGCCTTTCCGGCCGCCGGCCTGGCGCCGCCGATCGCCGACCGCGCCGACTATTACCGCTGGCTGTTCTTCGCCGCGGGGCCGGTCGAAGCCGTGACGACGGTGGGGGCGCTCGGCGTTGCCGTCCCCGAAGAGAAGCAGATGATGGTCGGCTGGGGCAGCCTCGACGCCGTCGTCGACGCCCTCGAAGCGCACCTCGCTGACCGGCAGTGGTTCTGCGGCGACCAGTTCACCGCCGCCGATGTCTATGCCGGGTCGCAGGTCGGCTGGGGGTTGCAGTTCGGCAGCCTGCCCCCCCGCCCGGCGCTCGCCGCCTATGCCGAGCGGCTGAATGCCCGGCCGGCGGCGGTGCGGGCGCGCGAAATCGACGACGCGCTGCTGGCGGGATAGCGGCCCTTCCCCTCCGAACTCGACCAGATCCGCTCCTGCCGAGCGAAGTCGAGGAACCGACACACGTCGGAGCGTGCCTCGACTTCGCTCGGCATGAGCGAGTTCGGAGGTTTTGCTGACGCCGAGCCAGGGTTGGCCGCCGCGTCGCGCTACCGCGTCGCGCGATCGAGGTCGGCGATCGCCGCGTCGAGCCCGCGCAGCGCCTCGGCGCGGTCGCTGTCGGCGAGGCGGAGGTCCTGGCGCAGGCGCTCGCGGGTGGCGCGCAGATCGGCGGCGACACGCGCCTTGATCCGCGCTTCGAAGGCGGCGCCGCAGCGCGTGCCGTCGCAGGCGATGCCGGCGGCGGCGAGCGAGCGCTGCACCTGGGCGTCGATCGCCGCCGCCGACGGGATCGCCGCATGGCGACCCCAGGCGGCGTGGCCAGCGCGGCGCGCGTCGGCGGCGGCCTG
>LJHX01000022.1 GCA_001295935.1 alpha proteobacterium AAP81b
CGGCCGCTCGCCGCGCTTGGGCGGCGGCGCGCCGGGGGGGCGGTTGCCGGCGCCATTGCCGGCCGGGGCGCGCGGGCGGCGGGGACCATCACTGGGGCCGCCGGTTCTTCGGGGGGGTCGCATCGCCACAGCCTTGCGCGCAAGCGGGGGTTCAAGTCCAGCCGTCACCGCGTAGCCGCAAGCACGGCGCACGTGTTGAAGCGCCGCGCGGCTTGCGCTAGATCGCGGCGCAATGCCCCTGTGGTGAAATGGTAGACGCGTCCGACTCAAAATCGGATGGAGAAATCCGTGCTGGTTCGAGTCCGGCCAGGGGCACCACTCGCCGCCCAATAGCAGCAGCGCGATGCCGCCCGGCGGTCGAGCAAGCGGATCAGTCCGTGCCCTCGCCCCCGCCGGCCTCCGGAAAGGCGTCGCGATAGTGCGATGGCGTGATGCCGAGCTCGTCGCGGAAGGCCTTGGTCATGTGCGCCTGGCTCGAAAAGCCTGTCGCCGCGGCAATTTCGGTGAGGTTGCCACGCTTTTCCGAAATCAGGTCGCGGGCCCGGCAGATGCGTCGGCGCAGCACGAAGCGCTGCGGCCCGTCGCCGGTCGAGCGCTGGAAAGCGCGCGAGAAATGCGAGCGGCTGAATCCCGCGACCGACGCCAGTTCGTCGACCCGCAGCGGATCGCCGAGATGATCGTCGATATGCCGGACCACCCGCGCCAGCACGCCGGGCGCGAGCATCTTGGGGCCGGGCGGCGCGCCATGCTCGGTGATCAGGCCGCAGGTCAGCCGCGCCAGCATGGCGTCGGCGATCAGCTCGAGATAGCCCGCTTCGATCAGCGGGTCGGCGAGCAGCGCCCGGCGGATCTCGCGCGCCAGCGCCGCGATCGCCGGGTCGAGCAGATCGTCGACGACCTTCAGCGCCCAGGCGCGACCCTGCGCCGCCTTGTCGGCGATTTCGGCGAAATGCGCCGGGTCGACCGACAGCACCAGAAACTCGACCGGCTCCTGCTGCTGAACGCGAACGCAAACCCCCGGCGGCACGACGATCACCGACCCGGCGCGCAGGCGCGCCGGCCGCAGCGCGCCGTCGCCGATCGCGAGGCGACAGCGGGCGCTCGAAAAGGGCGCGAAGATCACCAACCGGTCGACCTGATAGGCGATTTCGAAATCGATCGGCGGGTGCAGGATGAAGCGGACATTGGCGCTCTGCGCGACGCCGCCCCAGTCGGGCAGGGTGTCGGCGGGCGGGCCGTCGGCGGCGATATGGCGCGCGGCGTCGGCCTTCAAGCGAAATGGCGATGGCGCGGTCGGCTCGGGCATGATGCTGAAGGTCTCGGCACGGGAATTTCGCACACCGATATAAGCCTGCCGCCGCGAGTGAAAGCCCCGGCGGCGCCATCGCCCTATGTCGTCGCCATGCAATCCACCCCCTTGCGGAGGCAGACATGATGTTGGTGAGACGAAGTGACGAGCGCGGCCCGACGCGGATCGGCTGGCTCGACAGCAAACACAGTTTCTCGTTCGGCGGTTACCATGATCCCCGCTTCATGGGATTCGGCCCGCTGCGCGTGATCAACGAGGACAAGGTGACGCCGGGCGCCGGTTTCGGCACCCACAGCCATCGCGACATGGAGATCATCTCCTATGTCCTCGACGGCGCGCTCGAGCACAAGGATTCGATCGGCACGGGGTCGATCATCCGCCCCGGTGATGTCCAGCGGATGAGCGCCGGTAGCGGCGTCGCGCACTCCGAATATAATGCCTCGGCGAGCGATCCCGTGCATTTCCTGCAGATCTGGATTCTCCCCGAAGCCGCCGGGCTGCCGCCGGGCTATGAGCAGAAGAGCTTCGCCGCGGCGGAAAAGCAGGGCCGGCTGCGCCTCGTCGGCGCGCGCGATGGCCGCGATGGCGCGATCACCATCCATCGCGATGTCGATCTCTATGCCGGGCTGTTCGACAAGGGCGAGCGCGCCGTTCACGCGCTGTCCGCCGGTCGCCTCGCCTGGGTGCAGGTCGCCCGCGGGACGATCACGCTCAACGGCGAGACACTTGCCGCCGGCGACGGCGCCGCGCTGCGCGATATCGACACGATCGAGATCGCCGGCGAGGATGCCGCCGGAAACGCCGCCGAAGTGCTGCTTTTCGACATGGCCGCCTGATCCGTTCCCCCGAGCAGAAGAGGAGTATCGCGATGACCGACAAGTTCGAGATGATCACCCCTGACAATGCCGCGCTGGTGCTGATCGATTTCCAGCCGGCGATGTTCCAGGGCGTGCAGAGCCACGACCGGCTCGAAGTCATGCACAATGTCCAGGTGCTGGCGAAGACGGCGAAGCTGTTCGGCCTGCCGACGGTGATCTCGACCGTCGCCAAGGACAGTTTCTCGGGGCCGTTCATGCCCGAAGTCACCGACCTGTTCCCCGATGTCGCAATCGTCGACCGCACCTCGATCAATTCCTGGATCGATCCCGACTTCCGTGCCGCGATCGCGGCGACGGGGCGCAAGCGGCTGATCCTCGCCGGGCTGTGGACCGAGGCGTGCGTGATGTTCCCGACGCTCGACCTGCTCAAGGCCGGCTATCAGGTGCATGTCCCGACCGACGCCTGCGGCGATGTCTCGAAGGAAGCCCATGAACGCGCCGTGCAGCGGCTGATCCAGGCGGGCGCGGTGCCGATGACCAGCCTGCAGGTGACCTTCGAACTGCAGCAGGACTGGGCGCGCAGCGAAACCTATGACGGGGTCATGGAGATCCTGAAGGCGCATACGCCCTATGGCATGCAGGTGCGCTTCTCGAAATGGGCGCTCGGCGAGCACGCCAGCGAAGGCGGCGCCGCCTGACGCCGGTCCATTGACCCCAGGGCCGACCGCGGCGGTAGCACGGTCGGCCCGCCCTGCTCGTGCCAGGAGACGCGCATGAAGGCCTATCTCGTCGCGCTTGCCGTCGGGCTGCTGGTCGGCGCCATTTACGGCATGCTCCAGGTGCGCTCGCCAGCGCCGCCGGTGGTGGCGCTTGTCGGCCTGCTCGGCATGTTGATCGGCGAGCAACTGCCGCCGCTCGTGAAACGGATGCTGGCAGGCGCGCCGGCCGCCGTCGCGGCGAGCGAGGCGCCGCCGCGCGATCCGGGACAATGACCACGCCCACCCGCCGTCAGATCAACGCCGCCCTCGCCGCCCTCGGCCTGGCCGCTGCCAGCAGGAGCCCCGCCATGACCGGTACCGCCCCCGACCTCATCCTGACCAACGGCAAGTTCACGACGCTCGATCGCGCCAACCCGGCGCCGCAGGCGGTCGCCATCACCGAGGGCGTGTTCAGCGCGGTCGGCGACGCCGCCGCCATCCTGCCGACGCGCGGCGCCGCGACGCAAGTGATCGATTGCGGCGGCCGCCGCGTCATTCCCGGGCTGTGCGACAACCACATCCACGTCATCCGCGGCGGGCTCAATTACAATATGGAACTGCGCTGGGATGGCGTGCCGAGCCTTGCCGACGCCATGGCAATGCTCAAGGCCCAGGTGGCGGTGACGCCGCCGCCGCAATGGGTGCGCGTCGTCGGCGGCTTCACCGAGCATCAGTTCGCCGAAAAGCGGCTGCCGACGCTCGCCGAACTGAACGCCGTCGCCCCCGAGACGCCGGTGTTCATCCTCCACCTCTACGACCGCGCGCTGCTCAACGGCGCGGCGCTGCGGGCGGTCGGCTACACCAAGGACACCCCCAACCCGCCCGGCGGCGAGATCATGCGCGACGCGGCCGGCAATCCGACCGGGCTGCTGCTGGCCAATCCCAATGCCGGCATCCTTTATTCGACCCTTGCCAAGGGGCCGAAGCTGCCGATCGACTATCAGCTCAATTCGACGCGGCATTTCATGCGCGACCTCAATCGGCTGGGCGTCACCAGCGTAATCGACGCCGGCGGCGGCTTCCAGAATTACCCCGACGACTATGAAGTCATCCAGAAGCTCCACGATGCCGGCCAGCTGACCCTGCGCATTGCCTACAATCTCTTCACCCAGAAGGCGAAGGCGGAGAAGGACGATTTTCTGCGCTGGACGGCGAGCGCCAGATACCAGCAGGGCGACGATTATTTCCGCCTGAACGGCGCCGGTGAGATGCTGGTCTTCTCGGCCGCCGACTTCGAGGATTTTCGCGTCGAGCGCCCCGATATGGGGCCGGAGATGGAGGGCGAGCTCGAAGCCGTCGTCCGCATCCTCGCCCAGAACCGCTGGCCGTGGCGGCTGCACGCCACCTATGACGAGACGATTACGCGCGCCCTCGACGTCTTCGAAAAGGTCGACCGCGAAATTCCGCTCGAAGGGCTGCACTGGTTCTTCGACCATGCCGAGACGATCAGCGAACGCTCGATCGACCGCATCGCCGCGCTCGGCGGCGGCATCGCCGTCCAGCATCGCATGGCCTATCAGGGCGAATATTTCGTTGAGCGCTATGGCGCCGCGGCCGCCGAGGCGACCCCGCCGGTCCGGCGCATCCTCGACTCAGGGGTCAAGGTCTCGGCGGGCACCGATGCGACGCGCGTCGCTTCCTATGATCCCTGGGTGTCGCTGTCCTGGCTGGTCACTGGCAAGACGCTGGGCGGCCTCGGCCTTTATCCCCAGCGCAACCTGCTCGACCGCGAGGCGGCGCTCAGGATGTGGACAGAGAACACCACCTGGTTCTCGAACGAGGCAGGCCGCAAGGGCAATATCAAGGTCGGCCAGCTCGCCGATCTGGCGGTGCTCGACCGCGACTATTTCAGCGTCCCCGGCGACGAGATCCGCTACCTGCAATCGGTGCTGACGATTGTCGGCGGCAAGCCGGTGTACGGCGTCGGCGATTATCGCGACCTCACGCCACCGCTGCCCCCGGCGATGCCCGACTGGTCGCCGGTGACGGCCTTTGGCGGCTATCACAAGCCCGACGGCGCCGCGCTGGCGACGGCCGCCGCGGCTTCCTGCGGCTGCGCCAGCGGCTGCGCCGTTCACGGCCACGACCATGCCCGCGCCTGGGCCGGCGCCGTCCCGGCGAGCGACGCGCGCCGCTTCTGGGGGGCGCTCGGCTGCGCCTGTTGGGCGGTATGACGCCGCGCTGGATCGCCGCGCTGCTCGCCGCGCCCGCGATCGCGCTCGTGGCGCGCGTCGCGTTGACCAGCGCCTTCTGGACCAGCGGGGTCATCAAGCTGCTCGACTATCCCGGCGCGGTGGCGGAAGTCGCGGGGCTCGGCGTGCCGCTGCCGGCGGTGACGGCGGGGCTGGTCATCGCTGTCCAGCTGCTCGGCTCGGCGGCGGTGATCCTCGGGCGCTTCGTCTGGCTCGGCGCCGGCGCGCTCGGGGTGTTCACGCTGGCGGCGACCCTACTCGCCCATGGCTTCTGGCGGGCGCCCACCGCCGAGGCGGCGCGGCAGACCGCGACCTTCCTCGAACATATCGGCCTGATCGGCGGGCTGCTGCTTGCCGCGATCCTCGCCGAACGCCGGACGCCACGATGAAATCCGGCCTGTCGCTGGCGCTGGTCCTCGCCTTCCTCTCGGGGTTCGTCGACACGGCGGTGTTCGTCCATATGGGCGGGCTCTTCGTCGCCCATGTCACGGGCAATTTCGTCCTCCTGGGTGCGACGCTCGCCGGGGCGGCGGGTGCCGGCCATGGCGGCTCGGCGACGCTGCAGCTGATTTCCTTCCCGATCTTCTTCGTCGCCGCGCTGCTGGCGGCGGCGGTGGCGGGGCGGGTGGCCGAAGCGCGCCGCACCGCGGTGCTGCTCTGGCTTGCCGCGCTGCTGACGCTGGGCGTCGGCGCGGCGTCGCTCGCCGGCGCCGGGGCCGATCCGCTGCTGGCGATGCTGCTCGTCGTCGCCATGGCGCTGCTCAATGCCGCCCACCGGATGGACGCGACGCTCGGCGCGCCCTTCACGGTGATGACCGGCAATGTCACCGGCGTGGCGATCGCCGCGGCACAGGCGCTGCGGCTGGCGCCGCCGCCGACGGGCACCCCCAAACCGCAGGCGACGCGGACCCTGCTGCTGCTCGTCATCGGCTTCGGCGCCGGCTGCGGCCTCGGCGCCGCGGCGCAGGCCTGGGTGGGGCTCGGCGCTGTCGCGCTGCCCGGCGCACTGCTGGCGCTGCGGCTGTTGTGGCGCTGACGCGCGTCTCGGCGCTGGCGCTGGCGCTTGCGGCGGCACCGGCCTCGGCTGAAAACGATCGCCGCGGCTACGCCAGCCTGCGTTACGACGAGGATTGGCGCGCGCTGTGCGACCCGGCGCGGCGGACGCAGCCGTTCGACGCCGTCAAATGCCGCGATACCGGTGGCGGCACGACGCTAACGCTTGGCGGCGAACTGCGCGAGCGTTTCGAAGCGGTCCGCAATCCGGTCTTCGGCCTCGCCGCGCGTGGCAGCGATCGCGTCCTGCTCCACCGCCTGCTCGTCCACGCCGACTGGCGTGCCGGCGACGCGGTGCGCGTCTTCGTCCAGCTCGCCGACCGGCGGGCGACGACGCGCGGCTTCGGCAACCCCCCGACCGATCGCGACGCCGTCGACCTGGCGCAGGGCTTCCTCGACCTCGGCGTCGGCGGCCTCACCCTGCGCGCCGGCCGGCAGGAGCTCGACCTCGGTTCGGGGCGGCTGGTCGCGGTGCGCGACGGCGCCAACATCCGCCGCGCCTTCGACGGCGGCCGTGCCAGCTGGCGCAGGCACGGCTGGCGGATCGACGCACTCTTTCTCCAGCCCGTCGCCATCGCCCCGGCGGCCTTCGACGACGGCACCGACACGAGCCAGGCGCTGTGGGGCGGTTACGCGACGACCCCGCCGCTCGCCGGCGTCGGGCAGATCGACTTCTATTACCTCGGCCTCCGCCGCAATCGCGGCGTCTTCGCTGCCGGGACGGCACGCGAGCTGCGCCACAGCTTCGGGGCACGCTGGTTCGGGAAGCGCGACGGCGTCGATTGGGACATCGAGGCCGTGGTCCAGGCCGGGCGCTTCGGCGCGGATCGGATCGCCGCCTGGACCCTGGCGAGCAATCTCGGCTGGCGGGTCGCGGCGCCGCTGCGCCTCGGCCTCAAGGCCGATATCGCCAGCGGCGACGCGCGGCCGGGGGACGGGCGCCTCGGCACTTTCAACGCGCTCTATCCCAAGCTGCCCTATTTCACTGAAGCCAACCTCGTCGCGCCGGCCAACCTCATGGACCTCCAGCCCGGCGTCACCGTCACGCCGGCGCCGCGGCTTGAACTCGCCGCCAGCATCGACCTGTTGTGGAAGCACCGCCGCGCCGATGCCTTCTACGCACCGCCGCTGACGCCGATCGCGGCAACGCGCGGTGGGGGCCGCTGGATCGGCTGGCAGGCGAGCCTGTCGGCGAACTGGCGGGTGACTCCGCGGCTGACACTGCGCGGCGCCTATGTCCGCTTCGCGCCGGGCGCCGCGATCCGTGCGGCTGGCGGTCGTGCCGGCGATTTTGTGATGACGTCGGTCGCCATCAAATTCTGATCGCGGCGGCTCGCCGATCCGCGCCTGAAGCTCGGCACGCCGGCGCCAAGCGCTCATCGTGCGCGGCGGTCGCCGTCAGAGCGGCTTTCGACCAACTTGGATCACCGTCATCGCCCCGTGGGCGACCGCTTCGCGGCGGGCCGATGACCCAAGTTGGTCGAAAGCCGCTCTAGCCGCGCACCGGCCATTGCCGCGACGCTGCCAGCGCCGCCATCGCCCGCCGCGTCTCGCCGGCGAGACGAAGCAGCGCGGGCAGTTGGCCGGGGTGGCGCGCCAGCGCCGCCAGCACCGACGCCAGGCGGACGCTGCCGTCCTTGCCGAGCGGCACCCGCGCCGCCGGGGGGAGCGCGGTGGCGGCGGTGTCGCCGATGACGCGGACGACGGCGAAGGGCAGGCCATGGGCGGCGGCGACGGCGGCGACGACATGCGATTCCATGTCGACGGCGAGCGCGCCGGTGGCGGCGTGGAGGGCGGCCTTTTCCGCCGGCGTCGCGGCGGGCAGGGCCACGCCGACGACGCGGCCATGGCGGGCGGCGGGGGCCACGACGATGGCGGGATCGCAGCGCCAATTGCCTGTCGCGTTACCGGCGACGACATCGCTGCCGACGACGACATCGCCGACTTGCAGCGCCGGATCGAGGCCGCCGGCGAGGCCGATGCTGACGAGCGCGTCGGGGCGGCGCGCGGCGATGGCGGCTTCCAGCGCGGCGCGCAGTACCTTGCCATGGCCGCCGCAGGCGAGCACCCGCCAGCCGGGGCGCGCGACGGCGGCGGCCTCGGCCTTCAGCCCGGTGGCGGCGAGGATGTCGGTCACATGCCGAAGGGCACGCGGGCGCTGTTCGAGGTCTTGAGGTTGCGATAGCGCGCCAGCGCCCAGAGCGGGAAATAGCGGCGATAGCCGTGGTAGCGCAGGTAGAAGACCCGCGGGAAGCCGCCGCCGGTATAATCCTCCTCGGCCCATTCGCCGTGGTCGTCCTGGTTGGCCTGGAGCCAGGCGATGCCGCGCGCGACGGCGGCGGAGTCGGCCTCGCCCGCCGCCATCAGCCCGAGCAGCGCCCAGGCGGTCTGCGAGGCGCGCGACGCGGCCGGGCGGTGGCCGGCGTAATCGAGGGCATAGCTGTCGCAATCCTCGCCCCAGCCGCCGTCGGGGTTCTGGATGGTTTCGAGCCAGGTCACCGCCCGGCGCATCGGCTCGGCCTCTGCGCCGAGCCCGGCGGCGTTGAGCGCGCAAAGCGCCGACCAGGTGCCATAGATGTAATTGACCCCCCAGCGCCCGAACCACGAACCATCGGCGAGCTGGTCGCCGAGGATATAGCCGAGCGCCGCCTGCATGCGGGGGGAGTCCTTGGGCTCTCCCCGCTGTGCCAGCATCGAGATGCAGCGCGCCGAGACGTCGACCGTCGGCGGGTCGAGCAGCGCGCCATGGTCGGCGAAGGGGATGTTGTTGAGATAATCGTCGCTGTTGTCGGCGTCGAAGGCGCCCCAGCCGCCGTTCCGCGATTGCAGCCCGACGGTCCATTCGACGCCGCGGTCGATCGCCTCGGCATAGGGTTTGGCGCCCAAGGGCGCGGCGCGGTCGAGCGCCATGACGACAACGGCGGTATCGTCGAGGTCGGGATAATGGGCGTTGTTGTACTGAAAGGCCCAGCCGCCGGGGCGAAGGTCGGGCTTGCGCTCGGCCCAATCGCCTTTGACCGTGAGTTCCTGGCGCGGCACCAGCCAGTCGAGCCCGGCGAGCGCCGCGGCTTCGGTCTGGGGCTCGCCGACTTCGAGCAGGGCGTGGGCGGCGAGCGCGGTATCCCAGATCGGCGAGACGCAGGGCTGGCAATAGGCCTCGTCGTCTTTCACGACGAGGAGGTTCTCGACCGACTGCCGCGCGATGGCGCGATGGGGATGGTCGGCGGCGTAGCCGAGTTCGGCGAACATCATGACGCTGTTGGCCATGGCGGGGTAGATGGCGCCGAGGCCGTCCTCGCCGTTGAGGCGCTCGGTGACGAAGTCGAGGCAGGCTTTCAGCGCCCGCGCCCGGAGCTTGTTCGGCCAGAGACGGTTGCGGTCGGCGAATTTCAGCACGACATCGATGGCGCCGAAGAACGCCGCCCAGGCGCGCTTCTGGTGGCTCGCCGGGCCGACCTTGACCGGCGGGCCGAAGAGTTCGGGAACGTGAACGCCGTGCTGGTTGACGGCGCGCGGCTGGCGCGTCTGCAGGACGAGCAACGGCACGATGACGGTGCGCGCCCAATAGGACATGCGGCTGAGGTGGATCGGGAACCAGCGCGGCAGCAGGATGATCTCGGGCGGCATCGTCGGGATCGCGTCCCAGGACAGCTCGCCATAGAGCGCCAGCTGGATGCGGGTGAAGACGTTGCTCGCCGCGGCACCGCCGCGCGCCAGGATCGCCTCGCGGGCGCGGACCATGTGGGGCGCGGCAATATCGTCGCCGATCATCTTCAGGGCGAAATAGGCCTTCACCGTCGCCGAAATGTCGAAGGCGCCGCCGTGAAACAGCGGCCAGCCACCGTGCTCGCCCTGGATGCGGCGCAGATAGACGCCGATCTTGCGTTCGAGCTCGGGGTCGGCGGCCTCGCCGAGATAATGCACCAGCAGCACATATTCCGACGGGATGGTGCAATCGGCCTCGAGCTCGAACACCCAATGGCCGTCGGGGCGCTGCGCCTGCAATAGTGCGGCAGTGGCCTTGCCGATGCTGGCGTCGAGCAGATCGGGGACAGGGTCGCGAAGCGCGGCGGCGGTCATGCGGCGTCTTTCAGGGGCGGTGATAGTTGCGCGAGGACGAGGGCGGCGGCGCGCTGGCCCGAGCGCGCGGCGCCCTCGATGGTGGCGGGCAGGCCGGTCTGCGTCCAGTCGCCGGCGAGGACGAGGTTGGCGAGCGCCGTCCGCGCCGGGGGGCGTTTGGCGTCCTGTTCGGGGGTCGCCGAGAAGGTCGCGCGCATTTCCTTGACGATCTGCCAGGCGGGCAGTTCGGCGGGCAGGGCGAGGACCTGCGCGACTTCGGCCCATAGCTTGCGGGCAATTTCCTCGCGCGGCAGCGCAGCAAGCGCATCGGCGCCCGAGACGGTGACGGCGAGGCGATCGGGAAAGGCGAAGATCCACTCCGCCGTGCCGCCGATGACGCCGAGCATCAGCGGCGTGCCCGCTGGCGGCGCCACGCGGAAATGGCCGTTGACGATGGCGTGGAAGCGGTCGGGAACGCTCAGCCCCGGCAGCAGTTCGGCGGCGATGCCGGGTGGCACCGCCAGCACGATTTGGTCGCCGGGGTGGAGCGCCTCGGGTCCGTCGCCGAAGTCGAGCGCCGTCGCGGCACCGCGTTCGGTGACGATCGCCTTGAGCCGGCGCCGGGTAAAGACTCGCGCGCGGCGCGTTTCGAGATACGCCAGCGCCGGGTCGACGAAGGCCGCCGCCAGCGACGGATGGGCGATGCGTGGGCGATAGGCGGCGCCGCCCGCCGCCAGCGTCTCGCGGATCAGCGCCCCGGCAAGCGCCGCGCTGGCGATCTCGGGGTCGGTGTTGAGCGCCGCCAGGAAAAACGGCTGCAACAGGTTGCGCCACAGCGGCCCGCGGTCGCGGATGACTTCGCCCAGGGTCGCGTCGCCAACCGGCCGCAGCAACTTCGCCAGCGGCAGATAATCGGCGATCCCGGTGCCCGGCACGCGGCGGCTCCTGTCGAGCACCCACCACGCCAGCCGGCTGTCATTGGGGCGCAGGGTCCAGCGCTCGCCGCTGGCAAGGTCGGCGAAGTCGAGCCGCGTCGTGTCGGGGCCGATCAGCCGGTCCGACGCGCCGATGGTGGCGAGATAGTCGGCGACGGCGCGATTGCCCGACAGCACGAGGTGGCTGCCATTGTCGATGGTCAGCCCGAGCTGCGGGTCGAAATAGGACCGGCAGCGCCCGCCGCACTGCGCCGCGGCTTCGCTGAGCACGACCTGGCGACCGGCCTTGGCGAGCGCGACGGCAGCCGCGAGCCCGGCGATGCCGCCGCCGATGACATGGACGCGCGCCAAAACTTAGCCGACCAGCCCGTGGCGCAGCACCAGCCAGAGCAGATGGCGCTTGCCGATGCGGGCGCGGCGGCGCGGCGGTGCCCAGCCGGCGACCTGCATCTTGCCGAGCAGATGGGCATAGACCTCGGCCATCAGCCGAGGCGTGCGCTGGCGACCCGACGGGCGCTCGCGCATGATGCGGCGGGCTTCGTCGAAATGCGTCATCGCCTCGGCGGCCAGCGCCCGGCAGACGCGATCGACGCGGGGATCGGCGACGACCTCGAGCGGGGCGCGCGCCGTGATGCCGGCGGCGGCAAGGCCTTCCTCGGGGAGGTAAAGGCGGCCGATGCCGGCGTCTTCGTCCAAGTCGCGGATGATGTTGGTCAGCTGCAGGGCATTGCCGAGGTGGTGGGCGACCTCGACGCCGGTGGCGCGAGTCATCCCGAAGGTATGCACCGACAACCGGCCGACGGCGCAGGCGACGCGGTCGATATAGAGGTCGAGGGTGGCGCGATCGGGGGCGACGATGGTCGCATCGACGTCCATCAACATACCGTCGACGACGGCGAGAAAGTCCTCGAGCCGCAGACCGAAGCGCTCGATACCCTCGGCGAGAAAGGCGATCCGCCGCGGGCGCTCGCCGGCGTAGCAGCGCTTCAAGTCGGTTGCCCAGTCGTCGAGCTCGGCGCGGCGGATGTCGCGCGGCCGGTCGTCGGCGTCGGCGATGTCGTCGACCTGGCGGCAGAAGGCGTAGATGGCGAACATCGCCCGGCGCTCGGCCTTGGGCATCAGCCGCATCGCCGCGTAGAAGCTGCTGCCCGACGCCTTGGCCTCGACGGCATCAAGCGCGGCCTGGTCGAGGACAGCCTGATCGAGCGCGGCAGTCATGGGCGGGTCTCCGAAGCGACCATGGCTCTTACGCCAGAACGGCGAAACGCCAAAGCGCCGACGGCGCGGCAAGCGATGAAAAGTGCATCCAATTTGCCATGGTGCCGACTTGCAGCAAACGGAGCGGTTTCGAGACGCTTAACAAGATCGACCGCCAGCGCGTGGATGACGGCGACTTCATAGGCGAGGCCTCGCGCTCGAATGGCGCCGGCGAAGCCCGCGGCCTCGGCGAGCAGCGGCCGGCAGCGCGTCGCCAGGCGGCGGACGACGTCGGCGAGCGCCGGAGGCGGCGGGTCGACCGCCAGTGCGTCGGCGGTGAGCCCGGCCGCGGCAAGGGCATCGGCGGGGAGATAGACGCGGTCGAGCTCGTGCCAGTCCTTGTGGCAGTCTTGGAGGTGGTTGATCACCTGCAGCGCGGCGCAAAGCGCGTCGGATGCCGGGATCAGCGCGCGGTCCTCGCCGTGGACGTCGAGCATGAAGCGGCCGACCGGCATCGCCGAATGGCGGCAATAATCGATCAAATCGTGCCAGTCGGCGTAACGGCTCTGGTGGACGTCGCGGCGGAAGGCGATCAGCAGGTCCGACGCATTGGCGAGATCGAGGCCGCGCGCCGCCATCATCCGGCCGAGCGTCACCGCGACGGCGGGGAGGTCGTGGGCAGCATGGCCAGCGGCGCCGGCGGCAAGGCCGGCGTCGATCGCGTCGAGGCGGGCCAGCCGCTCGGCGGCGGGGGCTTGCGCATCGCCGATATCGTCGGCGGCGCGGGCGAAGCGGTAATAGGCCATCACCACCGGGCGATGCTCGGCGGCGATCAGCCGCGAGCCGACGGGGAAATTCTCCTGGGTCGCGCCCTTGCCCGAGGTGAAGGCGTCGCTCATCGCCCCGTCCCGAGCGCCTGCGCCCGGCCCTTCCACATGCCGCCACGGCCGCGCCAATGCTGGATCGCCGAATCGAGGGTGAAGCCGGCATAGGCGAGCGCGATGCCCGGCAGGCCGACGCCGATCAGTGGCGACGTCTCATAGGCGCGCAGGATCGGCACCATGGTCAGCGCCATCAGTCCCCAGGTGGCCAGCCCCAGCCATTGCGCCGGGCCGGAGGCGAACAGCGCCAGCGCCACCGGCGCCGCATAGACGAGCAGCAACCCGACCAGCGTGCCGATCAGCGCCAGCGGCGAATAGCCGAGCTGGGCATAGGCCGAGCGCGCCACCATCTTGGCGATATCGGCGAAAGCATAGGGCCGCAGGCTGCGGGCGCGGTCGCTGATGCCGAGCCAGATCGCGTCGTGGGGCTTGATGCGGCGGGCGAGGCTGCAATCGTCGATGATCTCATGGGCAATCGCGGCGATGCCGCCGGCGTTGGCGAGGACGGCGCGGTCGATCAGCACGCAGCCCCCCGCCGCCGCGGCGAGGCGGGCGCGGCGGTCGTTGACCCGGCCGAAGGGGTAGAGCATCGCGAAGAAATAGACGAAGGCCGGGATCAGCCAGCGTTCGGCGAGATTGGCGCAATGCAGCCGCGCCATCAGGCTGACCATGACGCGATGGTCGCCGACGGCGCGCGCCGCCAGCCGGCGGAGATTGTCGGGGGCGTGGCCGATGTCGGCGTCGGTCAGCCAGAGGAAATCGGGCGTGCCGGCGGCGTGAATCCCCTGGTCGAGCGCCCAGAGCTTGCCCGTCCAGCCGGCAGGGCGGGGGCCGCCGGGCAGCACCGTCAGGCGGGGGCTCGCCAGCGCGCGCGCCACCGCGGCGGTGCCGTCGTCGCTCTGATCGTCGACGAGAATGGCGCGGAAGTCGCCGGGGTAATCCTGGGCGAGCACGCTGGCGAGCGAGCGGGCGATGACATCGGCCTCGTTGCGCGCCGGGATGACGGCGACGACCGACGGCCAGTGCGCGAGGTCGGCAAGGGCGCCGCTGTCGCGCTCGGCAAAGCGCCAGAAGCCGGCGCGGGCGAAGGCCAGCACCAGCCAGATGGCCAGCACCAGCGCGCCAAGGACGATCGCGATCATCGGCGCAAATAGCCGTTGGCACCGAACCAGTGCAACGCATCGTCGAGGGCGTCGGTCCAGGGGCGGGCGTGATAGGCGAGGCGCGCCTGCGCCTTGGCCGAGGTGAAGAACATGACGTTCTTCGCCATGGCGAGGCCGTCGCGGGTCAGCATCGGTTCCTTGCCAGTGATCTGGGCGACCCCCTCGGCGACGAGCGCCAGCGGCCAGAGCGGCGCGCGCGGCAGGCGCAGGGTCGGCGGCTTGCGGCCAATGCGGGTGGCGATGGCGGCGAGCAACACTTCGAGCGATACATCGCTGCCGCCGAGGATGTGGCGCTCGCCGATCGCGCCGTGCCGTGCCGCCGCCAGATGCCCCGCGGCAACGTCATCGACATGGACAAGGTTGAGCCCGGTATCGACAAAGGCCGGGATACGCCCGCAGGCGGCGTCGACGATGATCCGCCCGGTCGGCGTCGGCTTGGCGTCGCGCGGGCCAATCGGGGTCGAGGGGTTGACCATCGTCACCGGCAGGCCATCCGCCGCCATCGCCTCGACGAGGCGCTCGGCGAGGACCTTCGAGCGCTTGTAGGCGCCGATGGCGCCTTCCGGCGTCAGCACCGCGGTCTCGTCGACCGGCCGGCCGTCGGTGCGCGGTTTCAGGGTCGCGACGCTGCTGGTGTAGACGATGCGCGCTACCCCGGCGTCGCGGGCGGCGGTCATCACCGCGCTTGTGCCGTCGACATTGGCGCGGATGATCTCCTGTGAGTCGCGCGCCCACAGCCGGTAATCCGCGGCGACATGGAAAACAAAGTCGGCGCCGGCGCAGGCGCGCGCCATCGCGGCGGGATCGCGCATGTCGCCTTCGACGATCGTCAGCCCAAGGCCGTCGAGATTGGCGCGCGAACTGCCGGCGCGAACCAGCGCGCGCACCTCGGCGCCTTCGGCGAGCAGCGCGCGGGCGACCGCCGACCCGACGAAACCGCCGGCGCCGGTGACCAGCGCCACCGCGCCCGTCAGGTCATTTGCGCTGCGCAACTTCGGCGCCGTTCCAGGGCTTGCCGAGCGCGCCGCGCACCCGGCCGAGTTGCGCGACCGCCTCGCCGCGCAGGCCGAGTTCGGCGGCGCCATGCGCCGGGGCGCGCAGCGCGGTGGTGAGGAACGCCTCGGCCTCGGCGTTGCGCTTCGTCTCGACCAGGAAATCGGCCATCGCCAGGTTGTTGCCGAGGCTGGCGCGATCGACGGCGAGGGCGCGGGTCAGCAGCGCCTCGGCCTTCTTCTTGCTGCCGAAGGCGATCGGGAAGCCCGGCACCTGCCAGTAGAGCGTCCCCAATTGCCGCAGCGCGAGGCCACCAGCGGCGCGCGGATCGAGGGCGATCGAGGCATCGAAACGCCCGCGCGCTTCCTGGACGAGGCGGAAGCCCGACAGGCCGCGGACGATGCCGGCCTTGGTCATCAGCAACATGCCTTCCCAGGCGGTCGCCGTGGCGCGCTGCCCCGGCTGGGCGGCGAGTGCCCGGGCGGCGGCGATGAGTTCGTCAAGCTGGGCGATGCGCTCGGCGTCGGACGCCTTGCCGTAATTGGCGCCGGCCCAGCCGCTTTCGAGGCGCGCCAGCGCCGCCGGGTCGGCGGCGGCGGGCGTCGCCAGGGCGAGCAGGAGCGCGATAAGCAGGCGTTGCATGATGGATTCCGTCTGGCGATATGCCGCGGCGCACGCAAGGGCCTTGGGCAGGGCTAAAGCGTCACTTCGGCACGGGTTGTCGGCGCGGCAGCCGCCGTTTCGGCGATATGGAAGCGCCAGGCCCCCGCGGGAACCACCATCCGATGCAAGGCTGTATTGCGCCGTGCGAGCCTCGACAGCGGCACCTCGAGGTGGACGATCGCCGTTGCGCCGGCGGCGACGCTCGCACGGGCGAAACCGGCAAGCTGGCGCGGCCAGCCGGGCGTGCCGGGGGGCGCTTCGGCCCAGAGCAGCACGACGTGATCGGCAGCGATGGCGCCGTGATTGGTGACGGCGACACTGGCGGCGAGGTGGTCGCCGGCGCGGCGAACCTTGAGGGCGCGGGTCGTGAAGCGGCAATAGCCGAGGCCATGGCCGAAGTCGTAGCGTGCCACGATGCCGTCGCGGGCAAGCTTTGCATAGCCGTGCCAGTGATCGTAGGTGACGGTCGCGGCGTCGGGATCGAAGGCCGGATAGTCGGCGGCGGCGCGGGCGACGGTAAAGGGTAGACGCCCCGATGGGCTGACCTCGCCGAACAGCAGCCGGGCGAGCGCGGTGCCGCCGGCCATGCCGCTGTAGAAGGTCTGCAGGATGGCAGCCGCGCGATCGTGCCAGGCTTCGACGAGGATCGCCGATCCCGCGACAAGCACGACGACGACCGGCGTGCCGCTGTCGGCGGCGGCGGCGATCAGCGCCTCCTGGTCGGGGGGCAGGCGGAGGTCGCGGCGGTCGCCGCCGATCGCGTTGCCTTTTCTGGGACGCGGCGCCAGTTCGCCTGGCAAGTGGCTCGAGTCGGGCGTCTGGCCGAGGGTCATGTCGCCGGGGATGAACTCGCCTTCCTCGCGCGCCGTCAGCCCGGCGACGACGATCACCACATCGGCTTGCGCCGCGGCAGCGCGGGCGGCGGCGAGGTCGCTTTCGTCGCCGGTCAGGAGGCGCTCGGCGCCGAGATGCGCGCTCAGGCCGGCGAGCGGCGTCACGACGAATGGCGGGCGGACCCGGCTCGAACCATTGTCGCCGGTATTCTCGATGGCCGCGAGGCGGCCGAGCACCGCGACCTTGCCGAGCCGCGCCGCATCGAGCGGCAGCACGCCATCATTGGCGAGCAGCACCGCCGATTTGAGCGCGGCTTCCTCGGCGAGCGCGACATGCGCGGGGCTGGCGACCAGCGTCATCGGATAGTCGGGCAGCGGGTCCTCGGCACAGGCGAAGCGGTATTGCGTTTCGAGGATGCGCCGGCAGGCCTGGTCGATGACCTGAGGCTCAATGGTGCCCGCCTCGACCGCGGCGAGCAGCTTGTCGCCGAAGACCAGCGGCTCGGGGTTCTCGATGTCGAGGCCCGCGGCGGCGCCATAGGGCTTGTAAACCCCCATCACCCAATCCGAATGGACGAAGCCGGTGAAGCCCCATTCGCCGCGAAGGATGTCGGTGAGCAGCGTGCGGTTCTGGCCGCAATATTCGCCGTTCAATCGGTTGTAGGCGCTCATCACGCTGCCGACGCCGGCGTCGATCACCGCCTTGAAATGCGGCAGATAGACCTCGTGCAGCGCCGCCTCGTCGATGCGGACGTCGATGGTGAAGCGGGCATTCTCCATCGAGTTGAGCGCGAAATGCTTGACCGTCGCGATGACATTGTGCGCCTGCAAGCCGGTCGCCAGCGCTGCCCCCATCGCGCCGAGATGAACGGGGTCCTCGCCATAGGTTTCCTGGGCGCGGCCCCAGCCGGGGTGGCGCAGCAAATTGATGCAGACGGCGCCGCTCAAGGTGCAGCCCTGGGCACGGATTTCGATCGCCATCGCCTCGCCGATGCGGCGTTCGAGGTCGATGTCGAAGCTGGCGCCGCGCGCCATGGTGCAGGGGAAGCACGTCGAGTTGCCGCGCGCGACGCCGCGCGGGCCGTCGGTGAAGAAAAGCGGTGGCACGCCGAGGCGCTCGATCCCGCTGCCGGCGCGATAGGGCCGGCCGCCCCAGCGCCCGCCATCGGCTTTCAGATCGGCGAAGAAACCGCGTCCCGACATCATCGCGACCTTTTCGGCGAGGGTCGCTTGCGCCAGGATCGCCTCGATCCGGGCAGCCATGGCGTCGGCGTCGAGCCCCTTTTCCGGGCCAAGGTCGGCAGTGTCTGGCTCGGTCATCGCGGGCTCCCCCTTTGCGTCACCCTGCCGTCATTCGTGGAACTCCGCCAGTTCGGGGATGCGGGTGAAGGCGATGCGCGGGCCCTGGCTGCGCGAGGCGCCGGCGGCGTCATGGCCGATGGTGACGGCGTCGCGCCCCCAGCGCGAATTGACCTTGTCGAGGGCGCGGCTGAGCGCCAGGCGACGCGTCTCGGTCCCCGGATCAAGCGCCGCGCCGGGGTCGAACAGCCCCAGCTGCACGCTCGTGGCAGGCGCGAGGTCGGCGAGCGTCACGCCGACCTGGAGGAAGCGCCGCGGCGCGAACTCGGCGAGCATCCGCGTCCACAGCCGGTCGAAGGCTTCGAGCAGGGTCGGCGTGTCCATCGCTTGCGGAAGCCGGGT
This sequence comes from alpha proteobacterium AAP81b, assembly GCA_001295935.1. Classification (GTDB taxonomy): domain Bacteria; phylum Pseudomonadota; class Alphaproteobacteria; order Sphingomonadales; family Sphingomonadaceae; genus Sandarakinorhabdus. The sequence continues at coordinate 18,556 of LJHX01000022.1, forward strand.
GGTGTGCGACCATTTCGGCGCAACTGTTGTCGAGGGGGGCGCGCCCCGCTCGGCCTCGGCGTTGACCTGCAAGCCGATCAGCCCGGCGCGGCTGTCGGCGCGGCGCAGGCGGGTAGCGGCCTTGGCGACGAGGCGGCGCGCCACCAGCCGGGCGCGGTCGGGGTGGCGCTTGTCGGGGCCGAGGACATGGCTGTGGCCGATGCTGCGGCGCTCGGTCGGCACCTCGGCGATCTCGGCGCCCTGCAGCAGCCAATGCATCCGCTCGCCCCAGATACTGCCCCAGGCCGCGCGAGCTTGGGCCGGATCGAGGTCGAGCAGGCGATCCATCGTCACGACGCCGGCCGCCGCCAGCCGCCGCTCCATGTTGCGGCCGACGCCCGGGATGTCGCCGAGCTTCAGGGCGCCGAGGCGGACGCGGAGCTGGTCGGCGGGCAGGATGGTCAGGCCGTCGGGCTTCTGCATGTCGGCGGCGATCTTGGCGAGCAGGCGGTTCGGGGCGACGCCGATCGACGACGTCAGGCATTCGCCGACATTCGCCCGGATGCCGGCCTTGATGCGCGCTGCGATGGCGCTGGCGGCTTCGACGCCGTTCTCATTGTCGAGCAGCCGGCAGGCGACCTCGTCGATCGAGCAGACCGCGGTGACGGGCACATGGCGGTCGACCTCGGCGATGATGCGGTGATGGAAGCGGACATATTCGTCGTGGCGGCCTGGAACGATGACGAGATCGCGGCACAGCGCCTTCGCCTCCCAGATCCTGGTGCCGGTGCGGATGCCATAGGCCTTGGCTTCGTAGCTGGCGGCGATGGCGCTGGTCGAATCGGTGTGGACCGGCGCCACCACCACCGGCCGGCCGCGGATGGCGGGGTCGAGCTGCTGCTCGACGCTGGCGAAATAGCTGTTGAGATCGAGGTACAGCCAGCGGAGGGGGCGCGCGTCCACCATGGCCGAGTCGTAGCAGATTCTGGAACGAAAAGCGAACGTAGTCCGCCGCCGCCGGCGTGCGCTGCGGCGAAAAGGGCCTTTGCGACGCCGCCGTCACGGCTAAGGTAGGCGCGCGAAACGGGGAGACGCATGGACATCGCCGAGATCGACGAGCCCGCGGGGCTGAAAGCAGTGACGGCCGATGCCCTCGCCGGGCGCCAGCTGCGCTATTATGACTTCGCTATGGCGGCCTTCGCCGTCATCCTGATCTGCTCGAACCTGATCGGTGCCGGCAAGCCGGCGCAACTGACCGTGCCGGTGCTGGGCACGGTGACCTTCGGCGCCGGCATCCTGTTCTTTCCCTTGGGCTATGTCCTCGGCGACGTGCTGACCGAAGTCTATGGCTTCGCCCGCGCCCGCCGCGTCGTCTGGGTCGGCTTCGGGGCGTCGGTGTTCGCCGCGGCGATGGCGTGGGTGGTGGTCAGCCTGCCGCCGGCGCCCGACTGGGCGGGCCAGGCGGCGCTCGCCGAGGTTTTCGGCCAGGTGCCGCGCATCTTCGTCGCGTCGATCCTCGCCTTCTGGGCGGGCGAGATGGCCAATGCCTTTGTCCTCGCCCGGATGAAGGTATGGACCGAGGGCCGGATGCTGTGGACACGAACGATCGGCTCGACGGTGGTCGGCCAGGGGGTCGACAGCCTGATCTTCTATCCGCTGGCCTTTCTCGGGGTGTGGGAGACCGGGCTCGTCGTCCAGGTGCTGGTCACCAACTATCTGCTGAAAGTGCTGTGGGAGATCGTCCTGACGCCGGTCACCTATCGCGTCATCGCCTGGTTCAAGGCCGCCGAGGGCATCGACGTCTTCGATACCGCGACCGACTTCACGCCCTTTGCGACGCGGGTCTAGGGGTTTACCGATGGGAGAGCGTAACCAAGCAAGCGCCTGCGACCATCAACGCTCGGTCCGCTCCTCATAGGTCATAGGCCCTTTCAGCCCGGGAATCCCCTCCTCAAGCCCCTTCAGCATCCGCTCGTAATTGGCGCGGAACACCGGGTCGTCGAGCTTGTTGACGCGGCCGGCGGCGGCTTTGGGGCGTAGTTCGGCAACGACCCGGCCATGACGGCTGATCTCGATCGTCTCGCCCGCCTCGGCGCGGGCGATCGCGGCGCTGACATTGGCGTTGAACTCGCGGATCGACATGGCGGTCATGACCAAGGCCTTTGTTGCAACTGTTGCAACATAACGCCGCTGGCGGCGCGCTTCAACCCAGCGCGGCGTGCAGCGCCTCGAACAGCGCCCGGCCGTCGGTGCCGCCCTGCGCGGGCTCGATCAGCCGTTCGGGGTGGGGCATCAGCCCGAGCACATTGCCGCCGGCGTTGACGATCCCGGCGATGCCGCGCGCCGAGCCGTTGACGTCCTCGGCATAGCGGAACACCACCCGGCCATCGCCCTCCAGCCGGTCGAGGGTCTCGGCATCGGCGACATAATTGCCGTCGTGGTGCGCCACCGGGATGCGGATCGTCGCGCCGGCGTCGTAGCGCGCGCTGAACATCGTTTGGGCATTGGCAACCGTCAGCGCGACATCGCGGCAGACGAAATCGAGCCCGGCGTTGCGCATCAGCGCGCCAGGCAGCAGCCCCGCCTCGGTGAGGATCTGGAAGCCGTTGCATACCCCGAGCACCGCCCGGCCTTCGCCCGCCGCCGCGACCACCGCCGCCATCACCGGCGCGCGCGCGCTCATCGCGCCGGAGCGCAGATAATCGCCATAGGAAAACCCCCCCGGCAGCGCGATCAGGTCGAGACCATCAGGCAGCGCCGTCTCGGCGTGCCAGACCATCGCCGGCGCGGTGCCGGTGACTTTTTCGATCGCCACGGCGAGGTCGCGGTCGCAGTTCGATCCCGGAAAGACGATGACCGCCGCCTTCACGCCAGCTCGATCCGGTAATTTTCGATGACGGTATTGGCGAGCAGCTGCCTGCACATCGCCTCGATCGTCTCGGGCGGCGTGCCATCGGCGAGGTCGAGCTCGATGACCTTGCCCTGGCGCACACCCTCGACCCCGGCGAAGCCGAGCCCGCCAAGGGCGCTCGCGATGGCGCGGCCCTGCGGATCGAGCACGCCGGGCTTGAGGCTGATGGTGACACGAGCTTTCATGCGGAGGTCCTTAAGCGGCGGCGCTCCGGGGGTCCAGAGGCCGGGCAATATGCGGCGGCATCCCTATCCCGGCTGCGGCGGAAGTTGACCAAATTGACCGTTTCGGTCGGTTTTCGTCGGGGTCGCGGCGCCGCCCGGCAGCGGGTCGTCGCGATCGCGGAAGCCTGCCAACAACGCGTCGAGCCGGCGCAGCGCGATCGTCGCGGCATCGGGCAGCCGGTGGTCATCGTTGGCATGGGCAAGCGGCGACCCGCGCGGCGATTTTTCAGCGCCCTCGCCAGCGCCCTCGCCAGCGCCCTCGCCCTCGACCTCGCGGCTGGCCTCGCCGTCGTCAGGTCGGTCTGCGGTCGCATGGGCAAGCGCGATGATGTCGGCGCGCGCTGCCGCCACCCGCGCATTCCAGGTCGCCGCCGCCTCGGCCTCGGCCTTGGCCAGCGCCGCGGCGCGCGCCCGGTCGGCGCGGTCGAGCAGATGGATGAGCAGCCGCGGCGCGCAGGGGCGGTGGCGGACGATGCGGACATCGTCGCGTTCATAGACCTCGGTCTCGCCATCGAGGGCGCGCTCGATCGCCGTTTCCTCGACACACCGCCAAGCCTCGGCGATGGCGACCTCCCAGGCAGCCCGAAAGTCAGCGGCGGCGGGGTGGCGGCGCAGCGCATAGGCCGACTGCTTGCTCATGCCGACGCGCGTCGCGGCGCCGGTGACGCTGGCGCCATTGGCAAGCGCGGTGATGAAGCCGCGTTGTCGCGCGGCGGTCCAGCCATCCTGGCGGGGACGAAGCAGGGCGGGGAGGGTTTCCATTCGCGCTGTATAACCGATTTGGTTATCTGTAGGACAGAGGGCTCATTTGTACCTTTGTTACCCTGCGGCGCCGCCGCGCTTGGCGGCGGGCGGCGGCGCGACTAGGAGGCGACGCATGGCCAGTCTCGCCGCAATCGCCGCCCCAGCATTCCCAGCCGTCAGCCGCGCGCGGCCGCGCGCCGTCGCCGCCTGGCTGTTCGGCGTCGCGGCGCTGGTCTTTGCCATGGTCGTCGTCGGCGGCATCACGCGGCTGACCGAATCGGGGCTGTCGATCACCCGCTGGGATGTCGTCTCGGGCACTTTGCCGCCGCTGACCGACGCCGACTGGCAGGCGCAGTTCGATGCCTATCGGCAATCGTCGCAATATCGCCTGATGAACGCCGGCATGAGCCTTGCCGCCTTCAAGGGCATCTTCTTCTGGGAATATGTCCACCGCCTGCTCGGCCGCGTCATCGGCCTGGCCTTTGCGCTGCCGCTGGCCTGGTTCTGGCTGCGCGGCGCCATCCCCGCCGGCTTCAAGCCACGGCTGCTGGCGCTGCTGGCGCTCGGCGGGCTGCAGGGGGCGATCGGCTGGTGGATGGTGGCGTCGGGGCTGGTCGGGCGGACCGAGGTGGCGCCCGAGCGGCTGGCGGTGCATCTGACCATGGCACTGACGATCATGGCCGGCTGCCTGTGGACGGCGCTCGATCTGCGCGGGGGCCCGGCCCCTGCCGCCCCGCGCTGGCGGGGCTGGGTGCTGCCCTTCGCCGCGCTGCTGCTCGTCCAGATCGTCTGGGGGGCCTTCACCGCCGGCTTGCGCGCCGGCCATGCCTCGTCAACCTGGCCACTGATGGCGGGGCAGCTGCTGCCCGACGGGCTGGCGGGGACGTTCGCCGGCTGGGTCAGCGACCCCTTCACGGTGCAGTTCGCGCATCGCACGCTCGCCATCGTCGTCGCGCTGGCGGCGCTGCATATCGCCGCGAAACTGTGGCGTGGCGGGGCAGGGGCGCCGGCGCTGGCGCTGGGGACGGCGGTTGCCTGCCAGTTTGCGCTCGGCGTCGCGACGGTGGTTTCGGGCGTGGCGCTGCCGCTCGGTGTTGCCCATCAGGCGATGGGCGCGCTGCTCGTCGCGGCGACAATCTGGTCGGCGCATTGGGCGACACGGGCGCCGGCGCGGGCATGACGGCGCGCAACGTTCTCGGCGGCGTCCTCGCCGATTGCTCGCAGGCGCCGCTGACCGGCTGGTTCCGCGATGGCTGCTGCAACAGCGACGCCGCCGACGTCGGCAATCACAGCGTCTGCGCGGTGATGACCGAGGAGTTCCTCGCCTTCAGCCGGTCGGTCGGCAATGATCTGTCGACGCCGCGCCCCGAATTTGGCTTTCCCGGCCTCAGCCCCGGCGACCGCTGGTGCCTGTGCGCGGCGCGCTGGGAGGAGGCGCGGGTGGCGGGCTTCGCCCCCGAAGTCGACCTCGCCGCGACGCAGGCGCGGGCGTTGGAGGTCATCCTGCTCGGCCATCTCCAGGCGCACGCGGTTTCGGCGTGATCGGCGACGCATGACCTGGGATGGCGCGCCCTTCGGCGGCGCCAAGCTGGCGGCGATGTGCGGCGACGCGCTGCTCGTCTATCGCCGCGACGACACGCCCGGCCTGCCCTTTCCCGGCCTGCTCGACCTGCCCGGCGGCGGCCGCGAAGGCGACGAGACCCCCGAGCAATGCGTGCTGCGCGAACTTGCCGAGGAGTTCGGCGTGACGCTGACCGAAGATCGGCTGCACTATCACCGCGCCTATCGGCTGGGCGACGGGGTGACGATCTCGCACTTCTTCGCCGCCCGGCTGAGCGAGGCCGAAGTCGCCGAGGTGCGTTTCGGTGACGAAGGCCAGGACTGGGCGCTGATGCCGGCGGAGGATTATATCGCCGACGAGGATGCGATCCCGCGGCTGCGCGACTGGCTGATCGAGTATCGCCGTGGCCGCGACTGGCGGCATTGATCGGCCCTGACAACATCATGCGGGCGTTCGCGGCCGGGGCGCGCGGCGCGGACTGAGGAGCGGCGGTGACGACCTTCTATCGCAATGTCATGCTGGTGGCGGGATTTTTCCTGGGGCTGGGCATCGGCGGGCTGATCGCCTTTTCGCATTGAGAATCTGCGGTATTATAGCACCACATCACGAAACCCCGGAAAAGCTTGACCGGCGGGGCGCGTTTGGCGATATGGCGCGCATCCGGTCGGGGTCCAGCCCCGGCCGTTTCGCTTTTTTGCCGCCAACGCCGCCTCCCCGCCGGGGCGCCGCCGCGGCGGTTGGGACCATCGCAATGCCGTCAACCCTCTCCCGCGTCACCGCCTCGATCAAGCCCGCCGAGGTCGAGAAGAAGTGGCTGTTGATCGATGCCGAAGGCCTGGTCGTCGGCCGCCTCGCTTCGATCGTCGCCAACCGCCTGCGCGGCAAGCACAAGGCGAGCTTCACGCCGCACGTCGACTGCGGGGACAATGTCATCGTCATCAACGCCGACAAGGTGCGCTTCACCGGCCGCAAGGCGACCGACAAGCGCTATTATCGCCACACCGGCCATCCCGGCGGCATCAAGGAAACCACGCCCGCCAAGATCCTCGAAGGCCGCTTTCCCGAGCGCGTTATCGAAAAGGCCGTCGAGCGGATGGTGCCGCGCGGGCCGCTCGGCCGCGCCCAGATGCGCAATCTGCGCGTCTTCGCCGGCACGGCCCACCCGCACGAAGCCCAGCAACCCGAATTTGTCGACGTCGCCGCGATGAACCGCAAGAACGTCCTCACGCCGAAGAAGGCCGCTGAATAATGTCGGATCACCGCCAGTCCCTCGCCGATCTCGGCAACATCGCCGACGGCGCCGAATTCACCGCCAATGGCGCCCCCAACGACAATGGCGTCAGCGGCAACCCGCCGACCCCCCTGCGCGAGCAGGAAATCGACGCCTATGGTCGCGCCTACGCCACCGGCAAGCGCAAGAACGCCATCGCCCGCGTCTGGCTGAAGCCCGGCAGCGGCAAGATCGTCGTCAACGGCCGCGACCAGACGGTCTATTTCGCCCGCCCGACGCTTCGTCTCGTCATCAACCAGCCCTTCGACATCGCCGAGCGCCGCGACCAATATGACGTCATGTGCACCGTCGTCGGCGGCGGGCTGTCGGGCCAGGCCGGCGCCGTCAAGCACGGCATCGCCCAGGCGCTGACCCGCTACGAGCCGAGCTTGCGCACCGTCGTCAAGCAGGCCGGCTTCCTGACCCGCGATCCGCGCGTCGTCGAGCGCAAGAAGTATGGCAAGGCCGGCGCGCGTCGTTCGTTCCAGTTCAGCAAGCGCTGATCGGCGCTGCCGGCGTTACTGCCGGCGGTTCCGCACCAGCCCGTACCCGATCGCCCCCGTGCCGCAAGGCACGGGGGTTTTCGTTTGCGGCTGTCCATTCCGCGGTAATTGTCATATGGATTAACGAGAAATTGATTGACGCGGTGTGGCCGGATTTGGCATGGCGCCCGCAATAAGGCGGCTCCGTGCACAAGGAAGCTGCCATGCCAGGGTAGAATAACATGATCGCGCGCCGCCGGTCCGCCACTGTTCTTTCGATCGCCGCGACCACGGTTGCGGCTTTCGCGATGGCGGCGCCGGCGAGCGCCGCGGTGACGCTGATCACCACCCAGACCAGCGACGCCGCCTTCGAGGATGTCGGCGGCTTTCTGCAGACCTTCTACAATCTGCCCAACCCGGTGTCGGGCAACACCGTGTTGCCGCCGCTCGAACGCGCCGTCGGCCAGGTCAAGGCGGGCGCCAACAAGCGCCGCGGCCTGCATGTGCCAACCGCGGGCAGCGGCCTGCCCGGCATCGGCGACGGTGTCACCAGCGCGCTGACCAATTTTGCCCCGGTCAGCGGCGGCAGCGACAACAACTTCACCAGCGGCGAGGCTTATTCGTTCAGCTTCACGCGCACCGGCACGACGCTGACCTTCTCGATCGGCTCGGGCGCCGATGCCACCAGCTGGTCGTCAACCGCCGATTATTTCGCCGATATCAACGCCGTCGAATTCCGCATCCGTTCGAACGCGCCGACCGTCAACACGCCGACCAACGGCCTGGTCTTTTCCGATCTGCTGGTCAGCGATGCCGCCACCGCGAGCCAGTCGCTCGACACCTTCTCGGCGCACAATGGCGATGTGCTGATCAAGCTGTTCGGCGGGCTCGTCGGCGATTTCAGCATCTCCGGCAAGCAGACGCTCAGCTGGACGGGCAACCAGCCGACCGGCGCGCGGCTGGCGTCGCAGATCAAGCTGCTCGACCTGCCGTCGGTGGTTCCCGAGCCTGGCAGCTGGGCGATGTTGATTGCGGGTTTCGGCCTGGTCGGCGCGGCACTGCGTCGCCAGCGGCGGGTGGCCGCGGCTGCCTGACCGCCGCGGCCGGGTTGGGCGCCGACCGGGCGCTGCCGACATGGCCGAGCCCGTATTGTTACGGGGTTTTGATGAATCGCCGCCGCGCCCCTTGCGACTCAGCGCCGCCGACGGCTATGGCAAGGATTGAGACGGAGGCGTGACAACCCTTTGTCAACCCCAATACCCTGGTGCCTTGAACGCCGGGCTGCTCACCCGAGTGGCCCGGCGTTTCTTTGGCCTTGGGTGGCGCGCGCCGGGTTTCGCAATCGCAGCACGGGCGTTTGGCGCCGGCACGAAAGCCGCGCATAACGGCGCAATGATTCGCACCTTCCGCGCCCTGCTGATCCTCGCCGGCATGGCCGCGGCGCCGCTGCACGCCCAGGCGGTCGTCGATCGCCCCCACACCCGCGTCGAGCTGATCGCCGAAAGCAGCGCGCCCGCCGCCGGGCAGCGGCTGACGATCGGCTTCCTGCTCACCCCCAAGGCCGGCTGGCACACCTATTGGAAGAACCCCGGCGATGCCGGCGCGCCGACCCGCGTCGCCTGGCAACTGCCCGAAGGAGTCGCCGAACCCGCGGCGCTCAGCTATCCGATCCCCGATCGCCTCGTCATCTCGGGGCTGATGAACTATGTCTACGCGCATCCCAATGTGCTGCTGACCGAGGTGATGCCGCCCGCCGAAACGCCGCGCGGCCGGCCTTTCGTCATCAAGGCCAGGCTCGACTGGCTGGTATGCAGCGAGGAACAATGCGTTCCCGAAAGCGCCGACCTCACGCTGCCGCTCGCCATCGGCAATGGCGCCACCGATGCCGAGGACGGCTATCGCATCGCGCTCGCCCGCGCCGCGCTGCCCAAGCCCGTCGACTGGGCGGCGCATTGGGCGGCGACCGGCGGGCGTTTCGTGCTGAGCGTGCCCTTCGCCAATCCGAACAAGGTGACCGCCGCCTATTTCTATCCCGAGGTCGATGGCGCCATCGATTATGCGGCGCCGCAGGCGGTGACCATCGCCGGCGAGGCGCTGCGCCTCGAGACCGCGGCGCGCGAGCCCAAGGGCGGCATCGCCGGGGTGCTGCGCATCGAGCGCGCCGACATCGATCATCCGATCGGCTTCGCGCTGACCGCCAGCCCCGGCGCCGTTCCCGCCGCCGGCACACCGCTCGGCCCCGTCGAACCCGTCGCCGCGGTGGCGGCTGCCCCCGAACTTGCCGTGATCCTGCTCGGCGCGATCCTCGGCGGTGTCATCCTCAACGTCATGCCCTGCGTCTTTCCGATCCTCAGCCTCAAGGCGCTGCACCTGGCGCGCGGCAATGTTCCCGCCGCCGAGGCGCGCCGCGACGCGCTCGCCTATGCCGCCGGCGTCATCGTCATGTGCATGGCCCTGGGGGGGCTGGTGCTCGGGCTGCGCAGTGCCGGGTCGCTGGTCGGCTGGGCCTTCCAGCTGCAGGACCCGCGGGTGATCACCGCGCTGCTGCTGCTCGTCACCGGCATCGCGCTCAATTTCGCCGGTACTTTCGAGATCACGCTGTCGAGCGGCAGCCTTGGCAGCGGCGTCACGGCGCGCGGCGGCGCGGTCGGCAGCTTCGCCACCGGGCTGCTTGCCGCCTTCATCGCGACGCCGTGCACCGGGCCGTTCATGGCGGGCGCGCTCGGCGCCGCGCTGGCGCTGCCCGAAAGTGCGGCCTTTGCGGTGTTCGCCGGGCTCGGCCTGGGGCTGGCGCTGCCCTTCCTCGCCGTCGGTTTCATTCCGGCGCTGCGGCGGCGGCTACCCAAGCCCGGCGCCTGGATGGTGCGGCTGCGCGCGCTGCTGTCGCTGCCGATGTTCCTGACGGCGCTGGCGCTCGCCTGGGTGCTCGGCCGCCAGGCCGGGGTCGAGGGGATGACGATGGGGCTGGCCGGTGTGCTGGCGCTCGGGCTGCTGCTCTGGTGGGTCGGCGCCCGCCAGCGCGGCGGCGGCGGCAGCGCCTGGGTGCCGGCGGGCGGCGCGCTCGCGGCGGCG
>LJHX01000023.1 GCA_001295935.1 alpha proteobacterium AAP81b
CAGCGCCGGGGCCGGGGCGCGCGGCAGCCGGATGCCGCCGGCAATGCCGCCGGCAAGGCGCACCGCCTGGAACAGCACGGCGGCAAAGACCAGCACGATCAGCAGGATGGCAAGCGTCGGCCCGTCGCTGAAATCGGCGGCCGTCGCCGCTTCGAGTTCGCTCACAAAAGGCAGCAGCACCGCCACCAGTGCCGCGGTCAGCGGCAGGGTGAACAGCGGCACCGCGGCGAACTTGACCGTGGTGCGCAGCCAGCCTTCGAACAGGCCGCGCGTGGCGGAGAACAGCGCCAGCGCGATGAAGACCGGCCCCAGGGCGAGCAGCAGCGCCAGGATGATGCGGGCGACGAGCAGCACGCCGACGCTCGCCAGCATCATCACCAGCGCCGCCAGCCAGAGCGCGGCGGCAACGAATTGCGCGGCACCGAAGCGCAGGGGCAGGGCAGCGGCGCCCGGCGTCGCGGCGGGAAGCGCAAGGCCGCCCGGCCCCGTGCCCGGCGTCGGGGGTGCCGTCAAAGGTGACGCCGGCACGGTCGTCGCCGTCCCGGCGGCAGGCGCGACCTGCGCCCAGGCAGTGCCGGCATAGTCGGTGATCCGGTCGAAAAGCGCCTGCAGGGCGGCCAGCACGTCGAGCTGCCCTGTCGCCGGACTGTCGCTCAGCTGCGCGGTGATGGCGTTGGCGAGCTGCTCGGGGCCATTGAACAACAGGTCGAAGACCAGCCGCTGATAGCCCGACCAGTTCGTCGCCAGCGCCAGCACAAGGCCGATCTTGACGAAGTGCGGCACCAGTTCGCGCAGGCTCAGCCCCGCCGCGCCGATCAGCAGGCGATAGCCGATGATGGCGACATAGATGGTCAGCGCCGCCGTCAGCGCGCCGGTGAAGACGCCCCCCGGCGCCAGAAGCTGCGCATAGGCCGCCTCGATCCGCCCGGCGATCAGGCAATCGGTGCCGGCCAGGATGTCGCGTGCCAGGGCGGGCGCGGCGGCGCTGGGGGCGCAGGGGGCGATCATCGCTCCGCGCCCCGCCGCGCGTCCTGCGCCGCGGTTGCCGCCAGCAGCGGCTCCAGCCAGTCGCGCGGATCGTCGCCGACTTCGGCGCGCAGCGCGTCGAGGGCGCGGACATTGGCCTCGCGCCCCGACAGCACGGTCAGGATCCGGTCGAGCCCGGTCAGGTCGAGCCGCGCGATGACGCTGTCGTTGCCATGCTTGACGAGGAAGCAGCGCGAGGTGTCGGGCAGGGTGCGCACCAGGTCGAACTCATGCGCGCTGAGGCCGAAGCCGCCGCGATAATCGCTGGCCTGCGCCTTTGGGTTGGGCATGAAGATCTGCGTCGCCGCCTGTTCGATGATCGACGGCCCGATGCGGCTGTCGAGCGCGTCGCGGGCGTTCTGGGTGGCGAAACCGACGATGCCGCCGCGCTTGCGGATGGTCTTTTCCCAATCCTTGATGCGCATGACGAAGACATCGTCGTCGAGCGCCTTCCAGCCTTCGTCGACGACGATGATCGTCGGCGTGCCGTCGAGCCGCTCCTCGACGCGGTGGAAAAGATACATCATCGCCGGCGTGCGGGTGACGGGATCGTCGAGCAGCTGGGTCATGTCGACGCCGATGCTGGTGCCCGACAGGTCGAAATCATCGGTTTCGTTGTCGAAAAGCCAGGCGCGCTCGCCCGCCGCCGTCCAGGCGCCGAGGCGATAGGCGAGGTCGCCGGCGGTGGGGCGGTTCGACCCGGCGAGCAGTTCGCGGAAATAGCGCAGCCGGCGCAGCTCGGGCGCCTGTTCGTAATTGGCGTCGACGGCGTCGGCGACGAGGGCGCGATCGGCGGCGTCGAGGGCCTGCGCCGGGCTGAGCAACTGTTCGACCCATTCGATCAGGAAGCGGCGGTTGCCCGGCGTATCGGGCAGCGCCAGCGGGTTGAGCCCCGATCGATGCCCCGGGCGCAGCACGCTGTAGCGGCCGCCGGTGGCGCGGATGAAGATCTCGGCACCGCGGTCCTTGTCGAAATAGACGGTGCGCGGCGCCAGTTTCGACGCCTGGGCGAGCAGAAAGGCCATCACCACGGTCTTGCCGCTGCCCGATGGCCCGATGACGGTGAAATTGCCGAGGTCGCCCTGATGGAAGTTGAAATGATAGGGGGTGCCGCTGGTCGTTTCGAGAACGGTGATGGCATCGCCCCAGTAATTGCCGGTGGCGCGCCCGACGGGAAAATTGTGCAGCGAGGCGAACGAGGCGAAATTGCCCGTGGAGATCAATGACCGCCGGGCGATATCCTTGAAATTTCCGGGAAACTGCGCCCAGAACGCCGGTTCCATGGCGACATCCTCGCGCACCGCGATGACGCCCAGATCGGTGAAGCTCGCCATGATGTCGGCGACCGCGGCATCGAGCGCCGCCAGCGCGGGAACGCGCACCTGGACGGTGAGATGGTGTTCGCCAAAGCCCGAGCGGCCGGCGGCGACATCGTCCTTGGCCTGGGCGAGCCCGGCGCGCAGCGACATCGCGTCATCGTCGACGGCGCGCATCCGGCGCAGCGCCAGGTTCATGCGCGACAGCGCGGCGGTGCGATCGACGAAGCCGAAGCTCTGGCTGACCACCAGCTCGTGCGGCAGCCGCAGCAGATTGTCGAGCAGGCCGGGGCTGGTCGCGGCGGCATAATCCTTGATCGACAGCATGGCCGAGAAGCGCCGGCCGGCGAGCGTCGCACCCTTGCTGTCGATGGTGTCGACCCCGAAGCTGATGCGCTTCGCCGGCAGATAATGGCCGAGATCGGTGCGCGGCAGCAGCACCGGGCCAAGCTCGCCGTCGAGCAGGAAGGACAGGAATTCGAGCGCTTCCGAGCATCGCCCCTGCGGCGTCGCATAGGCCTCGAGCCGGCGCGCGCCATAGGGCGCCAGCGAGCGCAGCATGGCATCGGTGGCGGCATCGAGGGCGCGCAGGCCCGCCCGGTCGATCCCGGCGGCCGACTTGCCATCGGGCCTGAACAGCGCCGCGACCTGGTCGAGAACCCCGGTGCGGCCCTGCAGCGGCCGGCGCACGATCGTCAGGAACAGATCGTTGACGAACATCTGCCTGGCCGCCAGCCGGGCGCGCCAGGCGGCATCGACTTCGGCGCAGAACGGATCGGCGGCGGCGCCGGGCAGGCGCACCGCCACCGGGCGGCGCAGGATATGGTGATAGACGGCGAAATGCGGGTCGGCGATGGCGCGCAGCATCGTCTCGCGGATGGCGTGGCGGTAGTTCAGATCGTCGGTATCGACGGTTTCGAAGGGCAGCCCGGCGACATGCAGGAACTGGCACAGCATGCCATCGCGGGTGACGATGGTGCGGTCGTCGATCTGCGCCGCATAGGGCAGGCGCTCGCCGACGGGCGTCTCGCGCGCCGGCACGGCGTTGGCGCGGAACAGCGTGGCGGCGAGCGACGCCATCAGGGCCGGTACGAATTGCAGCGCCAGGCGCGGTGGCTCGGCAGCCGCGACGCCCGCCGGGCGCGCAGCACCCAGAGATCGAAGATGCGCGGCTCGCCGAGACACGCCGCGGCGCCAAGGCCGTGGAGCAGCAGCGCGACGGGCACCACCCAGATCGACTTGGTGACGAGGAACAGCTCCATCGTCACCAGCGCGTTGACGACGAAGAAGGTGTAGGTCACGCCGGCGAACATCTGCGGCCGGGTCAGCGCGGTGAATACCGGATCGCGGACCAGCGCCGCTGTCGCTTCGTCGGCCATGGTCAGCCGCCCGTCGCGACCGAGCGGATGCCGCCGACGATCGAGGCGGCACCGAACAGGATGAACAGCCCGACGACGACCGTCGCGCCGAAGCGCCAGTTCATCCGCCCGGTCAGCATCATCAGCCCGACCACGGCGACGGCGATCACCGCGATGGTGGTCGCCACCGTGCCGAGCAGCGTGCCCTGGATCCACCCCAGCGCGCCGGAAATCGGGCCGGAGCCTTGCGGATCGAGCGCCTGCGCCAGCGCGGGGCTTGCGATGAGGACGGCGACCGTGGCCGTGGCCAGGACGGCGGCGCGAAGGGCATGGAGCGACATGGCGGGGATCTTCATGGCTGGGGCTGCGGGGTTCAATGTGCCGATTGCGACAGGCGGTCTAGAACTACGGAGACATAGGCTGCGGTTTCGCGAAACGGTGGAATGCACCGCGTCTTCGAAACCGCCCCGGGACCGGCATTGTACGCCGCAATGGTGCAGACCACATCGCCATCGAAACGGTTCAACAATCGGCGGAGATAGGCGGTTCCACCGTGAATGTTGGCGGCGGCATCGTGACGATCGACGCCGAGATCGCGCGCCGTGCCGGGCATCAGCTGCATAACCCCCGTCGCACCGGCGCGCGACCGGGCGCGCTGGTCGTAACGCGATTCGGCATAGGCGATGGCGTCGACCAGC
>LJHX01000024.1 GCA_001295935.1 alpha proteobacterium AAP81b
CGCGCGGCCAGGCGCCGGCGATCCCGGCACTGCCCGGCGCCAGCGCGCCCACGCCGGCGCCGACGAACTCGGGCTTCGGCGCGCTCGGCGGCCAGCAGGCGCCGGGCAGCGCGCCCTCGGCCTTTCCGGTCCGCACCACCGGCGACGATCCGGCGCTCGAAAATGGCGCGATCAACGCCATCGTCGCGGTGGCCGGCAAATTCTATGCCAGCGCCGGGCTGACGGCGCTTTATGACGACAATATCCTGCGGCTTGGCCGTGGCGCGGTGCCCGACGCCGGGCTCAGCCGCAGCGACCTGCGGCTGACGCCGCAGATCGAGGTCGGCACCAACCTGCCCTTCGGCCGCCAGAAATTCTTCGCCTCGGCGTTCTTCGGCCGCGACTTCTTCGTCAACAATGGCGAGCGCCTCAACCGCGATCGCTATCGCTTTGCCGGCGGCGTCAACTGGGCGCTCGGCGTGCGCTGCGCCGGCACCGTCGATGCGTCGTTCGGCAGCCAGCAGGCATTGCTGATCGAAAGTGCCGAATTCGTCGCCAATGCCCAGGAAACGCTGAGCTATGGCGCCGTCGCGCAATGCCGCACGGCGGGCGGCATCGGCGTCGGCGGCAGCATCCGCCGTCAGGAAATCGCCAACAGCAACGACGCGCGCACGCCCTTCGACGCCAACAGCCTGAGCTATGGCCCGTTCATCACCTATGGCCGGCCGACGCTCGGCACCTTCACGCTGAGCGCGACATGGAACGACGCCGAATATCCCAACCGGCCGCAGCGTCTGCCAGGCGGCGGCAGCCAGCTCGACGGCGTCCGCATCTTCCAGGGGCGTTTCGGCTATGCCCGGCAGTTCGGCCCGCGCCTCGGGCTCAACGCCGGGGTCGCGGTGTTTCGCAACGACCCCAATCCGAAGACGATCCTGCTGCAGACTTTCGATGCCAACGGCATGCCGATATTCGATGCCAACGGCCTGCCGGTGTTCGCCCCGGTGACGCGCCGCGGCAACACGACGGTCGGGTTCGACGCCGCGGTCGACTATAATTCGGGCAACCGGCTGACGGCGCAGCTGTCGGCATCGCTGCGCAACAGCGTCAGCGTCAATGTCGGCGCGCGTTCGCAGCGCGTCCAGCAATATGGCCTCGACGTCGGCTACAAGCTCGGCCGCGCCATCGTGCTCGGCGCCGGTGCCGCCTATGTCGTCACCGATTATCAGGGCAGCTTCACCTCGCTGACCGAGGACTTCGCCCGCAATCGCGACAAGCTGTTCCGCATCGTCGGTTCGATCGATTATGCCCCGGTGAAGCTTTACTCGATCGGCATCGAGGTCGCCCATCAGCGCCGCGATTCGGATCCGGTGGAATTCAGTCTCGACAGCACGTCGGTCCGGCTGCGCCTGCGACTGAACTATGGAAGGAGTAGTTGATGATGAAGGCTCTCTGGCGCGGTCTCGCGCTCCTGCTGGCCATGGCGCTCGCCGCGACGGCCGCCCCTGCCGCGGCGCAGGATGGCGAAGGCTATGTCCTTGGTCCCGATGACGTCATCCAGGTCGTCGTCTATGGCCAGGCCGATGCCAGCATCACGACGCGCATCAAGTCGGATGGCACCATCGTCATGCCGCTGATCGGCGCGGTTCGTGCCGCCGGCCAGACCAATATCGCGCTGGCGCGCACCGTCGCGACGCAATTCACCAAGGGCGGTTTCTACAAGGATCCGATCGTCAACGTCGAAGTGACGGGCTATGCGTCGAAGACGGTCAATGTCGCCGGCAAGGTGACGGCGCCGGGCATCGTCGCGCTCGATCGCCCCTACCGCGCCCTCGACGTGCTGTTGAAGGCCGGCTGGATCCGCGACGGCGGCGCCACCTATGTCTATCTGCGCCGCGCCGGCGTCGCCGAAACGCGCCTCGATACCGAAGGCCTGGTGCGCGGCGACGATGCCGCCAATCCCCTGCTGCGCGCCGGCGACACGCTGTTCGTTCCCGATGCCGATCTCGTCTTCATCTCGGGCCAGGTGGCACGGCCGGGCAGCGTCGCCGTCACCCCGGGCATGACTATCCGCCAGGCGATCGCCATGGCCGGCGGCATCACCGCCACCGGTTCGCAGGGCAAGGTCGGGCTGGTGCGCGGCAATGCCCGCGAAACCGATACCGAGCCGACGCAGGCGGTGCAGAAGAACGACGTTATCATTGTCAAGGAGCGCCTGTTCTGACAGGGGCGGCGGACGGGGGCTTGCGGGGCGACCCGAAGCCGGGCCTGAGTCGTGGGCAGGGCGCTCCGGAACGACGGTCTGAAGGGGCATGACCCGGATGGCGTCGGGGCGATAAGAGGACAGTTGCAATGAGCCCAATTCAGTTTCTGCGCATCCTGTGGGCGCGCCGCCTGATCATCCTGGCGACCCTCGTCACCTGCGTCGTCGTCGCGGTCGGTGTCGCGCGGACGCTGCCCTATCGCTACCCGGCGCGGGCGCGCGTGCTGATGGACGTCGTCAAGCCCGATCCCGTCACCGGGCTGATGATCAACAACCAGGCGGCGCGCGGCTATGTGAAGACGCAGATGGAGCTGATCCAGGATTACCGCGTCGCCGGTGATGTCGTCGACAAGCTCGGCTGGGAAAAGAACCCCGCGGTCGTCGCGATCTGGCAGGATGAAACCGGCGGCATCGGCGAATTCCGCCGCTGGGGCGCGCAGCGCATCATCGAAAGCACCGACGTCGCCGTCGTCGAAGGCTCGAACATCCTAGAAATCACCTATGAAGCGCCCAACGCCGAAGTCGCCAAGCAGATCGTCGGCCTGCTGCGCACCGCCTATATCGACGCCTCGCTGCGCTTCCGCACCGACAGCGCCGGGCGTACCGCCGATTGGTATTTCGAACAGTCGGACCGGGCCCAGCGCGCGCTTGCCGCCGCCGAAACGGCGCGCGCCGAATTCATGACCGCCAACAATCTGGTGATGGGCCCGAATGGCATCGAAGCCGAATCGGCCAAGCTGCAGGATCTGCAAAGCTCGCTGATGGCGGCGCGCGGCGGCCAGGTGCAGGCCGAGGCGCAGGCAGCACTGACCGCGGCGGGGTCGCAGATCGTCGACCAGTTGAAGCTGCAGGTGGCGACGCTCAACGACCAGATCCAGGATGCCGGCCAGCGCCTCGGCGAGCAGCACCCGACCTACAAGGCGCTGCTCAACCGCCGCGCCACCGTCCAGGCGCAGCTGGCACGCGAAATCGGCGAATCGCGCAACGAAGGCGCGCTCCGCTCGGGCGTGTCGCGGCGCTCGGTCGGCGAGCTCGACGCCGAATATCGCGCCCAGCGCGTCAAGGTTCTCGGCATGCAGGACAAGCTCAACCAGCTGTCGCAGCTGCAGCGCGAAGTCGATCTGCGCCGCCAGCAATATGAAAAGGCGGCGGCGCGCACCGCCGATCTTCGCCTCGAATCGAACGTCAACGAATCGAGCCTCGTCGTGCTCGGCGACGCCATCGCCTCGGGGCGGCCGTCCTTCCCCAACTGGCCGCAGATCGGCGGCCTGGCATTCGCCTTCGGGCTGGCACTCGGCATCGTCATCGCTGTGTTCACCGAACTGCTGACCCGGCGCATTCGCGGTGCCGAGGATCTCGGCTTCGTCACCAAGGCGCCGGTCTTCGCCGTGCTGTCGGCGCTGCCGCGTGTCAGCTTCGCCGACCGCATCCGCGGGCTGATCGCGCGCCGCGGCCGCCCCGCCGGCGAAATGCAACCCGCGCAATGACAGGCACTTCGATGAACGATCCGGCTGCGACCCCGGCCCCGAAGCCGGCGCTGAGCGAAGCCAGCAGCCGGATCGACGATGGTCGCGATATCTATGACGCGCCGATCCGCGACGCGCTGCTGCGCCTCGGCTATCTGTCCGACGAGCAGACGGCGCGCGTCGTCGCGCATCAGCGCGATCGCGGCCTCGATTTCGACCAGGCGGCGCTCGAACTCGGCTATATCACCACCGAGGATCTCGACCGCGCCCGCGACCAGCTGATCAACAGCCTGGCGCTGCAGGACACCCGCCGCCGTGCCGTGTCGCAGGAACTCGTCGTCGTCCACGAACCCGTCGGGCCGATTTCCGAGGCGATCCGGCTGCTGCGCACCCAGATCATCTCGCAGCATGTCCGCGCCGGTCGCCGCGGCCTGGCGCTGGTGGCGCCCTCCGATGGCGCCGGCTGCACCTATGTCGCCGCCAACCTCGCCGCGGCGCTTGCCCAGGTCGGCACCAAGATCCTGCTGGTCGACGCCAACATGCGTAGCCCGCGCGTCGATCAGGTCTTCGGCCTTGATGCCGCGGCGCCGGGGCTGTCGAGCTTCCTGTCGCTGCAGGTGGCGCGGCCGGAACGCGTCGTCCATGCCAACGTCCTGCCCAATCTTTCGGTGATGACGGCGGGGCCGCCGGCCAGCCGCCCGCAGGAACTGCTGTCGAGCCATCGCTTTCGCGACGGCGTCAACACGCTGCTGCGCGAATATGATCTGGTGCTGTTCGACACCCCGGCCGCCAACACCAACGCCGATGCGCTCACCGTCGGGGCGGCGGCGGGCTATACGATGGTCGTCGCGCGCCGCAATTTCAGCTATTTCAGCGATGTCACCACGCTGGTCACCCAGTTGCAGGCGGCGCGCTGCCCGGTGATCGGCTCGGTGCTCAACGAGTTCTGATGGCAACCGCCCCTCCTGTTGCCGTCGATCGCGTCAATTGGCAGGCGCTCCTTCGGCAGCATTGGCCGCTTTTCGTGGGCCTTGTCGTGCTGTGCGTGCCGACGCTGGTTGCGATGGCGCGCGGCCCCTGGTCGCTCGAATCGGGAGTGCATGGCCCGATCGTCGTCGCCACCGGAATTTGGCTGGTGACGCGCCGCCTCGACGACATCCGGCGCGATATGGTGCCGGGCAATCCGGTGGTGGCGACGCTCGGCATGCTTGTCGCCATCCCGCTCTACGCCTTTGGCCGCGCCTTCGACTTCATCAGCATCGAGGTCGCCGCGATGCTGCTGGCGCTGCTGGCGGTTGCCTATGCCCTGGTCGGCGGCCGGGTGGTTCGCCAGATGTGGTTCCCGATCGTCTATTTGGGTTTCGTCATTCCGGTGCCCGGCTGGATCATCGACAGCATCACCCAGCCCCTGAAGCAGCTCGTCTCGCAGGTGGTGACCTCGGGGCTCGCCGATTTCGGCTATCCGATCGCCCGCGTCGGGGTGACGATCTATGTGGCGAGCTACCAGCTGCTCGTCGAGGATGCCTGCGCGGGCCTCAATTCGCTGATCAGCCTGTCGGCGATCGGGCTGTTCTACGTCTATATGCTGCGCGGCTCGAACTGGCGCTATTCGATCCTGTTGCTGCTGATGGTGCTGCCGATCGCGGTGGCCGCCAACATCGTCCGTGTCGCCGTGCTGGTGCTGATCACCTATCATTGGGGCGATGCCGCAGCGCAGGGCTATCTCCACAACACCGCCGGCATGGTAACCTTCACCTCGGCGCTGCTGTTCATCTTCCTGATCGACTGGCTGCTAACGCCGTTGCGCAACGCGCTGGCCTCGAAAGTAGCGCCGGACAGCAGTGGCGTTGCCGCATGAACCGGCGCGACCTCCTGCTCGGCGGCGGGCTGCTCGCCGCCGCCGGCGGTGCGGCGGCGCTGACGCCGCGCAAGAAGCTGGTGCTGCTCGGCGACCGCAAGCTCGACGCCGTCGTGCCGCTGCGTGTCGGCGACTGGCACAATGTCCCGTCGAAGGACTTCGTGCTGCCGAAATCGCCCGGCAGCCTCGCCGATCGCCTTTACAGCCAGACGCTGACGCGGCTTTACAGCAGCGAGACACGGCTGCCCGTCGTCCTCGTCATCGCCTATGGCGCCGTGCAGAACGACCTGCTCCAGCTGCACCGCCCCGAGGCCTGCTATTCGGCGGTCGGCTATACGATCTCGGCGTCGCGCGTCGCCGATGTCACGCTGGCCGGGGCGTCGCGCCTGCCGGTGCGCGAGCTGACCGCGCAGAACGACCAGCGGCTCGAACAGATCTGCTATTGGACGCGGATCGGCGACGATCTGCCCACCGACGGCTCGCAGCAGCGCTGGGTCAAGTTGCGCCAGCAGCTGCGCGGCTATCTTTCGGACGGCGTGCTGGTGCGGCTGTCGACCGCCGCCGAAACCTCGCCGGCGGTGTTCGCCGAAATGCAGGATTTCGCCAGGGCGCTGGTGGTGGCGATGCGCCCCGCCGATCGCGAAGTGCTGGTCGGCCGAACGCTGGCGCAGGCGATGACCGGTAATGCCGGAGGCATTCGTCGATGACCCGCCGGCGGGGCGCAGCCTCAGCCGCGCGGGGTGCCGAACGGCTGCAGCACCACCCAGATAAAGGCCAGCGTCGCCAGGCCAAGGGCGATCGCCGCGACATGCCAGTTGGTGGCATCGAGCTTCAGCGCTTCGTTGCCGAGATAGTTGGTCCCGGCGCAGCCGACAGCGGCGATCAGATATTGCCACAGATGGTCGCGCGCCACGCCCTGCGAGCGTTGCAGGAAGAGGACGATCAGTCCGGCGAAAACGATCACCGTGATCCAGTCGTAGGGTGTTTCCATCGGGTCTCTCTTGCGCTTCGTCGCGTCCCTACACCAGGTCGCGCCGCCCGCGCCACTGGCATTGCCGCCAATCCGGCCGGCAATTTACCTTTTGGGGCATGTTGGTGAACGACATGCGCTTCGAAACGCGCCCCGAAGCGGTGGCGCAGAAGGCTGATCGGCCGGGGATTCCCCTCGATCTGGCAGTCTTCGCCATCCGGCTGCTTGAATTCGTCACGGTTCTGGCCAGCGGCGCCATTGCTGTCGCGATCATTCGCGACACGCTCAGCGACGATGTGGCGCTGCTCTATGCCCGCGTCGTCATCGTCGCCGGCATCGCCTATGGTGTGCTTGCCGAAAGCCTCGGCTGCTATGATGTCGATGCGCAATTCTCGCTGCGCAAGGCGTGGCAGCGCGTCGCCACCGCCTGGGTGACGGTGGCGTTGTTCATGATCACCCTCGGGTTCCTGCTCAAGTCGTCCGATGTCGTGTCGCGCGGCTGGGCGCTCGGCTGGTTCGCCGCGGGTGGCGGCGCGATGCTCGCCGAACGCGCGCTGACGACGATCTGGGTGCGGCGGCTGAAGAACCGCGGTACCTTCAACAGCCGCGTCGCCATCTTCGGCGCCGGGCCGCAGGGGGTGCGTTTTGCCGAATATGTCCAGGCGCACGACCGGCTGACCATCTCGATCGTCGGCTTCTTCGACGATCGCCGCGACGGCCGGGTGCCCGCCAGCGCCGCCGATGTGCCGGTGCTCGGCAATCTGTCGGCGCTGGTGGCGATGATCCGCGACGGCAAGATCGACCAGGTGGTCATCGCGCTGCCCTGGTCGGCCGAAACGCGGCTGCAGCAGGTGGTCAGCCGCCTGGCGCTGACCCCGGTGAAGATCCGCCTCGCCCCCGATCTCGCCAGCTTCACCTTCGCCCGCCGGCCGCTGGTGATGCTCGGCGAAGTGCCGGTGATGACGCTGTTCGAGCGGCCGATCTCGGGCATCGACGCGCTGGTCAAGTCGCTCGAGGACCGCATCCTCACGGTGGTCATCCTGGCGCTGATCTGGCCGATCCTGCTCGCCATCGCCATCGCCATCAGGCTCGATCGCCGGGGCCGATCTTCTTCCGCCAGCCGCGCGAAGGCTTCAACAACAAGCCCTTCCGCGTCTACAAATTCCGCTCCATGTATCACAACCACGGCCAGCTCGATGGCATCAAGCAGGCCACCCGTGATGATCCCCGCGTCACCCGCGTCGGTCGCATCCTGCGCCGCACCAGCCTCGACGAGCTGCCGCAGCTGTTCAATGTCGTCCAGGGCGACATGTCGCTTGTCGGGCCGCGGCCGCACGCGCCGTCGACGCGCGCCGGCGGCCGGCTGTTCTCCGATGTCGTCGCCTCCTATGCGGCGCGCCACAAGGTCAAGCCGGGGATCACCGGCTGGGCGCAGGTTTGTGGCTGGCGCGGCGAGACCGATACCGAGGACAAGCTGGTCAAGCGCCTCGAACACGACCTCCACTATATCGAGAACTGGTCGATCTGGTTCGATTTCTACATTTTGTTCCGCACCGTCGGATCGGTGCTGCTGCCCAAGAACGCCTTCTAGCCGATGGGTGCGGTCGCCGTTCCGGCACGGCGCTGGCTCGGCCGCGCCATCGCGCCCGAGGACCTGCGCGCCGAGGGCAATGCCTTCACCGGCTTGCGCTGGCTGCTGGCGAGTTCGGTGATGATCAGCCATGCCTGGGACCTGACGCAGCCGGCGCGCGGCCTCGACCCGTCGGTGGCGCTGCTCGGCTTTCCGGTGTCGCGGCTGGCGGTGTTCCTGTTCTTCACCTTGTCGGGCTTCCTCGTCACCGGCAGCCTGTTCAAGCGCGGCGTCGGCGAATTCCTGAAAGCGCGGGCGCTGCGGCTGCTGCCGGGGCTGTGGGTGATGCTGATCGTCGTGCCCCTGGGGCTGTGGGCGGCGTTCGGGACGATCGACCTCGGCAGCTTCCTCGGCGATCGCGACACGCTGCGCTTCTGGTGGCGCAACGCCGTGCCGATCGGCGGCGCCTATTCGCTGCCCGGGCTGTTCGTCGACCACCAGATGCCCGGCGTCATCAATGGCTCGCTGTGGACGATCCCCTATGAAGTGCGCTGCTACCTGACCCTGGCCTTGTCGCTCTGGGTCGGGCTCGCCCTGCCGCGCGGGCGCTTCACCGCGATCATCGTCGCCGGACTCGCGGTGGCGCTGGTGCTGCCCTGGGCAGGGCTAGGCCTCCCCGAGGTCGTCGAGCGCTCGCGCGGGCTGTTCTTCAGCTTCTATCTCGGCGTTCTCGCCTGGCTGTGGCGCGACAGGCTGCGGCTGTCCTGGCCGCTGGCGCTCGCGGGAGTCGTGCTGCCGCTGTTGCTGCCGGTCGATCTCCCCGATCGCACCGAACTCGCCCAGCTCGGTTTCGGCTATGCGGCGCTGGTCGCCGCCTTTGCGCTGCCGCTGGCGGTCAAGACCGCCAGCGCGCGGCTGCCCGACTATAGCTATGGCATCTACATCTATGCCTTTCCGCTGCAGCAGGCGGCGATCGCGCTCGGCGCCGCGACGCCGCTCGCCAATCTGGCGCTGGCCTTCCCGCTGACCGTCGTCGCCGCGGGCCTGTCCTGGCATTTCATCGAAAAGCCGGCGCTGGCGTTGAAGGGCGGCAAGCGCTTGCCGACCCCGGCAGGCTGACGCCGCCGGACTTGCCGCCGCTGGCCGACAAGCCTCTCTGACAAAAGAATTTCTCCTGCCGGTACGACTGGCACGCGGCTTGCTCGGCGTGGGGCGCAAGCGCGCCCGCAATGGGCCGTTCCAACCGCCGGGAGAATGCCATGCCGAATTTCCGCCGCCGGACGCCCTTCGCGATCGCCGCGCTGTTGCTGGTCGCCGCGCCCGCCACCGCTGCCACCAGCCTCGCCAACTTCACCGCCGGCGGCGCGACCAACAACATCCGCCTCGTCAACAACGGCACCGGGTCGCCCGACAGCGCCAGCAGCGGCACCAGTGTGCGGCTCTATTCGACGACGACCGGCAGTTCCAACACGCGCGGGGTTGCGGCGGTCAATTTCAGCTTCCTGACGGCGCCGCTGTCGACCAGCATCGCCAGTCTGCCGGCGTGGTTCGAACTCGACGCCAGCGCCACCGCCACGCCGGCGACCGTCTACGCCGGCACCATCGCGCAAGCCGGGCTGGCCGGCTATTTCGTCTTCACTGCGCGCTCGGCCTTTGTGTCGGGCGGCACCAATTATGCCGCGGGCACGCAGCTGCTGCGCGCCGATTTCACCGCGGCGAGCCTGAGCGGCGCCTTCGGCGGCAGCAGCGCGACCCTGGCGAGCACCCCCGGCGGTGACGTCACCTTGGTGTCCGACCTTGCCAGCTTCGGCTTTGCCGATGGCGAGGGCTTCAGCTTCGCGCTGACCGGGCTGACCAACAGCCTGATCGCCGCCGGCAGCGGCACCGTCGGCGACCCCTATCGCGCACTGCGGTCGTTTCGCGCCATCGGCAGCGGCGAGGTCGAGGCCGATCGCACCGGCGCGGTCAGCGCGGTGCCCGAGCCCGAAACCTGGGCGTTGCTCATCGCCGGCTTTGTGATGATCGGCTATCAGCAGCGCCATCGCCGTCGGCCCAATTATGTGACGGGGTGATTCGCGGCCTGGGGCAATCCGCCGCTGCAACAGAACGCTTAACAGCAATTGAATTGCCATTGGAGCCTTGAAGTGGACACATTAATGCCGTAGCTGCCCCGCCTGAAACAATCTGCCACAGTCGGGCGCGGCTGCCCTCCCGGGGAAGGGGGCGGCCGCGTTCGCTGCAACAGGGGCTCGGGCCATGACGTTACAGACACTTTCCCCACCACGTACCGCCGCTGCTGCAGCAGTTGTCGCCGACGTCAACCCGGTTGGCAACCGCGCGGCGTGGGAGGCGATGCGCGCCGCGACGATCGCCGACCCCGGCGTGTTTCATGGCGGCATCGCCGCGCGTAATCTGCATTGGCGGGTGGAACTGCCGACCGGCGCCGCCGCTTGGTTGAGCTTCAACGGCAGCGCCTGGACTGGATGGGATGCCGATACGCTCGAACCCGTCGTCGCCGATCTGCCGGCGGGTTTCGTGCCCTGGGATCGTGCCTTCAACCCCGACGACGCGCCGCACTTCCGCTGGTTCGAAGGCGGCCGCACGAATTGCTGCTTCAACGAGCAGGACCGCCATGTGCTCGCCGGCGGCGGTGCCGAGATTGCGGTGATCTTCGAAGGCGACCGCTGGGACTTGGCCGCCGACAATGGCCGCGGCGCGCCCGTTGATTGCGTGCATGTCACGCGGCGGCAGTTGCTGCTCGAAACCGCGAAATGCGCCGTGGCGCTGCAGCGCCTCGGCCTCAAGGCCGGCGACCGCATCGCCATCAACATGCCCAATGTGCTGGGCCAGCTCTTTTGGACCGAAGCCGCCAAGCGCATCGGCGTGCTCTACACGCCGGTGTTCGGCGGTTTCTCCGACAAGACGCTGTCGGACCGCATCCATGACGCCGGTGCGCGCGTCGTCATCACCGCCGATGGCGGCTATCGCATGGCGCAGGTCTCGGCGTTCAAGACCGCTTATACCGACCCGGCGCTCGACAATTATGTGCCGGTGAGCGTCGCGCTCGACCTGCTGCGCGAGCGCGTCGGTGGTGCCGACCTGGGCCTTGCCGCCGATATCGCGGCGCAGATCGCCGATACCGTTACCGAGACCTTGAAGGGCGAAGTCACCGTCGAGCGCGGCGACGTCATGCGCGGCGTCGGCCGCGCGCTCGCCGATCTCGGCAAGGCCGGCACGGTCGATGCGGGCCTTGCCGCGCGCATCCGTATCGCCGTCGCCGAAGCGCTGGTCGCGACGCCGCCGCGCGTCGAGGCGGTGATCGTCGTCGCCCATGCCCATCTGCCCGATATCGTCTGGCGCGATCGCGACGTCTGGAGCCATGAACTGACCGACGCGGCGCTGGTCGAAATCCTCGCCGCCGCCGGGCTGGCGTCCGAAGCCGAACTCCTCGCCCTCGACGACCAGGCGTTTGTCCGCGCGCTGTGGCACGCCGCGCCGCCGCTCGCCGTCGATGCCGAATTCCCGATGTTCTTCATCTATACCTCGGGGTCGACCGGCAAGCCCAAGGGCGTCGTCCATGTCCATGGCGGGTACGCCGCGGGCATCATGGAAACGATGAAGATCGCCTTCGACGCCCGCCCCGGCGACACCCTCTATGTCGTCGCCGATCCGGGCTGGATCACCGGCCAGAGCTACATGATCGCCGCGCCCCTGCTGTGCCGGGTGACGACCCTGATCGGCGAAGGCGCGCCGGTCTTCCCGCACGCCGGGCGCTTCGCGGCGATGATCGAGCGCCACAATGTGACGATCTTCAAGGCCGGCGTCACCTTCCTCAAATCGGTAATGAGCGACCCGCAGAATTTGAAGGACATCGAGGTCTATGACCTGTCGCGCCTCCGCGTCGCGACCTTCTGCGCCGAACCCTGCTCGCCGTCGGTGCAGGCCTTCGGCATGGAACATGTGACGCCCTGGTACATCAACAGCTATTGGGCGACCGAGCATGGCGGCATCGCCTGGACGCATTTCTACGGCAATGGCGACTTCCCCTTGGCCGCCGACGCGCGCACCTTCCCGCTGCCGTGGATCCTCGGCGACGTCTGGGTTGAGGACGCCGAAGGGCAGGGCGGGGCGGTCGCGCCGCTCGCCCGTAGCGCCACGGATGGCGTGAATTGGCGCCGCGCCGAAGAGGGCGAGAAGGGCGAGATCGTCATCGCCGCGCCCTATCCTTATCTCGCCCGCACCGTCTGGGGCGACGCCGGCAATTTTGCCGTCGCCGACGGCAAGGTCGTCGGCGGCTGGAAGGGCGATTCGGGCCGCTGGGCGAGCGGTTACTGGCACCGCTGGCAGGGCGTCTGGGCCTATACCCAGGGCGATTTCGCCGTCCGCCACGCCGACGAAGGTTTCTCGCTGCACGGCCGCTCGGACGACGTCATCAACGTTTCGGGCCATCGCATGGGCACCGAGGAAATCGAGGGCGCCATCCTGCGCGACAAGCAGCTCGATCCCGATTCGCCGGTGGGCAACGTGCTGGTCGTCGGCGCGCCGCACCGCGAAAAGGGGCTGACGCCTATTGCCTTTGTCACCGCGGCCCCCGGGCAGACGCTGACGCGCGACGATTTCCGCCGGCTGTCGGACCTCGTCCGCCAGGAAAAGGGCGCCGTCGCGGTGCCCGGCGACTTCATCCAGGTCAGCCAGTTCCCCGAGACGCGCTCGGGCAAATATATGCGCCGCATGGTCCGCGCGCTCGTCGAAGGCGGCGAACTCGGCGATGTCACCACCTTGCGCAACCCCGAAAGCCTCGACGAGATCCGCGCGGCGATCGGCCAGTGGCAGAAGAAGCAGCAGCTTTCCGAGGACCAGCAGATCTTCGACCGCTACCGCTATTTCCGCATTCAATACAATGATGTGGCGCCGGGCAAGAAGGTGGCGACGGTGTTCGTCACCAACCCGCCGGTCAACGCGCTCAACGAACGCGCCATCGACGAGCTGGTCATCGTCGTCGAGCATCTGTCGCGGCGCGACGATGTCGTCGCGGTGGTCTTCACCGGCGACGGCACCGCGAGCTTCGTCGCCGGCGCCGACATCCGCCAGTTCCTCGATGAAATCCACACCATCGAGGAAGCGCGCGTCCTCCCCGCCAACGCCCAGCTTGCCTTCGGCAAGATCGAGGCGATGAACAAGCCGTGTGTCGCGGCGATCCAGGGCGTCGCGCTCGGCGGCGGCATGGAATTCGCGCTCGCCTGCCATTGGCGCGTGGCCGAGGCGCATGCGCGCTTCGGCCAGCCCGAAATCCGCCTGCGGCTGCTGCCCGGCTATGGCGGCACCCAGCGACTGCCGCGGCTGCTCGCCGACAAGCATGGCCCCGACGGCCTGCTCCACGCGCTCGACCTCATCCTCGGCGGCCGCAGCATCGATGGCGAGGCGGCGGTCGGCATCGGCCTCGTCGAGACGCTGGCGAGCGGTAGCGACGATGCGCTCAGCCTCGCCCATGCCGCGGTTCGCGAATTCGTCCGCCATGGCGAAACCAGCGCGCTCGGCCGCACCTGGGCGGCGCGGCGCAAGGCGGCCAAGCAGGAATGGCAGGCCGCCAGCCATATCGACCTCGATGCAGCACTCGCCGACGACTTCGTCCAGCGCATGCTGCGCCAGCTCGATTGGGCCGGGCGTGGCCCCGCCGGCGCGCGCGCCATCGACGCGATCCGCACCGGCTGGACGCAGGGCATGGCCGCCGGCCTCGCCCGCGAAGCCGAGCTGTTCGCCGAAGCGGTGATCGATCCCCAGGGCGGCAAGACCGGCATCCGCCTGTTCATGGACAAGAAGGCGCCGCCGCTGCCGGTGCGCCGCGACGGCGTCTATATCGACAGCGAGCATGCGGCGCGCGGCGAGCGACTGGAGGCCGCCGGCGACCTGCTGCCGGTCGGCGCGCCCTTCTTCCCCGGCGTCTCGGCGATCCCCGGCCATCAATATGCTTTCGGCATCGCCCGCGACGCCGAGACGGGCGCGCCCCGCTTCGGCCAGCCGGCGGCGCATGAGAAGGAACTCATCGTCCCCGTGCCGACGCCGGAGCCCAATGAGGCTTTGGTCTATCTCCTCACTTCGGAGGTCAATTTCAACGACATCTGGGCGCTGACCGGCATTCCGGTATCGCCCTTCGACGGCCATGAGGAAGACGTCCAGGTGACGGGCTCGGGCGGCCTCGCCCTCGTCGCGGCGCTCGGCAGCGAAGTCCGCGGCGAAGGCCGCCTCAAGGTCGGCGACATGGTCGCGGTCTATTCGGGCACGTCCGACCTGCTGTCGCCGATGGCCGGGCGCGATCCGATGTACGCCGATTTCGCCATCCAGGGCTATGAGACCAAGACCGGCAGCCACGCTCAATTCCTGACGGTCCAAGCGCCGCAGCTGCACGCCGTCCCGGGCGACCTGACGCTCGAACAGGCGGGCAGCTATATCCTCAACCTCGGCACCATCGTCCGCTGCCTGTTCACCACCCTCGAAATCGTCGGCGGCAAGACGATCTTCATCGAAGGCTCGGCGACCGGCACCGGCCTTGACGCGCTCAAGACCGCCAAGGCGAGCGGCCTCGCGGTCACCGGCCTCGTCTCGTCGCCGGCGCGCGCGGCGTTCGTCGCCACCAAGGGCGCTGTCGGCGCGCTCGATCGCACCGATCCGCGCTTCGCCGCGCTGTTCACCGCCGTACCCGACGGCGACCCCGCCGCCTGGGCGGCATGGGAGAAGGCCGGCGGGCCGCTGCTCGACGAATACCGCCGCCTCAACGGCGGCAAGCTCGCCGATTACGCCGTCAGCCACGCCGGCGAAACCGCCTTCCCGCGCAGCTTCCAGCTGCTCGCCGACGGCGGCAAGCTTGCCTTCTACGGCGCGTCGTCGGGCTATCACCTCAGCTTCATGGGCAAGGCCGGTTCGGCGACGCCCGAGGCGATGCTCGCTCGCGCCGGCGCGCGCGGCGGCGAGGCGGTGCTGATCTTCTACGGCCCGCACAGCCGCGACCTCGCCGACCCGATGGGCCTCGAGATGATCGAAGCCGCCCGCGCGATCGGCGCGCGAACGGTGGTGGTCACGACGACCGACGGCCAGCGCGAGTTCATCCTCAGCCTCGGTTTCGAGGATGCCGTTGCCGGGGTGGTGTCCCTCGAAGCGATCAAGCGCCGCGAGGGCGGCAATTTCGATTGGCCCGACACCATGCCGCGCCTGCCGGTCGCCCGCGACGACATCGAGCGCTTTCGCGATGCCGTCCGCGACTTCCAGGACAAGACGCTCAAGCCCTTCGGCAACGCCATCGGCAAGCTGCTGCGCAGCCCCGACAACCCGCGCGGCAACCCCGACATCGTGCTGGAACGCGCGGGGCAAGACACGCTCGGCGTCACCACGGCACTGGTGAAGCCCTTCACCGGGCGCATCGTCTATGCCGAGGACATGACCGGCCGGCGCTACAATTTCTACGCGCCGCAGGTGTGGACGCGCCAGCGCCGCATCGTGATGCCGAGTGCCGAAATCCGCGGCACCCACCTGTGCAACGCGTACGAAGTCACCCGCATGAACGACATGGTCGCGGCCGGGCTGCTCGACGTGACCGAGCCGACGATGGTGCCCTGGGAAGGGCTGCCCGAGGCGCACCAGGCGATGTGGGACAACCGACACTCGGGCGCAACGTACGTCGTCAACCACGCGCTGCCGGCGCCGGGCCTGCGCAGCAAGGACGAACTTTTCGAAGCCTGGGCGGCACAGACCGCCAAGACGGAAGCCTGAACCATGGCCGACACCGAAACGCCCACCCCGCTCATGCCGAGCGAAGTCGAGGCACGCCCCCCGACCGGGCGGTTGGCCGGCAAGGTCGCCCTCGTCACCGGTGCCGCCGGCAACCTCGGCCAGTCGATCGTCCGCCGCTATCTCGCCGAAGGCGCGACGGTGGTGCTCTCGGGCCGCGACCGCGCCCGCACCGAGGCCGCCATGGCCGAAGCCCTTGCCGATACCGGCATGCCGGCGGCCCGCGCCTCGGTCGTCGTCATCGATGGCGCCGATGCCGAATCCGCGCGCGCTGGTGTCGCCGAAGCCGTCGCCCGCCACGGCCGCATCGACGTCCTCGTCAACAACGCCGGCTCGGCGGGGCCGAAGCAGCCGCTCGACCAGCTGCCGCTCTCCGCCGAGGACCTCGCGGCGCTGGGCGGCGCCGACAGCGAAACCGTCGGCGATGCCGCGCGCAATATCATGGTCGTCGCCTGGAACATGGTCCGCGCCGCCGCCGACGCCATGGGCGAAGGCGGCGCGATCATCAACGTCTCGACGATCTTCAGCCGCACGCAATATTACGCCCGTGCCGCCTACACGGTGCCCAAGGCGGCGCTCAACGCGCTCTCGCAGGAACTCGCCCGCGAACTCGGCCCGCGCGGCATCCGCGTCAACCTGCTCTTCCCCGGCCCGATCGCCAGCGAGCGCATCCGCAGCGTCTTCGCCACCATGGACGCCCGCCGCGGCGACGCCCCCGGCGCCACCGCCGAGCATTTCTTCAACCTGATGGCACTTGAGCGCGCCGTCGATGGCGCGCCGCGCGCCAAGACCTTCCCGACGCCCGCCGACATCGCCAACACCTGCGTCTTCCTCGGCTCCGACGAATCCGCCGCCTTCGCCGGCCACCCCTTCGAAGTCACCCATGGCATGGCAGTGCCGAGCGAAAGCGCCTCGACCTTCCTGACCCGCCCGACGATGCGCGCCATCGATGGCGAGGGCCTCGGTGTGCTGGTCAGCGCCGGGTCCCAGGTCGACGAGGCCATCGCTTTCGCGCGCGTCCAGGTCGATGCCGGCGCCGCGGTGCTGCTCGGTTTCCATGCCGCCGCCGCCGCCGAAACCGCCGCCGAGCAATTGGGCGACACGCCGGGCATCACCGTCGCGCATTTCCCGCGCCACGATCATGTCGCGATGGACGCGGTGCTCGCCGACTTCACCGCCGCGCACTGCCCGATCACCGGCGCGCTGGTCCTGCCAACCCGCCCGGCGGGCTATTTCACCGGCAGCCTCGCCGCCGCGGGCGACGCCGAGGTCGAGCGCTTCGTCGACGACGAGCTCGAAGCCAATATCGCCGTCGCGCGCACCCTCAGCCGCTATTGGCAGCAGCAGCCGGCGCTGCTCCACGATCCGCGCTTCGCCTTTGTCTCGAACGGCGACGATGGCGCTGGGAACATCTACGCCAACGTCCTGCGCGCCGCGCTCGAGGAGCTGATCCGCATCTGGCGCGACGAAAGCGCCGTCGATCACGGCCACGCCCGCCGCGCCCGCGCCGAATGGGGCAACCAGATCGTTCGCTACGCCAACACCGAAAGCGAGGGCCTCAGCTTCGCCGCCGGCCAGGCGGCGCGCATTCTGCTGGAAGAACGCAAGGTCGAGCCGATCAACCTCTACCTCCCCGCGTCGATCGCCGAAGCGACCGGCGCTCGGAAAGCGATGGTCGGCACCGCCGAGAACATCACCGGGCTGCACCTCGGCAAGGTCGCGCTGATCACCGGCGGTTCGGCGGGCATCGGCGGCCAGGTGGCGCGGCTGCTCGCCTTGGCGGGCGCGCGCGTCATGATGGTGGCGCGCCGTGAAAGCGAGCTGGCGGCAGCGCGCGAGCGCATCGTCGGCGAGTTGGAAGACATTGGCTTCTCCGGCGTCGAACGTCGCGTCCGCACGCTCGCCGATGTCGATGTCGCCGATCTGGGCTCGCTGCAGCGCGCCGTCGACGCGACGATCGCCGCCTTCGGCCGCATCGACTATCTCATCAACAATGCCGGCATCTCGGGCGCCGAGGAAATGGCGGTCGACATGGAGGTGGCCGCCTGGCGCCGCACCCAGGCCGCCAACCTCACCAGCAATTTCGCGCTGATGGCGATGGTGGTGCCGTGCATGAAGGCGCAGGGCTCAGGCTATATCCTCAACGTTTCGAGCTATTTCGGTGGGGAAAAGTATCTCGCCGTCAGCTACCCCAACCGCACCGATTATGCCGTTTCGAAGTCGGGCCAGCGCGCCATGGCCGAAAGCATGGCGCGGCTGCTCGGCCCCGAAATCCAGATCAACGCCATTGCGCCGGGCCCGGTCGACGGCGACCGCCTCGCCGGCCTCGGCGGCAAGCCCGGGCTGTTCGAACGCCGCGGCCGGCTGATCCTCGAGAACAAGCGCCTCAACGCCGTCCATGCCGCCACCATCAAGGCGATCCGCCGCGGCGACGACGTCGCGGCGATCCTCGGCCGGCTGGCGCGCAACGACACCGTGCAGCTGAGCCACGACAAGGCGACCCCCGCCGAAATCCGCGAGCTCGCGCTCGCCTGCGCCCGCGATGGCGACGAGACCTGTACCTGGGACCGCTATCTGCTGACGCCGCCGCTCGCCGCCAAGCTGCTTCGCCGGCTCGGGCAGGGCGGCTGGCTGCACGGCACCGCCTGGGCGGCGCGCGCCGAAAGCGCCGCCGACGACTGGCTGCTGCGCGTGCCGCCCGACGATCGCCCCTGGCTGCCGGCGGCGCAGATCGCCCGCGAGGCGGCGAAAGTCCGCTCGGGCGTTTCGACCCAGCTCCACCTCGGCAAGATGCCGACCGAAACCGAAGTCGCCCAGGCGACGGTGTTCTTCTTGGCCGACCGCGCCGTCTCAGGCGAAACCTTCATGCCGTCGGGCGGCCTCAACGTCGAACGCTCGACGACCGAGCGCGAGCTGTTCGGCAGCCCCAAGGCCGAGCGCCTGGCCAAGATGGCGGGCAGCACGGTCTGGCTGCTCGGCGAACATCTCGTCGACCACCTCGCCGCGACGGCGAAGGCGCTGCTCGATCTCGACGTCGCGCGCATCGTGGTGATCGCCGACAGCGACGCCGGCGGTGCGGCGCTCAGCGCGGCGATCGATGGTGGCGCGCGCGTCGAAATCCTCGTCGCCGGCGACAACCTCGAAGCCGCGATGGCCGACGCCCGCGCCCGCTGGGGCATCCCGGCGACGATCGTCTCGACCCCCGTCCGCCCGCTGCCGACGAAACTCTTCGACGGCGCCGACGCCCTCGACGGCGCCAGCTTCGGCGCCGTCGTCGAGGACAATCTCACCCGGCATTTCCGCGTCGCGCGGCTGGCATCGCTCTACGACGGCACACAATTGGTGCTGGTCTCCCCCGATGTCGCGATGGGCGACGCCGGCACCGGCGCCTTCGCGCTGGCCAATTTCGTCAAGACGACGCTGCACGCCTTCACCGCGACGCTGGCGGTCGAGAATGAGCGCCTCGTCCACGACGTGCCGGTCAACCAGATCAACCTCACTCGCCGCGTCCGTTCCGAGGAACCGCGCAGCGCCGCCGAGCATGACGAGGAGGTCAAGCGCTTCGCCCGCGCCGTGCTGCTCGCCGGCGCGCCGCTGCCCGACGCCGAGGATTCGCGCTATCGCGCGCGCATCTACCGCGGGATGTCGCTGACGGTTTAGTGCCCCAACACCCCAGGGGGTAATGCCAGCGCACGCTGGCATCCAGCCGTGCCACGCGGAGTCACGTCGGGCTCCGTACTCCAAGTCCGGCGGTCGCCCCGTCAGCGCCGACCATTGCTCCCGCCCCGCAGCTGGATGCCAGCGTGCGCTGGCATGACCCCCGAGGAGGGGCGGTCTCCCTTCGGCCTGCGTGCGCGCCCCTGCGCCAGGTGCTATTCGTCACCCGGCCGGCTGGCGCGGCCGAGGCTGATCACCCGAAGTTCGTCGCGCGTTTCGAGCCGGACAAGGCGCTTCTCATGATCAAGCAGGGCGTCGGTTGCCGACTTCAACTGCTCGGAGTTGCGATCGATATCGCCGCGCATCTCGATCGTCGTCTTCATCGCCTCGAACAGCTTATCGACGATCCCCACCGCGGCCCTCCCGCAGCACGGCGATTTCATCGAGACGCGCCTGGGCATAAAGCGTCGCCTCGCTGAGCGTCGTCCGCATCGCGGCGACGGTCTCGGCGAACTGCCCGACAAGTGCCGCAAGCGTCGCTTCGTCGACGCCGGCATCATAGGATTGGCTGGCGCGGCGGACATATTCGCCGGTCGACAGCGAATTGGCCCGCGCTCGCGTTTCGATGAGCGCCTTGTCCTCGGGATCGAGGACGATGGTCATTCTGGCCGTCTTCATGGCTCAGCTCGCATGTTGCACATGAGTTGATCATATGACGTGTCATTGCGAAGGCAAAGGGGAGAAGGCTCTAACGACGGAAGCCCGATCAAGGCTACGGAATCACCACCCGGCAATCGAGCCCCGTCGGTGTCAGATCGCGTACCACCTTGCCGCCGGTTTCGGCGGGCAGGATGCGGTCGATGATCATCGATCCAAAGCCCTGGCGGCGCACCGGGGGCGGGGTGACGCCGCTTTCGGTCCAGCGGAAATCCAGCCCGCCGTCTTCGGAGCGGCGGTGCCATTCGACCGCCAGCCTGCCTTCGGGGACGCCGAGCGCACCATATTTGGCGGCGTTGGTGGCAAGTTCGTGCAGCGCCAGCCCCATCGCCTGGGCGTTGCGGCTTGAGAGCAGGACGTTGTCGCCCTCGACGCGGATGCGGGCGTCGCCGCGCCCAGCATAGGGTTCAAGCTCGCTGGCGACGAGTTCGCCAAGGCCCAGGCGTTCCCAGCCGCCGCGCACCAGCAGGTCATGGGCGCGCCCCATCGCGGCGATGCGCGGTTCGAAGGTTCTGAGAAAGTCTCCGACGGTGCCGGCCTCGCGCGCTGTGCCGCGCGCCATGGCGCCGACCTTGGCGAGAATGTTGCGGACGCGGTGGTCCGATTCCTCGCTGACGGTGCGCAGCATGCGTTCGGCGGTGATCTGTGCGGTGACGTCCTGGGTATGCTGCATCAGCGCGATCACCGTGCCGGCGGCGTCGCGCACCGGGCTGTGGCTCGCCGTCCACCAGCGAGTGGTGCCGCCGATGTTATAGGGGATCGCGTCTACCCGCGCGACGGTACCGGCGAAGGTCGCGGCAAAGGCCTGGCGCACCGGCGCCTGTTGCTCAGGGGGCGCTGGAAAGACGTCGAAGAGCATCTGGCCAATCATGTCGGCGCAATTGATGCCGACGGTTTCGCCATAGTTGCGGTTGGCGGCGAGATAGCGAAGGTCGCGATCGATCACCATCAGCGGCGTCGGCGCCTGGTCGAACAGGCCGTCAAGGAAGTCCACGCAAACTCCGTTTCGCCGCAATCGTGCGTATCGCTGTCGCCAACGCGGCAGGATCGTTGCGGTTGCGTGGCTATGGCGCGATCGGGCGGCAGAGCCGCAGGAATTGCGCGACGGCGCGGCGGGCGCAGGCATCGATCGTCGCCTCGTCGGGTTCGGGGATCTGGCCGAGCATGCGCTTGAGGTGGAGCTTGCCGCGCGCCAGCGACAACAGCGTTTCGGCGGCAAGCCGCGGGTCGTCGGCGTCGAGCGTGCCGTCGGCGATCGCCGCGGCGACGATGGCGCTCAGCCGGTCGAGGGCGACCGCCGGCCCGGCTTCGTAAAACATCCGGCCGAGTTCGGGGCGGCGCCGGGCTTCGGCGGCGAGGATCTGGATCATCCGCACCGCCATGTCCGAGGTGACCAGCCGGATATAGCCGCGGGCGATGGCAAGCAGGCGCTGTTCCAGCCCGGTGTCCTCGGGGCCTTCGAAGAGCTGGGCGCTCATCCGCGCGCAATTGTCGGTGATCAGCGCTTCGAACAGCGCCTCCTTGCTGTCGAAATAGGCGTAAAGCGTGCCCTTCGAGCCGCCGAGGCGCGCCGCGACCTCGCTCATCGAGGTGCCTTCGAAACCCTGGTCGAGGAACAGCTCGTGGGCGACGGCGAGGATCATCGCGCGGCGTTCGGCGCTGCCGGGGCGGCGGGTTTCGGTGGCGGCGATGGGGGGGGCGGCGAGATGCGACATTTGCTCCGCGGCGAGAAAGACCAGCTTGCCCGGCGCGGCGTTGACCGCGGCGGCGCGCGTCTTTATGCACCGTACCGTACAGTACGGTCAATCGGAACCCGTCGATGCGTCGCGCCGTCTTCCTCGCCTTGTTGCCGCTCGCCGCCTGCGCGGCGCCCGGCGGCGATGCCTTGCGGCAACCGCGCGCCGTTTCGAGCCTTGCCGCCGCCAGCCTCTCGGCCGCGCCGGCGCGCGACTGGCCGACGGGCGATTGGTGGACCGCCTATGGCGACCCGCAGCTCGATGCGTTGATGACGGCGGCGCTCGCCGGCAATCCCGATGTCGCCGCCGCCGGCGCGCGGCTGCGGCGCGCTGAAGCCGGAATCCGCCAGGCGCGCGCCGCGACCTTGCCGAGCCTTGCCGGCAATGGCGCGGTGGTGGCGCAGAAGCAGAGCGCCAACCTCGGCATTCCGCCGCAGTTCATCCCGCGCGGCTATAACGACGTCGGCCGCGCCACGCTGGATTTCAGCTGGGAACTCGATTTCTGGGGCAAGAACCGCGCCGCGGTCGCCGCCGCTGTTTCCGAGGCGCGCGCCGCTGGTGCCGATGCCGCCGCGGCACGGCTGATGATCTCGACCGCGGTCGCCAGCGGCTATGCCGACCTGGCGCGGCTCGCCGCCGAACGCCGGGTCGCGGCGCAGGCGGTGGCGGTGCGCGAGGCGACGCTCAAGTTGGTCCGGGATCGCGTCGCCGCCGGGCTCGACAGCCGCGCCGAGGCCGAACAGGCCGCCGCCAATGTGCCGGCGGCGCGCGAGGCGCTGGCGGCGATCGACGAGGATATCGGCCTGGCCCGCAATGCGCTCGCCGCGCTGCTGGGCGACGGCCCCGATCGCGGCGTCGGCGTCGCGCTGCCCGACGGGGTACGGCTGGCGGCGTTCGGCGTGCCGGCAAGCCTCGCCGCCGAGCTCATCGGCCGCAAGCCCGAGATCGTCGCGGCGCGCTGGCGCGTAGAAGCGGCTGGAAAGCGTATCACCCAGGCGCGCGCCGCTTTCTATCCCAACGTCAATCTGACCGCCTTCATCGGCTATCAGTCGCTCGGGCTGGTCAATCTGGTCGATGCCGGCTCGGGGGTCGGCTCGGTCGGCCCGGCGCTGAGCCTGCCGATCTTCGACGGCGGCCGCCGCCGCGCCGATCTGCGCGGCGCCGAGGCCGACTACGCCGCCGCCGTCGCGCAATATGATGGCGCCGTGGTGACGGCGCTGCGTGACGTCGCCGATGCGGCGACGAGCGCGCGGGCGCTCGTCGGCCGGCGCGCCGAGGCGGCGGCGGCGCTGGCGGCGCAGGAAGAAGCCTTCCGGTTGGCGCGGCTGCGCTATGAAGGTGGCCTCAGCGATTACCAGTCGGTGCTGATCGCCGAGGACGCCGTGCTGCAACGCCGCCGGCTGGTCGCCAGCCTCGCGGCGCGGGCTTTCAGCCTCGACATCGCGCTGGTTCGGGCGCTCGGCGGCGGCTTCGTCGCGGCGCCCGAAGTCGTTTCCCCCACAGCCGGCTGATTTGCCCCGAGGAGCCGCCATGGCCGACGCCGATCCGACCCCGACGCTGCCCCGTTCGGCCCCCGCCGAAGCGCCACCCGCAACCTCGCGCCGTCGTCGGCTGTTCGGCATATTGGCGGCGGTGCTCGGGGTAGCGGCGCTGGCCTATTTTGCCTGGGATTTCTTCATCGGCTCGCGGCGCGTTTCCACCGACAACGCCTATGTCGGCGCCGAATCGGCGACGCTGGCGGCGGAAACCAGCGGCACCGTCCGCGCCATCAAGGTCATGGAAACCCAGCAAGTGAAGGCCGGGGACCTGCTCGTCGTCCTCGATCCCGCCGACGCCCGCATCGCGCTCGACCAGGCCGAGGCCAATCTCGCCAGCGCCGAGCGACGCGTTGCCGGCTATTACGCCAATGATCGCGCGCTCGCGGCACAGGTCACTGCCCGCGGCGCCGAAATCGCCGCCGCCGAGGCCCGGGTGGAAGCCGCGCGCGCCGATCTCGCCAAGGCCAAAATCGACCTCGATCGCCGTCAGGCGCTCGCCGCCAGCGGCGCCGTTTCGGGCGATGAATTGACCAGCGTTCGCAATCGCTTCGCCGCGGCGACGGCGGCGCTCGCCGGCGCCCGCGCCGATGCGGCCCAGGCGCGCGCCGGCGTCGGCCAGGCCGAGGGCAGCCAGGCGATCAACGCCGCGCTGATCCGCGGCCGGGCCGGCGAGAATCCCGAAGTCCGCGCCGCGCGTGCCGCCGTCGCGCGCGCCCGGCTCGACCTCGCGCGCACCGAAATCCGGGCGCCGGTCAGTGGCATCGTCAGCCGCAAGACCGTCCAGATCGGCCAGCGCGTCGCCGCCGGCACCACCCTGTTGACCGTCGTTCCCGTCGAAAGCGCCTTCGTCGACGCCAATTTCAAGGAAAGCCAATTGGGCGGCGTGCGCATCGGGCAGAAGGCGACCCTGACCTCCGATCTCTACGGCGGCGACGTCGTCTATCACGGCACCGTCACCGGCCTGTCGGGGGGCACCGGCGCCGCCTTCGCGCTGATCCCGGCGCAGAATGCCAGCGGCAACTGGATCAAGGTCGTCCAGCGGCTGCCGGTGCGGATTACGCTCGATCCCAAGGAGTTGCGCGCCCACCCCCTGCGCATCGGCCTGTCGATGTCGGCCGAGATCGACATCGCGGACGCGAACTGATGGCGAGCGCCCCTCAGGCGACCGCTGGACCGCCACCGCTGACCGGCGGCGCGCTGTTCGCCGGCGGCGCGCTGCTGGCGCTCGCCAACTTCATGGTGGTGCTCGATACCACCATCGCCAATGTCTCGGTGCCGGCGGTGGCGGGCGCGCTGGCGGTATCGCCGACGCAGGGCACCTGGATCATCACCTCCTATTCCGTTGCCGAGGCGATCACCGTGCCGCTGACCGGCTGGCTCGCCCAGCGCTTCGGCACGGTGCGGGTGTTCTGCCTCGCGATGGCGGGGTTCGCCTTGTTTTCAGCGCTCTGCGGCGTCGCGCAATCGCTGTCGATGCTGGTTGTCTTCCGCGTGCTGCAGGGCGTGTGCGGCGGGCCGATGATCCCCCTCAGCCAGGCGCTGCTGCTGCGCATCTTCCCGCCGCAGCAGGCGGCGATGGCGATCGGGCTGTGGGCGATGACGACGGTCGTTGCGCCGGTGGCGGGGCCGCTGCTCGGCGGCATCATTTCGGATAACTACCATTGGTCGTGGATCTTCCTGATCAACGTGCCGGTCGCCACGGTCGTCGCGTTCTTGGCCTGGCGGATGTTCAAGGATCGCGAGACCGAGACGCGCACGCTGCCGATCGATTCGATGGGGCTCGGGCTGCTCGTCGTCTGGGTCGGCGCGCTGCAGATCATGCTCGACAAGGGCAAGGAACTCGATTGGTTCGGCTCGGGCTTCATCGTCGGCTGTGCCATCGTCGCCGCGGTCGGCTTCGTGGCGTTCCTGATCTGGGAGTTGACCGCCGAAAATCCGATCGTCGATCTGCGCATCTTCCGCCATCGCGGCTTCGCCGTCGGTACCGGGGTGCTGTCGGTCGGCTTCGGGGCGTTCTTTGCCAGCGTCATCGTGCTGCCTTTGTGGCTGCAGACCAGCATGGGCTATCCGCCGACCTGGGCGGGCTATGCCACGGGTGGCGGCATTCTGGCGGTGTTCTTCTCGCCGCTCGCCGCGCAACTTGTCAGCCGCGTCGATCCGCGCGCGCTGACCAGTTTCGGCATCCTGTGGTTCGGCATGGTCGCCTTCTGGCGATCGGATTTTACCACCGACGCCGGTTTCTGGCAGATTTTCCTGCCCGGCGTCGTGCTCGGGATTGGGGTGCCGTTCTTCTTCGTGCCGACGACGCGCATTGCGCTGGCGTCGGTGGCGCCGGCGGAAACTGCCTCGGCGGCGGGCTTGCAGAGCTTCGCGCGCACCACCGGCGCGGCCTTTGCGGCGTCGCTGAGCACGACCTATTGGGAGGATTCGGCATCGCGCGCCCGCGACAATCTCGTCGCGGCGATGAGCGACTTTCAGGGCCGCATCGATGCGCTCGTTGCGGTCGGCCTCGGCCCCGGCCAGGCGCTCGGCCAGATCGACCGGCTGGTCCAGCAGCAGGCGGTGTTGCTGGCGACCGACCGCGTCTTCTTCCTGACAGGCTGCATCTTCATGGTGCTGGCGGGGCTGGTCTGGCTGGCGCCGAAGCCGCCCAATGCCGCCGCGGCGGTCGCGGCACACTGACGCTTGCGGCAGGCGCGGCGCGGGCGCGGGCCGGGCAGAATGATCCGGCAGGAGGACCCCCGATGACCCCGCTCGCGCGCTGGTACGAATACGCCAAGGCCCATGACCATGCGGCGCTGTGGGAGATGCTGCATCCCGATGCCGTCTTCGAAAGCCCGGTCGTCCACACCCCGCAGCGTGGCCGCGACATCACCTTCAAATATCTCGCCAGCGCCGACCAGGTGCTCGGCGGCCCCGGCTTCACCTATGTCGGCGAATGGACGGGGCCCGACAGCGCCGTTCTCGAGTTCGAGAATGTCATCGATGGTATCAAGATCAACGGCGTCGACATGATCCGCTGGGATGCCGAGGGCCGCATCGTGCATTTCAAGGTGATGGTGCGGCCGCTGAAGGCGGTCAACATGCTGCACGCGAAGATGGGCGAGATGCTGGCGACGATGGCCGGCTGAGGAGCCGCGCCCTATCGCACCGGCACGAAGCGGACGACGCGGCGTTCCTTGACGGTGCCGCCATAGATGGTGCCGTCGGGCGCCACCCACATGGCTTCGGCGCCGCTCGTCGCGCCCTTGTCGGGCTCGGGCTCGCCATCGGGGATGAAGGCGGTCACCTTGCCGGTACGCGCGCTGCCGATGCGGA
Source organism: alpha proteobacterium AAP81b (assembly GCA_001295935.1). Lineage (GTDB taxonomy): Bacteria > Pseudomonadota > Alphaproteobacteria > Sphingomonadales > Sphingomonadaceae > Sandarakinorhabdus. The sequence continues at coordinate 26,852 of LJHX01000024.1, forward strand.
TGCCGCGTTTCCAGCCGGGGTTGAAGCCATAGCCGACGGGGGTGCGGCTTTCGCTGTCGGTCGAATAGAGCCGGTCCTGCGCGTCGATGAAGATGCCGCTCGGCCGGCCGAACTGCGTCCAGGCGTCGATGAACGTGCCATCCTGGCGGAAGATCGAGACGCGGTTGTTCCAACGGTCGGCGACGAACAGCCGCCCCTTGCTGTCGAGCGCCAGCGCGTGCGGTACTTCGATTTCGCCGCGCGCCCAGCCGGCGGTGCCGAATTCGCCGAGATAGCGGCCATCGGGCGCAAATTTGACGATGCGCGCCAGCCCCTTGTCGGGGGTATGGCCGTCGGCGACGAAGATCGTGCCGTCCCTGGCGACGATGACGGCATTGGCTTCGGTGAAATTGCCGGGGGCGCCGCCGGCGACGCCCTTGCTGCCCAGCGTCAGCAGCAGCCGGCCATCGGGAGCGAATTTGAACACCTGGCCGCCCCCGCCATTGGCGATGCGCGCGTCGGTCAGCCAGATATTGTCCCTGGCGTCGATGAAGAAGCCGTGCGGGAACAGGGTCAGGCCGCCGCCGAAGGCCTTGAGGAAATTGCCCTGGGCATCGAATTCCATGATCGGATCGACGCGGGAGTCGGCGCAGCTGTTGGCGCCGCAGCGTTCGGCGACCCAGATATGGCCCTTGCTGTCGACGGCGACGGCGCTCGTCGAGCCCATCCTACGCCCGGCCGGCAGCTTCAGGAAGTCGGTCTCCATCCGATAGGGATTGGGATAGGCATTGGGGTCGGGAGTCAGCGGCCCCGGCGGCGGCAGTTTTTCGATCGTATAGACTGGCTGGCCGCCCGGCGCCTGTGCGAAGGCACTGGTGCCAGCGCCGGCGAGCAGCGCCATTGTCGCCACGATCGGTATTGCGATCCGCATGCTTCTCCCCTCTTCGGCCGGGCGGGTTGCAATGCCTTCATCCGCCTTGCCGCCGATGGCCGGGTCACCTTCGTCATGCCGCAGCAGGAAATGGGGCAGGGCATCCACACCGCGCACGCCCAGCTCCTTGCCGAGGAATTCGACATCGCCTGGGACTGCATCGCCCTCGAGCACGCCCCCGCCGACGACCTGCTCTATGGCGGTCCGCGCAAGCGCCAGGGCACCGGCGGGTCGTCGTCGATCCGTGGCGGCTTCGTCCCCGTGCTGCGCCAGGCCGGCGCCGATGCGCGCGCACTGATCGTCGCCGCCGCCGCCAGCGGCTGGGGGGTCGACCCGGCAAGCTGCCGCACACAGGCTGGTGTGGTGTTCCACGACGCCAGCGGCGGCCGTGTCGATTATGGTTTGCTCGCCGCCCCCGCGGCGGCCCTGCCGGCGCCCGCAACCCCGGCGCCGCTCAAGGACCCGGCGAGCTTCCGGCTGATCGGCACTTCGGCGAAGCGCCTCGATTCCCCGGCCAAGCTGAATGGCTCGGCTGTCTATGGCATCGACGTCAAGGTGCCCGGCGCCAGGGTGGCGACGCTCGCCGTATCGCCCGTGATCGGTGGCAAGCTGCGCCGCGTCGACGATACGGCGGCGAAGGCGCTGGCGGGGGTTCGCCAGATCGTCGTTCTCGACGATCTGGTCGCGGTGGTCGGCGACCATATGTGGGCGGCCAAACAGGGGCTGGAGGCGCTGACCATCGAATGGGACGACGGCGCCAATGCCGAACTCGATTCAGCGGCGATCTGGGCGAAGCTGCGCGCCGATGCGGCGACGCCCGGCGTCGAGGCGCACCGCAAGGGCGATGCCGCGGCGACGCTTGCCGCCGCCGGCGCGGCGCGGCTCGAAGCGGCCTATGAAATGCCCTTCCTCGCCCATGCGCCGATGGAGCCGATGAACTGCACCGTGCATGTCGAGGCCGATCGCTGCACCTTGTGGACGGGAACGCAGGCACAGACTCGCGCGCGTGCCGCGGCGGCGGCGGCGACGAGGTCAGCTATGGCAAGTCACCGCCGGGCGGGGGCACCTGGCGGCAGGCAATGAACGCCGAAGTGCCGCTCGATACGCCGGAATATGCCGGCCGCGTGCATTTCTGCGGCCGCCTGCCCTATGCGCGTTATCTGTCGCTGCTGCGGATTTCGGCGGCGCATGTCTATCTGACCGTGCCGTTCGTGCTGTCCTGGTCGTGCGTCGAGGCGCTGGCAACCGGCTGCCTCGTCATCGGTTCCGATACGCCGCCGGTGCGCGAGGTGATCGATCCCGGCGTCAATGGCCTGCTCGTGCCGATGTACGATCCCGCTGCCATCGCCGCGCAGACCGCCGCCGCGATGGCGGATCGCCAGGGGATGCTGCCGCTGCGCCGCGCCGCGCGCGCCATGGCAATGGACCGCCATGCCCTTGATCGCTGCCTGCCGAAGCAGCTGGAGCTGGTCCACCGCGCGGCGGACCTCGCGCGCTAAGCTGGCGGAGGGCCCGCAAAAGCGCCGGATGCGCCGGCTAACCTTATGAAAAGGCTGGTGATCCCTACGGGAATCGAACCCGTGTTTTCGCCGTGAAAGGGCGACGTCCTAGACCGCTAGACGAAGGGACCGGCGGGGAAGAGGCCTGCTAATGGGCGGTGCCGGTCGCGTCAACCCTCTGGCGTTCCGCCGGCGGCGTTCACGACAACGCCCGCGGCATTCAGGCCCAGGCGATGTCGTCGATCTCGATCTCGGCGCTGACCTGCCCCTGCCATTCGTTGCGATTGACGCGGCCGGCGACATGCAGCCGCCGGCCAGCGGCGCCGGCGAGCGCCGCCCCCAGCGGGCCGTCGGCGGCGCGCCAGGCGATGGCCTTCAGGCGCGCGCCATCGTCGCCCGACAGGATGACGCGGACATGGGCCTCGCCGACAATGCGCGCCTCGACGACGCGGAACGGCCCGGCGGCGACGCGGGGTTGCGACCAGCCCTGGCCATAGGGGCCGGCGCTTTCGAGCAGTTCGGCAAGCGCGATGCAGACGCCGCGCGGCGCCACCGCGGCGTCGCAATCGAGGCCGCGGACCGCGCTCGCCCGGGCGACATCGCTCGCGGCGAAGCTGTCGAGAAACGCCGCCAGCGCCGGCACGCCGCCGGGGGCCACGGTCAGCCCCGCCGCCATCGCGTGCCCGCCGCCGCCGACCAGCAGCCCGGCATCCTTCGCCGCCAGCACCGCGGCGCCGAGATCGACCCCCGGCAGCGACCGCCCCGAGCCCTTGCCGGTGCCATCGGGCAGCAGCGCGATGACGATCGCCGGCCGGCCGAGGCGCTCCTTCAATCGCGCCGCGGCGATGCCGATGACACCAGGGTGCCAGCCTTCCCCCGCCACCACGGCGATGGCGCCGGCGCCGCTGCACGCCGCCAGCGCTTCGGCGGTGACTTCGGCTTCGATGGCGCGGCGGTCGAGGTTGAGCGCGTCGAGCTCGGCGGCGAGGCGCGCGGCCTCCTCGGGGTCGTCGGTGGTCAACAACCGGACGCCGAGATCGGCGCGGCCAACGCGGCCGCCGGCATTGACCCGTGGCCCGAGCGCGAAGCCGAGATCGCGCGCAACCGGTGGTCGCGTCAGGCCGGCGACGTCGCACAGCGCGGTGATGCCGGGGTTGCGGCGGCGGCGCATCACCCTCAGCCCCTGCGCCACAAAGGCGCGGTTGAGCCCGGTCAGCGGCACGACATCGGCGACGGTGCCCAAAGCGACGATGTCGAGCAGCTCGGTCAGCTTCGGCTCGGGGCGGCTGGCGAAGGCACCGCGTGCGCGCAACTGCCGGTTGAGCGCGACGGCGAGCAGGAAGGCGACGCCGACCGCCGCCAAATGGCCGTGCGCGCGCGCCTCGGAGCCTTCGTCGAGGCGGTTGGGGTTGACCAGCGCCAGCGCCACCGGCAGCGCACTTGCCGCCTTGTGGTGATCGACGACGATGACATCGAGCCCAGCGGCGCGCGCCGCCGCCAGCGCGTCGAAGCCTTGCGTGCCGCAATCGACCGTGACGACGAGGTCGGCGCCGGCGGCCTTCAGCGCCACCAGCGCTTCCGCCGAGGGGCCATAGCCTTCGAGCAGCCGGTCGGGGATATAATGGCTGACGGTGGCGCCGACAGCGCGGAGATAGCGGATCAGCACTGCCGCCGAGGTCGCGCCATCGACGTCATAATCGCCGAAGACGACGATCGCTTCGCCCGCTGCAATCGCATCGGCGAGGCGCGTTGCGGCGCGTTCCATGTCGGTGAAGATGGCGGGATCGGGCAGCCAGTCGCGCAGGGTCGGCGCCGCCAGCCGGGCGAAATCCTCAGGCTGTGCGCCGCGGGCGCGGAACAGCTGGTGGAGCAGCGCCTCGCCGGACTCGCCGCTACCGCGGCCATCGAGGCCGTCGCCCGGCAGCACGCCGCCGCGCCAGTGCCAGGCATTGCCCAGCACCGACTCGGCGACCCCCAGAACATGTGCCATCAGGCGTAGCGGTGCGCGCGGTGCTCGCCGATGACGCGGCGGACGGTTCCCGACGAGGCGCGCATGACGATGCTTTCGGTGGTGATCAGTCCGCCCTGCTTGCGCTTGACGCCGCGCAGCAGAGAACCGTCGGTGACGCCGGTCGCGGCGAAGATGACATCGCCCTGCGCCATCTCCTCCAATTGGTAGATGCGGTCGAGGTCAGTGATGCCCCAGCGGTGGGCGCGGCCGCGCTCGTCGTCGTTGCGGAACAGCAGCTTGCCCTGCAGCTGGCCGCCGACGCAGCGCAGCGCCGCGGCGGCAAGCACGCCCTCGGGGGCGCCGCCCGAGCCCATATAGATGTCGATGCCGGTATCGGGGTTGGCGGTGGCGATGACGCCGGCAACATCGCCATCAGGGATCAGCTGGATGCCGCAGCCGAGCGCGCGCAGTCCGGCGATCAGCGTTTCGTGGCGCGGGCGATCGAGAACGCAGACGATGAGGTCGCCCGGCGCCACGCCCTTGGCGGCAGCGACGGCGCGGACATTGTCGCCGGCCGACCGCGCCAGATCGATGACGCCCTGGGGATAGCCCGGCCCGATGGCGATCTTGTCCATATAGACGTCGGGGGCGTTGAGCAGCCCGCCTTCCTCGGAAATGGCAAGGACCGCGAGGGCGTTGGGGCCGGCCTTGGCGGTGATCGTCGTGCCTTCGAGCGGGTCGAGGGCGATGTCGATCTTCGGCCCCGCGCCGACGCCGGTTTCCTTGTAACCGCGGCCGACCTTTTCGCCGATGAACAGCATGGGGGCTTCGTCGCGCTCGCCTTCGCCGATGACGACGGTGCCATCGAAATCGAGGTTGTTGAGGGCGTCGCGCATGGCTTCGACGGCGGCGGCGTCGGCGGCCTTTTCATTGCCGCGGCCGATCAGCTTCGACGCGGCGATCGCGGCATTCTCGGTGACGCGGACCATTTCAAGAACCAGGACGCGGTCGAGCGTCGAGCTGCGCGGGGTCATGCGGGCTTTCCCTTCAGAAGTGCCGCAGGCTCTAGGCGCTGCGGCAGGGGGAGGGAAGGCCTCCCCGCCGGAATCGCCGCCGGAATCGCCCTCGCAATCGCTTGTTCAATTGTCGGCCATACGTTCCTTTACGATGGTGGCGACAATGGCGCTCGCCTGGCGGCGCGCCGGGCGATCGGGCGGCGTCGCGTAAAGTGCCTTGAGCAGGGCGCGATCCCATTCTGTCAGGTCGGTGGGACCGCTGCCGGCGGGCGCGCGAAACAGCCCGAGGATGGACAGCGCCGGATCGACCTTGCCGCGCACCGGCGCCTGCGACAGCACCGCCATCGCGACATGCGCGGTGACGGCGGATAGGCTGTAGCCGGTGGCGAGATCGACATCGACGAGCACCGTCACCGCGGTCAGGCTGATGCGCTGGTGGCTGGCGATCAGGCTCGACGAATAGCTGTCACCGACCACCGCGTCGGGACCGGTCGGCGGCTGGAAGGGTGCCTCGCCGGCACCAACGGCGGTGGCTAGCGCCGTGCTCGTCGTCGTCATCGGGCGGCCGTTCTCGTCCTCGATCCGCCAGGCGTTCCACCAGCGCACCGGCAATGGCGCGGTGCGCAGCGCATCGCGGTCGACGGTTTCGACCAGCCGCGCCGCATCGGCGCGCTTGGCGAAGATGCGCGCCGCGACCTCGCTGGCACCCGTGGTGAAACTGACGACGATATTGGGCTGGCATTCGGCGCCGGCGACCCTGGCGCCGGCATCGACGGCGACGCGGCGGATCTTTTCGGCAACGCGCGTCGCCAGCGCCGCCTCAAGGCCGTTGACTCGCGGGCAGAGGGGCGCGTTCCAACGGGCATATTGCCCGCCGCGCGGCGACGGCAGCACGGCGCGGGCGAAACTGCCGGCGATGGTGCGGATTTCCTTCTCGCGCAGGCCGGTGACGGTGATGTCCTCGCTGTCAGCGGGCGCGGCGGCGGCGGGCGGCGTCGCGGCCGGGGGTGCCTGACCCGGCGCCGGCGTGCCGGCCAGCAGCAGCGCGGCGCAAGGCAGAAGTCGGCGGGCGATCATAGATCGAGAATATGCAGCATTACCGGCGGCGCCGCCACCACCGGGCTCGCCGCCATCTGGGCGAGGCTGGCGAGCACATCGGCTTCGCGCGCCTGATGGGTGACCATCGCGACCATCGCCGTCGTGTCGTCGCCGCCGCGCTGGATCAGGCTTTCGATCGACACGCCATGGTCGCGGAGCGCCGCGGTCAGTTCGGCAAGGACGCCGGGGCGATCGGCGACGATCAGGCGGAGATAGTAGCGCCCGCTGCGGGCCGAGGCGTCGGCGCGCGGCAGCGCGGTGAGCGCGCCGACAGGCATGCCGAACACCGGCCCCGGCTGGCCGCGGGCGATGTCGATCAGGTCGGCGACGACGGCGCTCGCCGTCGGCCCCTCGCCGGCGCCGCGTCCCTGGAAAAACAGCCGGCCGACGAAATCGCCTTCGACGACGACGGCATTGAGCGCGCCATCGGTGGCGGCAAGGGGATGCCCCAGCGGCACCAGCGCCGCATGGACGCGCTGGAACAGCGCGCCGTCCTCATGCTCGGCGAGGCCGACGAGCTTGATGCGAAAGCCCAGCGCCGCCGCCTGGTCGATATCGGCGAGCGCCAGCGCGCGGATGCCCTGGGCGGCGACGCCGGCGAAGTCGATCCGCGACCCGAAGGCGAGCGCGGCGAGCAGGCTGAGCTTGTGGGCGGTGTCGATGCCGTCGATGTCGAAGCTCGGATCGGCTTCGGCATAGCCTGCCGCCTGCGCCTCGGCGAGGACGGTCGCGAAGTCGAGCCGCTCGGCCTCCATGCGGCTGAGGATATAGTTGCAGGTGCCGTTGAGCAGCCCATAGACGCGCGCGATGCGGTTGGCGGCGGCGCCCTCGGCCAGCCCCTTGATGATCGGGATACCGCCGGCGACCGCGGCTTCGTATTTGAGCGCCAGCCCGCCCGCCTCGGCGTCGGCGGCGAGGTCGAGGCCATGATGGGCGAGCAGCGCCTTGTTGGCGGTGACCAGCGCCTTGCCGCCGGCGAGCGTCCGCCGGGCAAGCGTCAGCGCCGGGCCATCGGCGCCACCGATCAGCTCGACGACGACATCGACATCGTCGCGCGTCGCCAGTTCGGCGGCATCGTCGACCCAGGAGAAGGGGGCAAGGTCGAGCCCGCGGTCGCGGCTGCGATCGCGCGCCGAAACGGCGGTGACGATAATCGGCCGTCCCGCGCGCCGCGCGATCAGATCGGCATTGGCGGCGAGCAGCTTGACCACCCCCGCGCCGACATTTCCGAGTCCGGCGAGGCCGATGCGAAGGGGTGGGGTCATGGCAGGCTCCGGCGGCGGTGGCAGCAAATGCGAGGCTCGCTCACAGCACCTCGCCAACCGCCGCGCAACCCCGGCCTTCGCACCAGCGCGTCAGATCATCTGTTTCGAAAAAACGATCGTCTGGCTGCCGCCGGCGGTGCTGATTCCCTGGACGTAGAGCGACCAGCCGTCGCCGCGGCGGACGCCGAAGATATTGACATGGTGAAGGTCCTGATAGGCGAGCTTGGTGAAGTAGCGCACCGCGCCGGCATCGTTGGTGAAGGTCTCGCCAGTGCCGTTGAGCTGGACGCCGAGTTCGACGCCGCGGTTGATCCGCGTCGGATTGGCGGCGCGGGTCGGCTCAATATGGGCGCAGAACATGTTGTTCTTGTCGGCCGAATACATGAAGGCACACGAGGTCAGCTGGCCGGTAACCATGATGTCGGGGCCGGCGTTGGGCAGTTGCAGACCGTCGATCCCCGCTGCCAGCGCGTCGCGGTTGCGCATCGGCACGCTGACCGCATCGAAGACGACCCCGGTTGCCTGATTGGCGCGTTCGGTAACGCGGAACATCGGATGGCGGTCGGTATTCGAAGCGACCACCGTGTCGATGGTGAACTCGGCGGCACCGGAAGTGCGCGACGCCGGGCTGACGATCGTGCTGAACAGGAATTCCCGGGTCGTCGGACCTCGCAGCATCCCGAGTGCCTCGCCTGGTGTCATCGCGCCTCTCCCTGCAGAATGTCGGCAGGATAGAATGTCGTTGCGGCGGTGCCAAGATTCCGCCGCGCCGTCCTTCGCGCACCGGAAGGCTTGCCGCGGCAGCGCCGCCACTGCATTCTGGCGGAGCGGGTAGCAGCGCGAGACCGACATGACCGACCGGGCGACCCCCAATCTGCCGGCGCGCGACCAGGACGCCACCATCGCCTTCTACGCGGCGCTCGGCTTCACCACCGGATACCGCGATGCCGGCTGGCTGATCCTGCAGCGCGGCGCCATCGAGCTGGAGTTCTTCAACTATCCCGATCTCGACTGGTCGACCAGCAGCTTCGGCGCCTGCCTGCGGCTCGACGACCTCGACGAATTCTATGCAGCCTGCCGCGAAGCGGGCATCCCGGAGGCGACCAGAGGCGCGCCGCGGCTGCACCCGTCGCAACGCGAGGCCTGGGGCGGCCGACGCGCGGCGCTGATCGACCCCGACGGCAGCCTGTTGCACCTGATCGCCAACACGGACTGACGGTCCCGGTGTCGCCCGCAGGCTTCCGGCGTCCTTTTCGACAAGTCCGGGATTGCTGACGACGAACGACGCCGTAGCGGGGTGCCGCAAAATGGCGCGCGCCCCTAGAACGGCGGTAGATGGTCCTGCAGCGGAGTTCGCCGATGCGCCTTGCCGATTGCCTTGCTGCCCTGGCGGCCTGTCTGTTGATTGCCGGCAACGGTGGCGCCAGGGCAGCCGATCCCCCCGCCGCGGCGCCCGATGCGGCCAGGAGCACGACGCTGGACCCGCGCGAGGGCGAACTCCGCCGCCACATGGCCGAGCTGACGCGCGCCTGGGAGACGGGGGATCGAGCGCTCGCTGGGCGGATCTATGCCGACGATTTCATCGACATCGCTCTCGACGGCGCGCGGCGCGGCAAGTGTGAAGTCCTCGACTTCATCCTTCCGGCGGTGACGCCCGCGGCGCAGATCAAATTCGCGACGTCGGGGCATCAGTTCGTTTTTCCGGCGCGCGATGTGGCGCTGGTCACCTACCGCAATCGCGACTGCCGCCAGCGGCTGGAGGGGGAACGCTGCTTCGATTTCATGGCCAGCGAAACTTTCCTGCGCCGCCGCGGGCAGTGGCAGCTTGTCGCCGGGCAACAGTCGATGATCCCCGCCGATCCCGCGACGGCGCGGCGCGAAGTGCTGGCCATCGAGGCGGTGCTGCGCGCCGCCCAGCTCGCCGGCAATGCCGCCATCATCCGGGCGCTGCACGCCGAGAATTACCGGCTGATCCTCGCCGATGGCCGAATCATCCCGCGCGAGAAATGGGTCGCCGACGTCCGCACCGGCGCCTGGAAGCCCGACGCCATCGCCTATTCGGAGCAGGAAGTGCGGGTCAGCGGCGATACGGCGATCGTCACCGGCATCGCGCGATCGGACTGGCATGACAAACAGGGCGCGCCGCAATTCGCCCGCGAGCGCTACACCGACGTCTATGCCGAGCGCTATGGCGCCTGGCGCAAGCTTTCGACGCACCTGTCCTGTCTGGAAGGCGGTTGCTGAGCGGCGCTAGCCGGCCGCCTTCGCCGGCGTATTGACTCCCATCGACTGCAAATACTTCCGCACATTGCGCGCCGCCTGGCGCAGCCGCTGCTCGTTCTCGACGAGCGCGATGCGGACGAAGCCCTCGCCGTCCTCGCCATAGCCGACCCCCGGCGCCACGGCGACGCCGGCATGGGTCAGCAGCTGCTTCGAGAACTCGAGCGACCCCAAATGGCGCAGCGCCGGTGGCAGCGGCGCCCAGCAGAACATGCTGGCGCGCGGCGGCGGGATCTCCCAGCCAGCGCGGCCGAAGCTTTCGACCAGCACGTCGCGGCGGCGGTGATAAAGCTCGCGGTTCTGCGCGACGATGTCCTGCGGGCCGTTGAGCGCCGCCACCGCCGCCGCCTGGATGGGCGTGAAGCCGCCGTAATCGAGATAGGATTTCACCCGCGTCAGCGCGCCGATCAGCGTCTTGTTGCCGACGGCAAAGCCGATCCGCCAGCCCGCCATCGAATAGGTCTTCGACATCGAGGTGAACTCGACCGCGACATCCTTGGCGCCGGGAACCTGCAGGATCGACGGTGTCGGTTGCCCATCGAAATAGATTTCCGAATAGGCGAGGTCCGACAGCACCCACAGCCCATGGTCCTTGGCGAAGGCGACGACGCGTTCGTAGAAGGCGAGGTCGACCGTCTCGGCAGTGGGGTTCGACGGATAGCCCATGACCAGCACCGAGGGCTTGGGCACGGTGAACTTCATCGCGCGCTCGAGCGCCTCGAAATAGGCTTCGTCGGGGGTGGTCGGCACGCTGCGGATCGTCGCGCCGGCGATGATGAAGCCGAAGGTGTGGATCGGGTAGGAGGGGTTGGGCGCCAGCACGACGTCACCCGGCGCGGTGATCGCCTGGGCGAGGTTGGCGAGACCCTCCTTCGACCCCAGGGTGACGACGACCTCGCTGTCGGCATCGAGGTCGACGCCGAAGCGCCGCGCATAATAGGCGGCCTGGGCCTTGCGGAGGCCGGGAATGCCCTTCGATGCCGAATAGCCATGCGCGTCGGGCTTGGCCGCGACTTCGGCGAGCTTGGCGATTACGTGCGGCGGCGGCGGCAGGTCGGGGTTGCCCATGCCGAGGTCGATGATGTCCTCGCCGCGGGCCCGCGCTGCTGCCCGCATCGCGTTGACTTCGGCGATGACATAGGGCGGCAGGCGGCGGATGCGGTAGAAGTCTTCGGACATGACGGACCCTGACATGGTGGGGTCCGCGTCCATAGCAGCAAAATTGCGCCGGACGGGAGGCTTTGCTGCCCGTCCGGCGAAATTATCTGCCCGGCGGCGCGCAACATTGCGCGCACAGCAGTTTAGGCCCGTTCTAGCGGCGCCGGCGCGGCGCCGAGGTGGCGCGGGCTTCCTGCGCCGCGGTCTGGCGGCACTGGTCGCGGCGGCGCGCGCTGCACGCCGGATAGCTCGCCGGCACCGGCTGCGCCATGGCGGCGCCACCGCTGGCCATGCCGCCCGGCTGGGCCATGCTGCCGCTGCTGCCCTGGTCGGTCGGCGTCGACATGGTGCCCGACGGCGACCCCGGCGATCCCGGCGCCATCATGCCGGGCTGCGGATTGGTCGGGCTTGTCGTGGTGGCGCCGCTGTTGGTCGTCGGGTCCATCATCGGGGCGCTTTCGCCCGGCGGCGGCGCGGCGGTCGAGCCGGGGGTGGTCTGGGCCAGCGCCGGGGCGCTGAGCAGCGCGGCGAGGGCGATCGCGATCCTTGCGCGGGTCATGGGGTCACTCCTTGTTGGGGCACCGGTTACGCTGATGCCTTCCCTCTAACCCGCAACTCCCGGCCATGTTTCGTCGCAGGCGATTCGGTCATCGCGCCTGCGCCGGGAGGCGCGCTACGCCGCAAGGGCTTGGCGGCAGCAGCGCAGGCGCCCATTATCGCTTGCCAGAGGAGACCGTATCATGGCCGCCACCCCAGCAGAGCCGGGGCTTCCCGATCCCGCCCAGTCGCTCGAAGCCTTTCAGAAATGGACCGAACTCGCCGGCCGCGGCCAGCAGCTGATGCTCGAATTCTGGACGCGCGAAGCCGACAAGCTGCCGATTCCCGATCCGCTCGGGGTGATGGCGACCTGGCAGCGCGCCTCGGCGGCGCTGCTCGCCGATCCGCAGAAGCTGCTCGACCTTCAGCAGCGCTACCTCACCGACGCGATGGCGCTGTGGCAGTCCTTCCTGCAGCCCGATACCGCGAAAAGCCCGGTCGCGGCGATCAAGGACAAGCGTTTCGCCAGCCCGGCGTGGCACGAGGCGCCGGCGTTCGATTTCGTCCGGCAATCCTATCTGCTCGCCAGCAACTATATCCTCGAGGGCAGCCAGCATCTCGACGGCCTCGATACGCATGAGCGCGCCAAGGCGCAGTTCCTGATCAAGCAGTTCGTCGATGCGATGTCGCCGTCGAACTTCGCGGCATTGAACCCCGAGGTGCTCAAAAAGACCGCCGAGAGCGGCGGCCAGAACCTGCTGAAGGGCCTTGAACATCTGCTCGATGACCTCAAGGCCGGCAAGATGCGGATGACCGACGAGCAGGCCTTCGAGGTCGGCCGCAACGTCGCGGCGACGCCGGGCAAGGTGGTTTTCGAGACACCGCTGTTTCAGCTGATCCAGTACAGCCCGACGACCGAGACGGTGTTCGCGACGCCGCTGCTGATCTTCCCGCCGTGGATCAACAAATTCTACATCCTCGACCTTACCCCCGAGAAAAGCTTCATCCGCTGGGCGGTGGCCGAGGGGCTGACGGTGTTCGTCGTCTCGTGGAAGAATGCCGACGCCAGCACCGGCGATGCCAGCCACGACACCTATGCGCAGGCGCAGCTGACCGCGATCGATACCGTTCTCGAAATCTGCGGCACGCCGTCGGCGCATCTCATCGGCTATTGCGTCGCCGGCACTTATCTTTCGGCGACGCTGGCGATTCTGGCGGCGCGCGGGCAGGCGGCCAAGGCGGCGAGCGCCACCTTCTTCACGGCGCAGGTCGACCTTTCCGACTGCGGCGACCTCAGCGTCTTCGTCGACGATGCCAGCCTCGCCACCATCGACCGGCTGACCGCCGACCAGCCTTGGCTCGACGGCCGCTACATGGCGACGACCTTCAACCTGCTGCGCTCGAACGACCTCATCTGGAACTATGTCGTCAACAACTACCTGCTGGGCAAGGATTACTTCCCCTTCGACCTGCTTTACTGGAACGGCGACGCGACCAATGTGCCGGCGCGCTGGCACCGCCAGTATCTCGCCGACATCTATCGCGACAATCTGATGGTCAAGCCGGGCGGGCTGACCATCCTCGGCGTGCCCATCGACCTGACGACGGTGGCGACGCCGGCCTATATCCAGGGCGGCCGCGAGGATCACATCGCCCCGGCACGCTCGGCCTACAAGCTGACCGGGCAATTTGGTGGCGAAAAGCGCTTCGTGCTGGCGGGGTCGGGCCATATCGCCGGCGTCGTCAACCCGCCGACGTCGGGGAAATATCAATATTGGACGTCCGACACGCTGCCGGCGAAGTTCGACGACTTCGTCGCGGCGGCCAAGGAGACCAAGGGCAGCTGGTGGCCCGACTGGATCGCCTGGATAGCGCCGCGGTCGGGGGACAGGGTGCCGGCGCGGGTGCCCGGCAGCGGCGCCGATGGCGGCAAGTTCGGCATCATCGAGGCCGCCCCCGGGCGCTATGTGAAGGAACGCATTTAGGCGATAGTCTGTCGGCGGCGCGTATCGATCGGCGTATCTGTTGATTGCTTTTTCAAACCGATACCAGGGGGGTGTCATGAAGAAGTTGGTCCGCGGCGGCGCCGCGCTGTCGTTCGTGCTGTTGCTCGGGGCGACGCCCGTGCCCGTCGCCGATCTGGTGCTGAAGGGCGGCACCATCCACGATGGCAGCAGCCGGCCGGCGTTCGTCGGCGATGTCGCCATCACCGGCGACCGGGTGACGTACGTCGGCAAGGCCGCGAAGCTGCGCGCCCGGCGCAGCATCGATGCCAGCGGCCTTATCGTCGCGCCGGGCTTCATCGACCCGCATACCCATGCCGATTTCACCGCCGCGGATGCGGCGCGCCGCCGGCTCGATCTCTGGCTGGCGCAGGGCGTTACCACCATTGTCACCGGCAATGATGGCGCCGGCAGCTTCGATGTCGCCGGCCAGACCCGCGCGCTGGCGGCGCGGCCGATCGGCCCCAATATGGCGTCGTTCGTCGGTTTTGGCGCCGTCCGCAAGGAAGTCGTCGGCGAAGGCGATGTCGCGCCGAACGCGGCGCAGCTGGCGCGGATGCAGGGGCTCGTCGCGCGTGCCATGTGCGACGGCGCGCTCGGGCTGTCCGCCGGGCTGTTCTACGCGCCGCAGAAATTCGCCAAGACCGACGAAGTCATCGCCGTGGCGCGCGAAGCCGCCAGGCGCGGCGGCTTCTACGACACCCATCAGCGCGACGAATCGAGCTATGGCATCGGCCTGCTGGCGTCGGTCGACGAGGCGCTGCGCATCGGCCGCGAGGCCGGGATGCCGGTGCATTTCGCGCATCTGAAGGCGCTCGGCATCGATGTCCACGGCCAGGCGCCGGCGGTGATCGCGCGGATCGCCGCGGCGCAGGCGGCGGGCCAGGCAGTGACCGCCGACCAATATCCCTACACCGCGAGCGGTTCGGGCCTCATCGCCTCGCTGCTGCCGGCCTGGGCGCTGGATGGCGGCATCACGGCGATCAAGGCGCGCATCGAGGACCCGGCGCAGCGCGACCGGCTGCGGCGCGACATGGCCGACAATCTGCGGCGGCGCGGCGGCGCCAATGCGCTGCTGCTGACCTCGGCGGGGCGACCATGGACGGGCAAGCGCCTCGACGCCGTGGCGGCCGATTGGGGCGTCGATGCCATCGATGCGGCGTTGCGCATCATCCACGATGCTCCTGAGGGAAGTTCGGTCGCGTCGTTCAACATGATCGAGGCCGATATCGAAGCGCTGATGCGCCAGCCCTGGGTGGTCACCGGATCGGACGGCAGCGCCGGGCATCCGCGCATCGCCGGCACCTTCCCCTACAAATATGCGCGCTATGTCGTCGAACGAAAGACCATCCCGCTGGCGACCTTCATCCGCCAGTCGACGGGGCGCACCGCCGATCTGCTGGGGCTCGATCGCCGCGGCTATCTCCGCCCCGGCTGGTTCGCCGATGTCGTGGTGTTCGACCCGCGCCGCTTTGCGCCACGGTCGGATTATGTCAACCCCGAGGCGCTGGCGGTCGGCGTGACGACGCTGGTGGTCAACGGCCAGCTGGCGATCGATGGCGGCAAGCCCGCCACCAATCTGCCGGGGCGGGTGCTGCGGCGCTCGGCGGTACCGAACTGCACCTGACGGTTGCGCGGCGCTATTCGGCGGCCTCGGCGAAGCTTGGCGACGCGGCGGCGACGGGCCTCGCGCCGAACACCATCTCGTCGGTGACGGGACCCTCGCGCAGTTCCTTGCGGTCGTATTTGTAGTTGGCGGTGACGATCCAGGGCGCGCGGTTGCCCGATTTCGGTTGGGCGTCGGCGCCGCGTGCGACATAGCCCGAGGTCAGGTCCATCAGCACCCGCGCCGGGGTGACGTCGGGCCCCGGCGTCGGCGTCGCGATCGCCGTGCCGGTCGCCTTCATGTGATTGAGCAGCCGGCCGACATATTCGGCGATCAGGTCCGATCGCAGCGTCCAGCTGGCGTTGATATAGCCGAAGCTCGCGGCGAGATTGGGGATGCCGGAGAACATCATCCCCTTGTAGGCGAGGCAGTCGGCGACGCGGCGCGGGCTGCCATCGACGCTGACCGCCATGCCGCCCAGCGCCTCGAGCTTGAGCCCGGTCGCCGCGACGACGATATCGGCTTCGAGCAGCGCCCCCGAGGCGAGGCGAATGCCGCCGGCTTCGAAGCGGGTGATGGTATCGGTGACGATATCGGCCTTGCCCGCCTTGATGGCGTCGAACAGGTCGGCGTCGGGCACCAGGCACAGCCGCTGGTCCCAGGGGTTGTAGCGCGGGCTGAAGTGCGTGCCCATGTCATAGCCCGCCGGCAGCAGCGGTTCGAGGCGCTTCATCAGCGCAGCTTTCACCTTCGCCGGGTTCTTGCGCGCCTGGCCATAGAACCACATGCCGAGCGTGACATTCTTCCAGCGGATGAGGTCGTAGGCGAGCTGCGCCGGCAGCAGCTTGCGCAGCACATCGGCGATCGCGTCCGACGACGGCCGGCTGACCATATAGGTCGGCGAGCGCTGCAGCATCGTCACCTGCGCCGCCGTCTCTGCCATGACCGGCATCAGCGTCACCGCCGTGGCGCCCGAGCCGATGATGACGACGCGCTTGCCGGCATAGTCAAGGTCCTCGGGCCAGAATTGCGGGTGGATGATCTGCCCGGCGAAGTCGGCCTCGCCCGCCCAGGTCGGGCGGTAGCCTTCGGAATAGCTGTAATAGCCCGAGCACATGTAGAGGAAATTGGCGCGGAAGGTCGCCGTGCCGCCGTCGCTGCGCGTCGCCGTCACCGTCCAGCGCGCCGCGGCCGAATCCCAGGCGGCAGCGGTGACCTTGCGGCCGAAATGGATGTGGCGGTCGATATCGTGCTCGGCGGCGGTTTCACGGATGTAGCTGCGGATCGACGGGCCGTCGGCGATCGCCTTCGCCGCGCGCCACGGCTTGAAGCGATAGCCGAGCGTGTACATGTCGCTGTCCGACCTGACACCGGGATAGCGGAACAGGTCCCAGGTGCCGCCGATCGCCTCGCGCCCCTCGACGATGGCGAAGCTGCGATCGGGGCAGTCGCGCTTGAGGTGCACGGCGGCGCCGATCCCCGACAGGCCGGCGCCGACGATCAGCACATCGACATCGGCTTCACGGGTTTCGATGGCGGTCACGGCAGCTCTCCCTTGCCGTTTACGTAAACTGGCACGGTGAGTGACGCAACCTGAGCCCTAGCGGCGCGGCATCCCCGGCATCTGCGGCGGCGGCCGGCGATCGCGGTCGCGGCGCGGCAGCTGCGCCTGATAGGCGACGAGGCAATGCTCGGTGCAATAGGGAAAGCCCGCCTGCGAAGCCTTGCCGCAGAAGTGGAAATCGGCGTCGCCCGGATGGCCGATCGGCCATTTGCAGACCTTCTCGCTCAGATCGAGCAGGGTCGTCTTGGCGGGCTTGCCTTTGGTGGCGACCTTCTTCGGCGCCGCCCGCGCGACCGGGGCGGAAGGGGCGGGGGCGGGTGCCACCGCAGCGACAGGCGGCGGTGTCGGCGGCGCAACCGCGGCTTCGCCTTCCTCGCCGGCCTTCACCGGCGACGGCCGCGCCTTCAGCCCGAGGCGGTGCGCCTTGCCGATCACGGCATTGCGGCTGACGCCTTCGCCGAGTTTTTCGGCAATCTGGCTCGCCGTCATGCCGGATTCCCAGCATTCCTTCAGCAATGCCATGCGCTCGTCGGTCCAGACCATCATGCAACCTCAAGCGGGCGGACCCGCGCAACCTTCATGCCGGTCCGGTTGGTCCGACTTGCCGGGGGCGTCGTCGCGGCGCTAAGGCCCCTGTCAGGAAGGCCCTTTTCGATGCAACAGCCCCTCATCCCGCCAAACAGCCCGACGCACCGGCACCCCGAACCGGGTGAGGTAGTGATTCCTTCGGTCAATTGGGAAGGATTGAAGACTTTGTATCTGAAGGAGGTGCGGCGCTTTTTCAAGGTGCAATTGCAAACCGTCTGGGCGCCGGCGATGACGACGCTGCTTTTCCTGGTGATTTTCAGCGTCGCGCTGGGCCGGGCGCGGACGACGATCCTCGGCGTGCCCTATGCCGATTTCCTCGGCCCCGGCCTTATCGTCATGGGCATGATCCAGAACGCCTTCGCCAATTCGTCGTCGTCGCTGCTCGTCGCCAAGATCCAGGGGTCGATCGTCGATGTGCTGATGCCGCCACTGTCGGCGGGCGAACTCGTCGCCGCCTATGTCGCGGGCGCGCTGACCCGCGCCTGGCTGGTCGGTATCGCCGTCTGGGCGGTGATGCTGGTGGCGCCGGGGGTCGACGTGCCGATTCGCGATCCGCTGCTGGTTGTCTATTTCGGCACCATGGGGCCGGTGCTGCTGGCGCTGCTCGGCATCCTGACCGGCGTCTGGGCAGAAAAATTCGATCATGCCGCCGCCGTCACGAACTTCATAATCCAGCCGCTGACGCTACTTTCCGGCACCTTCTACGCCATCGATCGCGTCAACCCGTTGCTGCGCGATCTCAGCCATGCCAATCCGTTTTTCTACATCATCGACGGTTTTCGCAGCGGATTCATCGGCCAGTCCGATGGCTTGCTCGGGCAGGGCGCGATCATCCTGCTCGTCGCCAATTTGCTGCTGACCTGGGCCTGCTATCGGGTGCTGCGCTCGGGGTGGCGGCTGCGCGCCTGACCGTCGTGGCAAAAGGCCGCCAGCCGCCGTGTCGTGGCACCGCCGCGCCGTGGCGGCGCTTGTTGGGCTTGTCATGGGTTGTTAGGGCGACAGGGGAAACCCGCCGACGCCGACGTAAAAGGCCTGTAGTAGCGCTGATGAGATTGTCGCCCCTCCTGATCGTCGTCGGCCTTGCCGCGACACTCGCTGGCTGTGGCGGCGGCGGCGACGCCGGCAAGCCGCGCGCCCGGCCGGCGCAGCTCGTCGGTACCCAGCTCGCCAGCACCGACGCCTTCGCGCCGCGCATCGAGGCGATCGGCACGGTGACGCCGCTGCAATCGGTCGCCGTCAAGGCGCGCGCCGATGGCCAGATCACCCGGATCTTCTTCCGCGAGGGCGATTTCGTCCGTGCCGGCCAGACGCTCTTCCAGCTCGACGACCGCGCCGCGCGCGCCGAACTCGCCCAGGCGCGCGCCGCGCTCGCCACCGCCGAGGCGACATCGGCGCAGGCCAGCGCCGATTTCAAGCGCGCCCAGGCGCTGGTCAAGAACGGTTTCGTCTCGGGCGCCACCCTCGACAGCCGCCGCGCCGCGGCTCTGGGCGGCAGCGCCGGTATCGACAGCGCCCGC
The DNA here is from genome assembly GCA_001295935.1 of alpha proteobacterium AAP81b. GTDB lineage: Bacteria > Pseudomonadota > Alphaproteobacteria > Sphingomonadales > Sphingomonadaceae > Sandarakinorhabdus. The sequence continues at coordinate 45,844 of LJHX01000024.1, forward strand.
GCCGCGGTCAGCGCCGCGCAGACCCAGCTCAGCTATCTCGTCGTCCGCGCCCCGGTCAGCGGCCGCACCGGCGAGATCAATTTCCGCCTCGGCGCCAATGTCCGCGCCGCCGATACGCTGCCGCTCGTCACCATCAACCAGCTGTCGCCGATCCAGGTGCGCTTTCCGGTGCCGCCCGAGGCGATCGACGCGGTGCGAAGCGCCATGCGCAGCGGCGTCACCGTGACGGTGAGCAGCCGCGGCGTCGCGGCGGACACCGCGGTCGATGGCGGCACCGCCGCCGCCGAAACGCCGATCGCCCGCGGGCGCCTCGCCTTTCTCGACAACAATGTCGATCCCGGCAACGGCAGCGTCGCCGCCAAGGCCGAATTCGCCAATGCCGACGACGCGCTGTGGCCGGGCGCCATCGTCACCATCCGCATGCCGCTCGCCAGCCCGCAACCGCGCATCGCGCTGCCCGAGGCGGCGGTCCAGGTCGGCCGCGACGCGCCCTTCGTCTGGCTGGTCGGCAAGGACAGCAAGGTCATGATGCGCGATGTCACCATCGCCGGCCGCGCCGATGGCCGCGTGTATCTCGCCGGCGGCGTTGCGCCGGGCGATCGCATCGTCACCGACACGCTCGCCAAGCTGAAACCCGGCGATCCGGTGCGGTTGAAGGCGCGTCCCGAAAATGCCTCGCGCGCGGCCGACGCCGCGCCCGCCGCGACGCCCGCCGCAGCGCCGGTGGTGCGCGGCGGATGAGCGTCGTCTGCCTCTTCGTCGAGCGCCCGGTCGCGACGATCCTGCTCAGCTTCGCGATCGTTTTCGCCGGGCTGTTCGGCTATCGCCAGCTTGCCGTGTCGGCGCTTCCCGAAGTCGACCTGCCGACGATCCAGATCCAGGCGAGCCTGCCCGGCGCCAACCCCGGCGTCATGGCATCGTCGGTGGCGACGCCGATCGAGCGCCAGCTGTCGACGATCGCCGGCATCGACCAGATCACCTCGACCTCGTCGGCGGGGTCGACCAACATCACCATCCAGTTTGAGCTCGATCGCGACATCGATTCGGCGGCACTGGACGTCCAATCGGCCTTGTCGGCGGTGACCCGCCGGCTACCACGCGAGCTGCCGGCGCCGCCGACCTTCACCAAGGTCAACCCCGCCGACCAGCCGGTGCTGCTGCTCGTCGTCCAGGACAAGACGCGGCCGCTAAATGACCTGCAGACGCTCGTCGATACGCTGATGGTGCCGCGCGTCTCGACCCTGCCGGGGGCGGGGCAGGTGCAGACCTATGGCAGCCGGCGCTTCGCCATCCGCATCCAGTTCGATCCCGCCGCGCTGGCGGCGCGCGGCCTGACCATCGCCGATGTCTCGAATGCGGTGGCGGCGGCCAATAGCAACGCCCCCGTCGGCTCGATCACCGGCGGCGAGCGCAGCTATATCCTCGATGCCAGCGGCGTTCTCGAAGCCCCGAAGGATTTTGCCGAGATCACCGTCGCGGCGGCCAATGGCCTGCCGGTGAAGCTCAAGGACCTCGCCAAGGTCTATTCGAGCTTCGAGCAGCTGCGCGGCGGCGCCAAGGTCAATGGCGAACCCTCGCTGATCGTCGCCGTCACCCGCCAGCCCGGCGCCAATGTCGTCAAGCTGGTCGACAGCGTGCTGGCGTCGCTGCCGGCGGTCAAGGAAGCGATGCCGCCGACGACGCGGATCTTCACCCTGGTCGACCGTTCGGAGTCGGTGCGCGATTCGGTTTTCGACGCGCAGATCACCCTCGTTGGCACGGCGCTGCTCGTCATCCTCGTCATCTACCTCGTGCTCGGCGACGCGCGCGCGACCCTGGTGCCGGCGATCGTCCTGCCGATCGCCGCGGTCGGCACCTTTGCCGGCATGTATTTGTTCGGCTTCAACCTCGACAATCTGTCGCTGCTGGCGCTGACCCTGGCGACGGGCTTCGTCGTCGACGATGCCATCGTCGTGCTCGAGAATATCGTCCGCCATGTCGAGGATGGCGAGCGCCCGCGCGCCGCCGCGGTCACCGGCGCCAACGAAATCAGCTTCACCGTCATCTCGATCTCGGTCAGCCTCGTCGCCGTCTTCATCCCGCTGCTGTTCATGGGCGGCGTCATCGGCCGGCTGTTCTTCGAGTTCGCCGTGACCCTGACCATCGCCATCGTCGTTTCGGCGGTACTGTCGCTGACCTTGATCCCGATGATCGCGGCGCGGGTGCTCAAGGAAGGCCATCAGGAACCCAACAGTCGCGTCGCGCGCGCCTCGACGGCGGCCTTCGGCGGCATGCACCGCGCCTATATGCGCGGTTTCGACTGGACGGTGCGGCGGGCGCGGATCGTCGGCGTGCTGACAATCGTCTCGATCGGCGTCGCCGTCTGGGGCTTCATCGTCGTCCCCAAGGGCTTTTTCCCGACCGAGGATACCGGCACGATCTTCATCGGCACCGAGGCGCCCGCCGATATCAGCTATGACGACATGCTGAAAAAGCAGGACGAAGTGGCGCGCATCGTCCGCGCCGACCCCGCCGTGCTGCGCGTCAATTCGGTCGTCGGCGGCGGCGAATCGTCCAATCGCGGCCGCATGTTCGCACCGCTGAAGCCGCGCGCCGAGCGCGACCCCGCCGAGGTCGTCCAGGCGCGGCTGCGCAGGAAGCTCGCTAACATTCCGGGCTTCGCCGCCTATCCCAACATCCCGCAGAACCTCCAGCTCGGCGGCCGGGCGTCGTCGACCAACTACCAGTACACGCTGGCGGCGGTCGACAAGGAGACGCTCTACGAATATGCGCCGCGGCTCGAGGCGAAGCTGCGCGCGACGCCGGGGTTCGAGGATGTCTCGTCGGACTATCAGCGCGGCGCCCGCCAGGCCTTTGTCGAGATCGACCGCGACGCCGCCAGCCGGCTGGGCGTGCCCGTCGCCGCCATTCGTCAGACGATCTACGCCGCCTATGGCAACCAGCAGATTTCGAGCATCTACACCGATGTCGATACTTATCAGGTGATCATGGAGGTTGCCGAGGCCGACCAGCTGACCCCCGATGTCATCGGCCGGCTGCAGGTCCGCTCGGATGGCTCGAATGGCCTGCCGGCGACGCTGGTGCCGCTGTCGGCGGTGACGCGGGTGACGATCGGCGGCGCGCCGCTTGTTGTGGCCCACCAGAGCCAGCTGCCGGCGGTGACGATCTCGTTCAACCTCGCCAAGGGGGTGGCGCTCTCCCAGGCCAAGCCGCTGATCGAGGCGGCGGCGCAGGAACTCGGCCAGCCCGCCGCGGTCAACGGCGCCTTCGGCGGCAATGCCCAGCAGTTCGAAGCCTCGACGGCGTCGATGCCGATCCTGTTCCTGGCGGCGATCGTCGTCATCTACATCGTGCTGGGCGTGCTCTATGAAAGCTTCGCCCATCCGATCACCATTCTGAGTGGCCTGCCTGCCGCGGGCATCGGCGCCGTCGCATTCCTGACTTTGTTCGGCATGCCGCTCGACGTCATCGGCATCATCGGCGTCGTGCTGCTGATCGGCATCGTCAAGAAAAACGCCATCATGATGATCGACTTTGCGCTCGCCGGGCAGCGCGCCAATGGCTGGACGCCGGCGCACGCCATCCGCGAGGCCGCCTCGACGCGCTTCCGGCCGATCATGATGACGACCTTCGCCGCCATGGCCGGCGCGCTGCCGCTGGCGCTCGGGATCGGTGCGGGTGCCGAACTCCGCCAGCCGCTCGGCATCGCGGTGATGGGCGGGCTGCTCGTCAGCCAGGTGCTGACCCTGTTCATCACGCCGGTCGTCTATCTCGGGATCGAGGGGCTTAACGCCCGCATCCGCTCGTGGCGCGGCGCCGCCGAGGTCAAGGCGCTGCCAGCGCCGGGGACGCCGGACCGGGTGGCAGCGGAATAGGGTTCCCAAACTCGCTCATGCCGAGCGAAGTCGAGGCACGTGGCGTGTTCGCGCGGTGCCTCGACTTCGCTCGGCATGAGCGGGTCCGAAGGCAATCGCCCTCAACCCGTCGTCAGCCCCCTTTCGACCTGCGCCCACAGCGCCGCCAGCGCCTTGCCGGCGGCCGACGTCGGCGCGGCGGCGAGCACCGGCGTCTGCGTCGCCGCCATCGTCTCGACCGCGGCGGCATAGGGGATGGTCAGCCGCTCCGGGCTGGCGGCGACGGTATCGCGGTGCAGCGTCTTGCGGCGGTCGACCATGGTGAACACCGGCAGCACCGCCGGCGCGCCACGGAAGCGTGCCAGATGCTCGACAAGCTGGTCATAGGCACGCACCGACAGCGGCGACGGCAGCATCGGCACGACGAGCAGATCGACCGCGCGGAACACCTGTTCGGCAAGCTCGGTCAGCCCCGGTGGGCAATCGAGGATGACGCGGTCATAATCCTTGTCGAAGCCCTTGATGAGCTTCTTGAGGCGCTTGGCCTTGTCGTCCTCGACCAGCTGCTTTTCGAGATGGCGCAGCGACTTGTCGGCGGCGAGGACATCGAGGCGGGGATAGTCGCTGGCCTGGACGAGCGGCGCCAGGTCGCCCTCGGCGATGCCCTTGCGCGCCGATCCGGCGGCGGCTGCGAGGCGCAGGGTGAAGGTCGCGGCGCCCTGGGTGTCGAGATCCCACAGCAATGTCCGCCGCGCCGACAGGGTGGCGGCGGCATGGGCGAGGTTGACGGCGAGCGCCGATTTGCCGACGCCGCCCTTGACGCTGAACACCGCCAGACTTTTCACGTCAGGCGGCCAGCACCATCTTGAGGCGGTCGCGCATGGCACACAGCCGCGCCAGGCGGTCGTCGCCGGGTTCGACGCGCGGATCGGCGGGGCCGGCAACCCGCGCCGCCAGCGGCCGCTCGCGCGCCGCCAGCACCTGCTGGGCGCCGCGAATGGTCAGCCCCTCATCGTGCAGCATGGCGCGGATGTTTTCCAGCAGCGCCATGTCGGCCGGGCGATAATAGCGGCGATTGCCGCCACGCTTCAGCGGCTGCAATTGTTCAAAGCGCGTTTCCCAAAAGCGCAGCACGTGCTGCGGCACGCCGATCACCTCGGCGGCTTCGCTGATGGTGCGAAAGGCGCGATCGGACTTGTCGACGCTCACGCCGGGGCGTCCGCGTTGATCGCTTCGCGCAGCAGCTGGCTGGGGCGGAAGGTCAGCACGGTGCGCGGCTCGATCGGCACTTCGACGCCGGTCTTGGGGTTGCGGCCGATGCGCAGGCCCTTGTTGCGCAGCACGAAGCTGCCGAAGGACGAGATCTTGACGTTATCGCCGGCGACGAGCGCCTCGCAGATCTGATCGAGCACGGCTTCGACAAGCGCCGCCGATTCAGAGCGCGACAGGCCGATCTCACCATGGACGGCGTCGGCAAGGTCGGCGCGCGTCAGGCTGCCCGCGGCGATGCTTTCGGTCTTGGCCATCTTTATCCCCCAACGTCGTCTGTCGCCTGCTCGATCGCGACAGCTTAACGCACGATCGGCGCGATGCAATGCGTCGGTTCCGTGACAGCGCGCCAATTCCGACCGAATTGGCGCGAGCTTACCAGCGTACCGCCGCTGCGCCCCAAGTGAAGCCGCCGCCCATCGCCTCCAATAGCAACAAATCACCGGTCTTGATACGGCCATCGCGAACGGCGGTATCGAGCGCCAGCGGCACCGACGCCGCCGAGGTGTTGGCGTGGGCATCGACGGTGACGACGATGCGGCCGATCGGAAGGTCGAGCTTCTTGGCGGTTGCCTCGAGGATGCGGAAATTCGCCTGATGGGGAACGATCCAGGCGATATCGGCCGGCGTCAGGTCGATGGCGCCGAGCGTTTCGCCGACCACTGCAGCCAGGTTGACGACGGCATGGCGGAAGACCTCGCGGCCCTTCATGCGCAGCTTGCCGGTGGTGCCGGTCGATCCCGGGCCGCCATCGACGAACAGCAGATCGTTGTAGCGGCCGTCGCTGTGCAGGCGGTGGGCGAGGATGCCGCGATCGGTCGCCGCCCCGGTGCCGGTTTCGGCGCGCAGCACCACGGCGCCAGCGCCATCGCCGAACAGCACGCAAGTGGCACGATCTTCCCAGTCGAGCAGCCGCGAGAAGGTTTCGGCGCCGATGACCAGCGCGTTGCGATGCGCGCCTGAGGTGATCAGCGCGTCGGCGACGGTCAGCGCATAGAGAAAGCCTGAGCAGACCGCGGCGATATCGAAGGCGACGCCGTGCGTCATGCCAAGCTTCTTCTGAACGACGGTGGCGCACGCCGGAAAGGTCTGGTCGGGGGTGGCGGTGGCGACGACGATCAGGTCGACATCGGCGGCGGCGATGCCGGCGCTGGCCAGCGCGGCAACGGCGGCGGCGGTGGCGAGATCCGAGGTGAACTCGCCCTCGGCGGCGATGTGGCGCTGGCGGATGCCGGTGCGCTCGACGATCCATTCGTCGCTGGTCTCGACGCGCGCCGCCAGATCGGCGTTGCTGACGATGTTGGTCGGCAGATAGCCGCCGGTGCCGATGATGCGCGCCCGAATCATGTGCGGCTCACGAGGCCAGCGCCGGCGTCGAGCGGATTCGCGCCAGATCCTGGCTGATGCGGGTGCCGACATTGTCCACGACGAGATCATGCGCCACGCCGATGGCATTGGCGATGCCGCGGACATTGGCGCTGCCATGGCTTTTGACGACGACGCCGTTCAGCCCCAGGAAAACCGCGCCATTATGGGCGTTGGGATCGAGGTGCGCGCGCAGCGCCCGCAGCGCACCGCGCGACAGCAGATACCCCAATTGCGTCAGCCACGACGAGCGAAAGGCCTGCGCCAGCAGCCCGGAAACCAGCCGCCCGGTGCCCTCGGCGGTCTTCAGCGCGATATTGCCCGAAAAACCATCGGTGACGATGACATCGACATGGCCCTGGCCGATCTTGTCACCTTCGACAAAGCCTTCGAAGGCCAGCGGCAGGTCGGTCGCGGCGCGCAGGATGGCGGCGGCATCGCGCAACTCGTCGGTGCCCTTCAGCTCCTCCTCGCCGATGTTGAGCAGCGCGACGCGCGGGCGTTCGAGGCCGAGCACCGTCCGCGCGAAGGCCGCGCCCATCACGGCGAACTGCACCAGATTGTCGGCATCGCACTCGGTATTGGCGCCCAGATCGAGCATCACCGAATCATTGCGCAGGGTCGGCATCAGCGCCGCCAGCGCCGGGCGGTCGATGCCGTCGAGGGTGCGCAGGCCGAACAGCGCCATCGCCATCAGCGCGCCGGTATTGCCCGCGGAGACCGCGGCGTGCGCCTCGCCGTTCTTCACCGCGTCGATCGCCATGCCCATCGACGAGGTCCGCGCGCGGCGCAGCGCATGCGCCGGCTTGTCGGTGCCGAGCACGACTTCGTCGGTGTGGCCGATGGTGGCGATCTTCGCCAGCCGCGGCGAGCGCGCCAGTTCGGCGCGGATGCGGGGTTCGGGGCCGTACAGCCGGAAGGCCAGCCGCGGATAGCGTTCCGAAGCGACCTCGGCGGCGGCGATCACCGCTTCCGGACCGGCATCACCGCCCATGACGTCGAGCGCGACGATCGGCGCCGCGACGGGTTTGACGATCATCGGACCCGCGCCTGCCCCCAAGGCCGCTCAGCCGACAGAAATCAGGCCGAGATTTCGACGATTTCGCGCCCGTTGTAGTGGCCGCAGGCGTTGCAGAGATTGTGCGGCAGCTTGAGCTCGCCGCAGTTCGGGCACTCCTGGAACGCCACCGGCGTCAGGGCATGGTGGCTGCGGCGCATGTTGCGCTTGGAAGGCGAAGTCTTGCGTTTCGGAACGGCCATGCGGCACCTGTCATCCTGTCGTGGCGCGGCGCGCCGTCATCATTGCTTCCGCCGAATGAGGCTGGCAGGCAGCCGGATACGTCGCTGCCCTGTCTCACGCGAAGCGGTGCCGTATAGGGATTTCCGCCGGCAGCGCAAGCCCAAAGCCCGGCGCCGGTCCCGCCGCGGCGCGGTGCTTTGCGCCCGCTTGTGGCGCTTTGCGCCAGCCGGTGGCGCCGGCTATCACTCGGCGCGTGCTGACCCTTCTCGACATCCGCAACGTCGTGCTGATCGAGGCACTGAGCCTCGACTTCGCCGCCGGCCTGTCGGTCCTGACCGGCGAAACCGGCGCCGGCAAGTCGATCCTGCTCGATGCGCTGGGGCTGGCGCTGGGGGCGCGCGCCGATGCGGGACTGGTCCGCGCCGGCAGCGAGGCGGCGCGGGTGGCGGCCGAATTCGACGTCGCCGCCGATCATCCGGCGCGGCTGTTGCTGGCGGCCAACGATATCGATTGCTACGGCCCGATCATCGTCCGCCGCCAGTTGAAGGCCGATGGCGGCAGCCGGGCGCATGTCAACGACCAGCCGGTCTCGGCGACCCTGCTGCGCGAAGTCGGCGCGGCGCTCGTCGAGATCCATGGCCAGAGCGACGATCGCGGCCTGCTGGCGGCGCGCGGCCATCGCGCGTTGCTCGATGGCTTCGGCGGGCTGGGGCGCGAGGTCGCCGCGGTGCGCGCCGCCTGGGCCGCCTGGAGCCGCGCCGGCGCCGCCGAAGCC
>LJHX01000025.1 GCA_001295935.1 alpha proteobacterium AAP81b
CCCTCCCGCCGCGGCTACGCCGCGAGTCGCCTCCCCCTCCAGGGGGAGGAGATTCTACCCCTTCGGCGCCTGATAGTCCGGCCGCAACCAGCGCACCTGCCCCGCCGCTTCCTCGGCAGCGCGCTCGCGGTTCAATGCCACCAGCCGCGCGACGATTTCCGCCGGCGCCAGATCGGCCGGCCAGCCATAGGCGGCGGCCACCGCGACATCGAGGTCGCCATGCAGCTTGGCGACGATCCGCGCCCGCGCCCGCGTCGCCTGCGCTTCCTGTTCCGCCGTCAGCGCCGCGCCGCCGCGGATCGCCGCGACGAGATTGTACAGCCCGGTCATCGTCAGCCCGGCATTTTCATCGAGCGCGACACGGCGGGTAAGGTCAAGTTCCTCGGCGATAGCGGCGATGGTGGTGCGCTGCGCGGCGGTGGCATCGGGGAAGGGGAAGGGGTCGAAGACCAGCGATTTGGAATAGCGATTGTCGTTACCAACGCCGAGCCAGCCGCCGACTTGCAGTACCCATTGGGCATGCAACGCTGACGATAGAACGCCATGATGGAAGGCATCGTCCGAACCGATCGCAACCAGCATGTTGTCCGGCAGGATACTAGTGTCGAGAAAGTGGAAGACGCGGTGCTTCGAAGTTTCGACAGTGGCGATATACCGACCCAGCCCCTTGGTAAATCCTCGCATCAATGTGTTGCGACGGCCAAAAAGCCACCAATTCAAACGACGATATTCCTCGTTATTCTGATCTCGCTCCGGCTTCACGGTCTTCAGAATATGCTGATAGGCTTCAGGGAATCGCGATCGGACTTCGCCCTCGCTTAGGCCGTCGAAATCGATCACCATTACCCCGCGCGACCGCTGCAACAGGTCGCGGCCGTTGCGATAGGGGCGGATATGCGCCTCCAGCCCCGGCCGCCTGCCCAGCCCGAGCGCCACCGCCTGTTCAGGCGTCACGATGAAGCCGGCACCGTGCAGCTTGACGCCCGGCGAGCAGATGCCGTCATTGGCCTTGAGCGGCACGACACCGGTGACATTCGTCCCCACCGACAGGTCGGCATGGATGCGCCCGGTGACGCGGCGTTCGCCCAGCGCCGGTTCGTCGCTATCGAGCCCCGCTTCGCTGGTGATCTCGATCAGCGTGCCGTCGCGCGCCCCGACCTCGGCAACCGTCATCGCGATGCGAACGGCGGCGGCATCCTTGCTCGCCCGCGTCCAGGGGTGGTCGGCAATCGCCATGATGAGCGACAGGCCGTGCGGTGGCCCGGCCCCC
>LJHX01000026.1 GCA_001295935.1 alpha proteobacterium AAP81b
CCACCCCCAACCCCTCCCGCAAGCGGGAGGGGAGCCAATTTCCTCCCCCTGGAGGGGGGAGGCGACTCGCGCGCAGCGCGGCGGGAGGGGGTGGTTGCCGCGCGGGGAAATGCTTTCGCGCGGACAGTGCTCCCGAGTGACGGCCGCAGCCTGGACATGATTGCCGGATTGACGCCGTGGCGCTATACCAAAACTTGGTACAAGCAGAAGGTCGAACGATGGCGGGCAAGAACACCTCAGTCAGCCTTGGCGATCATATGCTGCGTTTTGCGCAGGCGCAGGTCGCCAGTGGCCGCTACAATTCGACCAGCGACGTCGTCCGCGCCGGGCTGCGGCTGCTCGAGGAGCATGAGTCGCGCCTGCAGGCGCTTCGCGACGCCCTGATCGCCGGAGAGAACAGCGGCGAATCGCAGCCGTTCGATTTCGACGCTTTCATCGCCGCCAAGCGGTCCAAGCCCGCCGCCGCGTGACCCGCTATGTCCTGTCGCCACTGGCGCGCGCCGATCTCGACGATATCTGGGATTACACGGCGCGGCGCTGGGATGAAGCCCAAGCCGAAACCTATCTGCGCCTGATCCAGGCCGCCATCGACGCGGTGGCCGCCAACCCGAAACTTGGACGGCCCTATGACGAAGTGCGAACGGGCTATCGCCGCCGTCGCGCCGGATCGCACCTCATCTTCTACCGCGAAGTAGCCGACGCGATCGATGTCGTCAGGGTGCTGCACGAGAAGATGGATATCGCGTCGCACCTACCGGACCAGTTATAGGTTGTTTCGCAGTCAAATTGCAATCGCTTAACTTCATTGCCAAACTGTTCAAAATTGCTCAATAAAGTCAGCTTATAAAGCCCACCTTTCGCATGAGCCAGAGCTACCATGACCACGACCTTCCCCGATTTCGATGCTTTCCTAGCTTCGTGGCGAGAAAGCGTTATCGAAGGTACGCCCACCACAACGGAGCTTGGGCGGCGGTTTGCTCAAAAGATCGTGACGCAATGGCTCGATGCGCCTGAGAGTGGCCTGGAAATCGTGTACTGCGACGGCGCAGGCGATGGCGGCATTGATCTTGCCGTTCTCGACATTGGTCCGGAGGATGAATCCGAAGGCCAACCGGGACACACGTGGTATCTTATTCAAAGCAAACACGGCACGGCGTTTGCTGGAACGCGAACTTTATTGGTCGAAGCGCAGAAGGTCATTGAAACACTCGATGGCCGACGCACGGGCCTTAATTCGATGGCCGAGGGACTGCGCGAACGGCTGAATATTTTTCGGTCGCAAGCCGGGGCCAATGACCGGCTGATAATGGTCTTTGCTACCGAGCATCCCTTGACCGATGACCAGCGCATCATCCTCAGTGATATACGAACGATGGGCCGTGAACACATAGGCGGCTTGTTTGATGTTGAAGCAATTTCGGTGGAAACGATCTACAGTCGCCTTGCCGAAGAGGCACCAGAGTTTGGGCTACGCGTTAAGCTACGATCGCACCTTGTGCCATCGGGCGCTGACCTGCTGGTCGGGTCAACTAGACTTACTGACCTCTATAAGTTTCTAGTCGACTACCGCGATGTGACCGGCGATCTCGACGGCATTTACGAGAAAAACGTCCGCCGTTTTCTCGGTGGGCGTGGTAAGGTTAACAAGGGAATGCAGGAGACTTTGCGCGATGCGCCCGAGCGCTTCGGCCTGTATAATAACGGCATAACCATTGTTGCCTCAGATTGGACAGAAGCTGACGGCGCAGTTGAGCTTGTCGCGCCTTATATCGTTAACGGTTGTCAAACTTCCCGGACTATTTGGGAGGTTTTTCATCGGCACTATCGCGCAGGTGGGACTGGCATTAACCCCGAAATTGAAGCTTGGAAGACGCGTGCGAATGACGGCACGGTAGTCACGAAGATCGTTAAAGTGGGCGCCGCTGGTGAACAGCTTTTGCAAGCGATTACCCGCTACACAAACAGCCAAAACGCCGTACGAGAAAAAGACTTTCTCGCGCTGTCGAGCGACTTCAGCGGCTGGAAGATCGGGATGGCTGAACGCTATGATATTTATCTCGAAGTCCAACGCGGCGGGTGGGATTCACAGAAGGCATTGCAGAATGCGAACCCGGCCACGCGCCAGTTTGACCAGCACGTCAACGCCGCTGACCTCATCAAGGTTTATGGCGCGGGCTGGCTTGGCGAAGTCGGCCTGGCATTCGGAAAGAATCCGCCATTCTTACCGGGGGGCTCTATCTTCAAGCGCATCACGGCATTGCCTGAAGAGGGACAAGAGGCGTTTGGCGTGGAAGACCTTTACGCGTGCTACCTGTTACAGGAAGCCGCCGACGAGTTAAAATTTGGGCGCGGAGGTCCTCCAGCCCGCCGGCAGAGCCGCTTCGTTTTCTACATGGTTGTAATAACACTTCTTCGCGATACGCTAAATCGTTTCCAGATGACAGTGACGAGTCGATCACTTTCCATTGCGCTCAGCAAAGTCCTTAATGACGAAACGGCGAAAGGTGAATTATTAAATCAGGCGGTCGAGCTGATCGAGGGCTATTTCACGCAGGGAAGTGAAGACAGTATTCACGAAGAGCCTGCACTTCGTAACACACATTTCGGCGACCTAAATGCGTTCCTTAAGGCTGAACGTTTTGGACGGTCGCGGGACTTCACACCTAAGCTTTTTGATGCGCTGGCTCTCACGCAAAAAGCACTTGGCAAGTCATACGCGGGACGCCCGTCTGCCCGAGATGCAATCATGCAAGCGATCAACGCTGGATGAAACCGATTGCCCTGCGGGCAGCCCACGCCGGAAGCTTAGTCACGTCCGATGGCTATTTGAGAATCAACAGAGTCTAAGCGCAAACAGGTTTCTTAGGACCATGAAAAGCGGGTGCAGCGGCTCAGCCCCTGCCCGCCACGCGCCCCTACCTCGGATAAGCCAACGGCAAATCGCTCCGCCCCAAATCCCGATACCGATCGCGCAACTCCATCTGCCGGCTGGTCATCGGCTGCGCCACGCCGTCGATGAGCACCGCGACGGGGGCCGAGGTCAGTTCGAGGGGGTCGCCGTCCCACACCACGACGTCGGCGCGCTTGCCCGGCGCCAACGTGCCGAGGTCGCTCAACCCGAAGATCGCCGCCGGCATCGCGGTGATCGCCGCCAGCGCCGCTTCGCGGCCGAGGCCGACGCCCCCCGGTACGCTCGCCTGCGCCACGGCGTTGCCGGCCTGTTGCGGCAGGTTGCGCGGGGTGTCGCCGCCGATGCCGCCGAAATTGCCGAAGGCGACCACCACCCCGGCGCGCACGAGGCGTCCGACGTTGGAGCGGGTCGAGGCGAGCGAATCGAAGCCATCGGGCAGATCGAACAGCGCCTGGGTGATCACCGGCACCTTGGCCGCGGCGATCGCGTCGGCGACAAGCCAGGCTTCGCGCGCCGACAGCAGGATCAGGCGCAGTTTCGGATAGGTGGTGCGCAGCTTCAGCGCGGTGAGGATATCGCTGGCGCGATCGACGGCGACGATCAGCGGCTGGCGGCCGTCGATCACCGACACCAGCGCCGCCGCATCGGCGCGGGTGATCAGCGATTCCTTGTCCGTCCCCGCCTCATAGCCTGCGGGGTTGCGGGCGTAGCGCGCGGCTTCGGCGAGGGCATTGTGGAACTGCGCCCAGGCGGCGGGGCGCGAGCCGCCGGCGGCGCGGGCGCCGTCCTCCCCGAGATTGGCGAACTGGAAGGCGCGCGCGCGCATCAGCGTGTCGCGCGAATTGGCGAGGCTGACGATGGCGCCCTGCCCCGCGAAGACATCGTCGGCGAGATCGGGGCCGACGACGGCGCGGGTGACACCGCCAAGCCGCTCGACGCCGATGTTGCGCGAGGCAGGATCGAGCGCCGGGGCGACGTCGATCGCCGCGGCATAGGGCGAGGTCCGCGCCGCGGCATCGTTGGTGGCGCGGACGCCTTCGACCTCGACCAGGCCAAGGGTCGACATCGCGGTGATGATGCCCGGCGTCACATGCTTGCCCGCGGCATCGATGACGGTCGCCCCGGCGGGCATGGCGAGCCCGGCACCGACCGCGGTGATGCGGCCATCGGTGATGAGGACACTGCCATTCTCGATCACCGCGCCGGTCGCGGTGTGGATGGTGCCGCCGGTAATGGCGACGGTCGCGGCCGCCAGCGGCGAGGCGGCGGCAAGGAGCAGAGCGGTCAGCAGCGACTTCACTTGGCGTCTCCCGCGCCCGGCTGGGCGAGCTCGAAATCGGCGATCGGGCGGCGCTTGGGATCGGCCCAATCGTACATCACCGCGCCGTCGATCCAGACCTTTTCGGGCCGCGCATAGACCGAGAAGGGATCGGCCGACCACAGCACGACATCGGCCATCTTGCCGGGCTCGAGGCTGCCGGTCCTGTCGGCGATGCCGAGGCCCCTGGCGGGGTTCAAGGACAGCCAGGTCCAGGCGTGCTCGGGGGTGATCGTCAGCCCCATGCGGCGGCCGGCGGCCATCGCCTTGGCGGCTTCCTGGTTCAGGCGCTGGATGCCGTTGGCGTCATCACTGTGCACCACGGCGCAGGCGCCGGCCTTGTCGACGAGCGCGATATTCTCGCGGATGCCGTCATAGCTCTCCATCTTGAAGCCGTACCAATCGGCCCACATCGCGCTGCAGATGCCTTCCTTCGCCAGGATATCGGCGATCTTGTAGCTTTCGACGGCGTGGTGGAAGGCGGTGACCTTGTAGCCGAACTCGCGCGCCATCGCGATGACGTTGGTCATTTCATCGGCGCGGTAGCAGTGGTTCTGGATCAGGATCTCGCCGTTCAAGACCCCCATCAGCGTGTCGTTGGCGAGCTCGCGGCGGGGGGCGTCGCTCGGCTTGGCGGTGCCGGCCTTGGCGCGGCGGGTGTAATCATCCCATTTGCGCTTGTAGGCGGCAGCGTCGCTCCACACCTGGCGGGCATAGGCGATGTTGCCCATGCGGGTGGCGGGCATCTGGTTGCGGCTGCCATAGACGCGCTTGGGGTTCTCGCCGCACGCCATCTTGAGGCTGTAGGGGGCGCCCGGGAACTTCATGTCCTGGACGCTGCGGCCATAGACGGTCTTGAGCGTCGTGCCGCGGCCGCCGAAAAGATTGGCCGAGCCAGGCAGGATGTGCAGCGCGGTGACGCCGCCGGCGAGCGCGCGGCTGAAGCCGGCATCCTGCGGCCAGACCGAATGTTCGGCCCAGACCTCGGGGCGCGACGGGCTGGTCGCTTCGTTGCCGTCGCTCAGCGCCTCGACCGCTGGGCTCGGATAGTCGCCGAGATGGCTATGGATATCGATGACGCCGGGGGTGACATACTTCCCGGCGGCGTCGATCACCGTCGCGCCGGCGGGAATGGCGACTTCGGCGCCGACCTCGGCGATCTTGCCATTCTCGATCCGCACCGCGCCGGGGGCGAATTTCTTGCCCGTACCGTCATAGACCACGGCGTTGCGAATGACGGTGGTGACGCCGGGATAGGCCTTGTACGTCGACGGCCAGGGGTCCTTCGGGATGCTGACGACCTCGGGCGGCGGAGCGCCCGGCGCCGGCCTGGCGGAGGCCGATCCCGGCGGCGGCGCCTTGCCGCTGCACGCCGCCAGCGCCGCCGCGGCGAGCAAAATCCCCCAGTTCCGCATCACTTCACCCCGTGCATCAAGCGCTTCAGCAGCGGCGACCCCAGCAGCAACACCAGGCCGATCCCCGCCGAAATCAGCCCGATCGTCTGGAACACCCCGGCATAGGTATCGAGGCTGACCTTCAGATTGGTCACCTGGCCGCCGACGGTTTCGACACTCGCCACCTGGGCGACGACACCGGCGACATATTGCGCGCAGGAGATCGACAGGAACCACACCCCCATCATCATGCCGACGATCCGCGCGATCGACAGCTTGGTGATCATGCTGAGCCCGACCGGCGAAATGCACAGCTCGGCGGCCGAATGGATGAAATACAGCCCGGCAAGCCAAATGAGGCCGACCTTGAAGTCCGGCCCGGCGAAGCTCGTCCCCCAGACCAGCAGCAGGAAACCGGCGCCGACGCCCATCAGCGCGATGCCGAACTTGATCGGGATGCCGGGCTCCAGCCCGCGGTTACCCAGCGCCTTCCACAGCGCCGAGAACAACGGTGCCAGCAGCACGATGAACAGCGCGTTGAAGAACTGCGTCTGGCCGGCGCTGATCTCGAACAGCCCGAACACCGACAGCTCGGTGTTACGATCGGCGAACAAGGTCAGAGATGATCCCGCCTGCTCGAACAACGTCCAGAAGACGACGTTGAAGACGACGAGGATGATCGCCGCCAGCATCATCTCGAACTCCTGGCGGGTGCCGACGCGCGCCGACCAGATCGGAATGGCGATCACCGAAACGAGGAAGGTAAAGAACAGCACCTTGCCGAGGATCGGCAGCCCGAGGAGATAGCCGACGATCCCCTCCCCGGCGACCGGCGGCGGCGCCGCCATCAGATTGGTGAACAGCAGGTACATCACCGGCACGGCAAGCAGCGCGCCGGCGTAGATCGCCAGCGTGCGGTCCGGGCCCTCGGCCGCCGGCGTCTCGCCATAGCCGGCGAGCTTGGGGCCGGCGAACTGAATCAGCCCCCAGCTCAGCGCCATGCCGATCGCGGCGAGGCCGAAGCCCGCCCACCAGCCATAGGCTTCGGCAAGGAAGGGGCAGGCAAGCTGCGACCCCAGCGATCCCAAATTGATCCCCATGTAGAAGATGGTGAAACCGGCATCGCGGCGGCGGTCGCCCTTGGCGTAAAGTTCGCCGACCATCGTCGAGATATTGGGCTTGAAGAAGCCGTTGCCGACGGTGACGGCGGAAAGGCCGATCAGCATGATGGCGACGAACCAGGGGCTGCGCTCGCCCTGCGACGCGAAGCCGCCCTTGGCGATGCGGCGCGCCTCGCTGCCATCGGGGCCGAGCAGCGAAACGCTGCCATCGTCATTGCCCTTGATCGCCAGTTGCCGGCCGCCATCGACGACATATTGCCGCTCGGCATCGCCTTCGCCGGCGACGACGACTTCATAGCGCTGGCCGTCGATCGTCGCGAAGGGTTTGGCGGTCTCGCCGCCGAAGCACAGGGTGAGATAGCCGAGGCTCATCAGCACGGCGCCGAACTTCACGGCTTTCTTGGAGCCGAGATAGCGGTCGGCGAGCAGGCCACCGATGAGCGGCGTCAGATACACCAGCGCGGTGAAGCCACCGTAGAGGCTTGTCGTCGTCGTATCGCTGAACAGGAAATGCTTGGTGAGGTAGAGCGTCAGCAGCGCCCGCATGCCATAATAGCCGAAGCGCTCCATGGCCTCGGTGCTGAACAGCCGGGCGAGCTGCGCCGGGTGGCCGAACCATTGCGGGCGATCGTCGGTCAGCGCGGGATCGCCCGCGGCGGCTTCGGTGACGGCCAAAAAACACTCCCTCATGCCGGCTTGCCGCCGGTCCCCTGCCGTTGATAGCGCGGGGGGCAGGCAATTCAAGCGGGATGGGGGAATGGGCGGCGGCGAGGCGATGACGGAGGGCAGAGCCTGCTGGCTATGCGAACGGCCGCTGGGGCGGCGGGTGGAATGGCACGACGTCCGACCAAGAAGCCACGGCGGCCGTGAGACGGTACCGCTCCACCCGATCTGCCACCGCGCCATCCATGCGGCTTTCGATAATCCCAGCTCGACCCGCATGGCCACGGACCCGGAGCTATTACGGGAGCGGTCGGAGCTGGCGCGGTTCCCTGGCGCGGATCTCGAACAAGCCTCCTGACATTCATGCGCCCTCAAGAAGGGCGGCGGCACGGCAGTCGCGGACTGGCATAATGCCGCGTCGCCTCGGAGGCTTGTCGTAAAACTGTAAGAGCACAGAACTAACAATACTTTAGTATCGATTCGGCTATTTAGGAAAAATATCGTGACAGATCCTGATCCAATGCAAGCGATCGTGCATGATATATTCGACAGCGCTGAAGCCCCATTAAGGGATGCTATTGAAAGATCTCGTAGTGCGGAACCAATATTCGTAGTCGGGAACTCCCTAACGCGCATCGCCTCGGACTGCGGCGCACGCTACCTCGGATTGGGTAACGGCAACGACGTCTCGTGGAGCTGGCTTGTCGAGAAGCTTCTAACAGACGCTGGCGTTAAGAGCTCTGTGATCTCGTTCATGCGGGAAGGCTTCACTAACGCAGAAATGATCGCAACAGCGGTGGATCGGCTCGAGCTGATAGATAAAAAACGCGCCGAGGACGCTTTTAGCAAATTCTGCTTTGAATTGAACCGAACTCAACCGCTATTGATGCACAAAGTTCTGCCTCGCCTCGCGACTGTATGGACAACTAATTATGACAACTTGTTTGCGAAAGACATTTCCGACGCAAAGGT
Organism: alpha proteobacterium AAP81b; assembly: GCA_001295935.1. GTDB lineage: Bacteria > Pseudomonadota > Alphaproteobacteria > Sphingomonadales > Sphingomonadaceae > Sandarakinorhabdus. Next base: position 8,380 of record LJHX01000026.1, read on the forward strand.
ACTATATCCGGTACCGGATGATCCGATCCTAACCGGAAGGGTGCTGCATTTGCATGGACGCTATGGCCAATCCGGTGGCGCCGGCAAGTTGGCCGACGTGGTCCTGACCAGCGGAAACTATCATGCGCTGAGCCGGCCGGATGACAAACTGCGTGATGCGATCGATACGCTCATGACCCATGCACGCGACCGTGTAGTGATCATCATCGGCCTCTCGTTCGGGATAGAAGAAAGCCTGCTTCAGAAGCTGCTCGGCGACAGCGCCGCACCTGCCGTCGTCATCGAGATAGCCGAACCGCTCGCTCCGCTTCACCGCTACGAATTGCGGTTGGGCGGCCGACCCGTTGCTCTGATTCGAGGTTCCCTAGGTGCTTGTGCCGCACCGTGGCGCCGCTTGTCATTCATCACGCACGCCATAGCAGCGTTTTGGGAGCGTGCTGGGCTGGGAGGGCCATCGCTAAACTCTGAGCTGGACCTGGCCCTTGCCGCGCCGAGCAAGATGGTTGAGAGCAAGTTTCCTGTGAAACTGCGCCGTGCCGGACCAGTTGCGAGCCGGATCGTCGTATTCGGATCGATCGGCTGGAACACTGTCTGTGGGGTCGAAACGTTTCTCGCTGAGGAACGGTTTTTCGATCCCGTAAAGGGGTCGTTATTTCCACAAGATGTGCAGCTACTTCTACCTAATCAGGAGCGATTCGCGCCCCGTATTGTGGAGGAGATGGGCGGGCAGGGAGGGGCCACCGTACTCGCACTTGATGCACTTGGTGTTTCCAGCTCAATTGTATCGGTAGTCGGTGAGGATGATGCTGGGTTCCGGATTTTAGAACGACTGCGAAAGAGCGATTGGATCAATTTCGAAGGAGTGCGACAACTCTCCTATCGCACCGACCCACCGATCGCTCGGACGCTTACAACTACGTGCCTTAGCTTCTTCGATGTTCGCCAAGGCATCAATACAGTGCTAGGCGAGGGAATCGACATACGAAGCGCCTTGCCCGCAGCGCCGCCATCAGTGATAGGGGCCGACGCGCCAGACTGGGCGCGGTGGCGCCGGTTAATTGAACTCGACAATACCGAAATTGTTTATCTGTGCGGCAGCGCTGCCGCGACTGTCACCGGGTGGATTGCCGAACGGCGCGTGATTGAACCGGATTTTCTTGCGAAAAAGCTTTTCGTCATGGATACCGGCACAGCAGGTCTCGCAATTGGTGCGCAGGATTATGTGTTGGCCGCCGGGGGGTGCGTGATAGCCTCCGCCCTTGCCGCCTTACAGCGGTCGAAGCCGGCGCTGCCGGCACGTAAACGGATGAAGCCTACTCGCTATGATCCCGCGCTTCGCTATTCCGGGGACAAGTGGTTTAGCGAGGTCTGGCAAGAAGCCGAGATGAAGGACGAACGCGCGCGCGTTCTCCAGCTATACGCACTCATGACGGACATCGCCGCCGATATGTACCGAATACGTCCCGTTTCACTTGATGCTGGCAATGGCAGCTTTATCGTAACGCTTGGCGGGTACGGCATGCTCGCAATTACAAGCGGGCAGCCTTTCTGGGTAATCGAAACAGGCATGCATGATGGAATACGTGGACGAGGGCGCGGCTTATCAAAGGCAGTGCCGCTTTCAGATGTACGCAATGCGCTGGGATGCGGAGATTCCGCGCGCGCCGCGTTCACAGCAGCACTGCTCGGCCAGGGCTGTGTACAGCCTGCCGCGATTCCGCGTGAGGCGCTAAAAAGGGCCATTGCGGCAGCATGTTTTGTGGGGACGCTCAAAATAAAATACTTCAAATATGAGCATTTTCTTTCGGTACTCACTTCTTTGAACGATCATATACATGAGCCGGCCGACAAAGGAACGAATCTCTACTCTTTTGGCGCCGGGAACAGCGAACTTCCCGAATCTGCCAAAATGACATTTCGCGTGATCGAAGGGGAAGAGGTCATTTCTCTTGCTGCACTTTGCATCGCCGACCTGCGCAAGCTTCTGCGCGGGCGAAAGGTCTGGGAGACGGAGGTCAGAGCTTGGCAAAACGCTCGGACGTAAGCCGGCATCCCGATATTCCGCTTTGTTCCCAGCAGCGCGAAAAAGCCGATATTCGACGATCAGAGATTTAAACAGTTTTATAGATGGGCGAGCTTGGGTCTACACGACACAATATCTGCGCGCCATTCTTGCAATACCGAGACACGTAATCACAATAAGTCTTACAATAAGAAATGGACGTAACTACCGGATATCGTCACAAGATGCGGCGTTTGCTAGCAATGCTCTATAGACTTGGCAAGCGCGCTATTCGAGTTAGATAAATTAGACTTTTGGTTTTTGTTCCTCACCCGAACCCCCGCCGCAGCACCCCTGCAGCGCTACCAACTGCCCCCCAGCCCGCGCGCAGACGAACGCCGTCAGTGCCAGCCACAGGCCGTCGGCGTCCGCCGCCAGCGCCAGCAGCGGCAGGTAGAGCGCCAGCGCCGCCGCCATGGTGAGCAGCATGGCGCGGGTCCAGCCGGCGCCGATGAAGGCGCCGTCGAGGACATAGGCGGTCACCCCCGCCACCGGCGCCAGCAGCGCCCAGCCATAAAGGCCGGCGACCGCGGCGATAACGGCGGGATCGCGGCTGAAGCCGGCGACGATCGCATCGCCGGCAAGCCAATGGCCGGCGCTGATCGCCAGCGCCGTCGCCATTCCCAGCAGGAGGCAGGTGCGCACCACGCCGGTGAAGCGCCGGCGATCACGTGCGCCGGCGGCTTCGGCGCAGAGCACTTGCGCGGCGCTCTCATAGCCATCGAGCAGCAGCGCCGAGAGCGCGAAGAGCTGGTAGATCACCGCATTGGCGGCAAGCGTCACCGGCCCGGCATCGGCGCCGGCGCGGGTCAGCGCCAGGATCGCCGCGGTCAGCAGCAGCGTGCGCAGGAACAGGTCGCGGTTCATGCTGAACAGCCGCAGCAGCGCCGGCCGCGCCCAGGTCGCAGCGTCGCGCGCCGCCGCCGCCAGCGCGGCGCGCGTGCAGCGATCGAGCGCGACGGCGGCGAGCGCGGCGAGGCGCACCCCCTCGGATACAAGCGTCGCGATGCCGACTCCGGCGACGCCCCAGCCCAAGCCGAGCACCAGCCCCACATCGAGCCCGACATGGACGATGTTGGCGGCGATTTCGATGGCGAGCACCGCACGCACCCGCCGCTGGCCGATGAGCGCGCCCGCCAGCACCGCGCCGAGCAGCCAGAACGCCCCGCCGGCATAGCGCCAGGCGACATAGGCGCTCGCTGCCTTCGCCAGAGCGCCCGTGCCACCGAGCAGATCGATCCCGGCCGGCACCAGCCAGACCCCCGCCGCCAGCAGCGCCACCGCGATGCCGCCGGCGAGCGCCAGCGCGCGTGCCAGCACCGGCGCCGCCGATTCGCCGCCGCCGATCGCCGTCGCGGTCAGCGCTACCGTCCCCATGCGCAGGAAGTTGAACGCCGCCAGCAGCCCGAGCATCAGCTTGGCGCCGAGCTCGACCGCCGCCTGCGGCAGCGCGCTGCCGGCCTGGCCGATCACCCAGATATCGGCGAGGCCGAACAGCGCCGTCGCGGCATTGGTGAGCATCGCCGGCACGGCGATGGCGAGGATGGCGCGTGCGTGTTTCACCCTGGCGTTGCTGCGAGCGCGCCGCACGATTGGCAAGCAGGCGCGCGCCCCGCTATGCCGCCGCAATGGACGCTTTCAACAATCTCACCACGCCGGCGACGCTGCTCGCCACCCGCCGCTCGGGCAAGGCGCGCGACATGGTCGCCCCCGGCCCCGATGCGGCGCAGCTCACCGCCATCCTCGTCGCCGCGGCGCGCGTGCCCGATCACGGCAAGCTGGCGCCGTGGCGCTTCGTCGTCATCGATGATCGCGCCGCCTTCGCCGACCTGCTCGATTCGGCCTATCGCGCCCAGAAGCCCGACCCCGGCCGGCTCGAACTCGAGGCCAACGCCGCCTTCGCCGCCCAGGCGCCGTGCCTTGTCGTCGTGCTGTCGCGCGTCGATCCCGTGAGCCACATCCCCGCCTGGGAACAACAGCTTTCGGCGGGCGCGGCGATCATGCAGCTGCTCAATGCCGCCCATGCCGCGGGCTTCGTCGGCAATTGGCTGACCGGCTGGGCGGCCTATTCCGACGCGGTGATCGCCGCGCTGGGGCAGCCGGGCGACCGTATCGTCGGCTTCGTCTTCCTCGGTAGCCAGTCGCGCGCGCTCGACGAACGCCCGCGGCCCGAGCTGGCGGCAGTGGTCAGCCACTGGCCCTGAGAGGCTTCGCTGACCCGCAACACCCCGCTCATGCCGAGCGAAGTCGAGGCACGCGCCCGAGGTCCGAAAATGCCTCGACTTCGCTCGGCATGAGCGACTTCAAGTTCGTTCAAACCCGATCCGTCCCCTCACTCACCCGCAGCTGATATCGCCGCTGCCCATCTTGCGCGTCGTGCACTTGGCGCCGCCGGTGATGACGATATCGCCGGAGCCCATCAGATTGGCGCTGGCGGTCTGGCGCGCCGTTACCCGCACGTCACCTGAGCCCATGACGCTGACATCGGCCGAATTGCAGACGAGCTTGTCGAGGATGAGATCGCCGCTGCCGGCGACCGACAGCGTCGCGGCGTCGCAGCGTCCGGCGGCGGTCAGATTGCCCGAGCCGGTGATGCTGAGCGTCGGCCGCGACGAGTCGAGCCGGGCGATGCTGAGATCGCCCGACCCCGTCACCTTGGCACCGAACGCCGCGCCGCTGCCGCGATCGGCGGTGACATTGCCCGAACCGGTCAGCTCGATCCCGGCCAGCGCCGGCATGGTGACGCGGATCCGCACATCGTCGCCGCTGCTCCACGAAAGGTTCATCCCGCGCTTGTGGCCGATGCGCAGCGTGTTGCCCTCGACGCGGATGTCGAGGCGGTCGAGGCGCGCCTGCGGCCCCGTAGCGGTGACCGACGGCGCGCCGCCGGTGACGATGGTGACGTCTTCCGATCCCGTCGCCTCGACACGGTCGAAGCCCGTCGCCGGAAAGCCGCGTTCGGCGGCGCTGGCAACGAAGTGCGAGGCGCCATAGCCGAGGGTGGCGATGGCAAGCAGGGCAAAGCCGAAGGGGCGCTTCATCGGGGGAACTCCGGATTGTGTATTGATATCCTAATACACGCTGGCGCGACACGCAAGCGCGATCACCCCCGCTGCGCCGCCGCCGCGACGCGCGACGTCAGGCCCTCGAGGCGCAGGATGTTGAGCTCGATGACGAAGAAACACAGGATCCACAGGCCTGCATCGAAGAAATCGAGCAGGCTGCCGCGCCATCCCCAGATCGCCGCCCAGACGAAGGTCAGCGTGTAGAGCAGCGACTTCGCCGCCGATCGCCAGCGAAAGCCGCGGCTGCCGCCCTCGACCGGCGCGAGGATATCGATCCAGATCATCACCGAAATCGCCAGCCAGGTGACGCTGTTGGCAATCTCGATGCTGTCGCGCTGCGCGATATAATGCGCCAGTGCATAGAGCGCGCAGGCATAGCCGGTCAGCTCGACCGCCAGCGGCGCCGGCCGCAGCACCGTCTGCACGGCGCCGCGGCGCAGCAATCGTGTTTCATATTCGAACACGCCGAGCAGCAGCAGCCAGCCGAGCTGGTCGATGGCGCGGTGCGGCTCGGGGTCGACGATCAGGAAGGTGCCGACATTGGCGACGAGGAGCGCGTAGAGGATTGTCTTGAAGACGAGCAATCCTCGCGCCGCCATCGTCGTCAGGCGGCCTTCAAGACCTGCTCGATCTTCTGCTGGGCGGCGGGCTCGTCGATGTTTTCCATCGCGGCGAGCTCGCGCGCCAGCCGGCCGATCGCCGCCTCATAGATCTGGCGCTCGGAATAGCTCTGCTCGGGCTGATCCTCGGCGCGGTGGAGATCACGCACCACCTCGGCGATCGAGACGAGATCGCCCGAGTTGATCTTGGCTTCATATTCCTGGGCGCGGCGCGACCACATGGTGCGCTTGATGCGCGGCTTGCCCTTGAGCGTGGTCAGCGCCTCATTGAGAGTCGCCTGGCTCGACAGCTTGCGCATGCCGACGCTTTCGGCCTTGTTGGTCGGCACGCGCAGCGTCATCCGTTCCTTTTCGAAGCGCAGCACGAACAGTTCGAGGACCGTTCCGGCGATTTCCGAGCGCTGGAGTTCGACGACGCGGCCGACGCCGTGCTTGGGATAGACGACATAATCGCCGACTTCGAAACTGAGCGGCTTGGCAACGACCATCGGTTTTTCCTTATCCTGGCCGATGCCGCGGAATGCGCGTTCTGCCCCGCGACACACAGCGGGTGGCAGCCTCACGACATCGGCATCGGGCAACCTGCCTTCTTGGTGACCCTTGGTACGGCCGTCGGCCCGGCAGGAGGGCGAATGGCGGCGCGACCGGCGAAACCGCGACGGCGGCACGAAGCCACCGTCACCCGAATGTCATAGCAGGATTATTGCCGGAATTCTACTCCCGCGCGCATGACGTCGGCGCAACTCGTCGTTGCCGCGACGATCGGGCGCCAGAAATACCGGCGGCACGGCGACACGGCGCCGCGCCAAAGCCGGGCTCAGCCGCCGGTGCCGGGATTCGCGGTGAAATATTTGTCGAACTTGCCTTCCTCGCCCTTGTGCGAATCGGCGTCATCGGGGGTCGCGCCCTTGACGGTGATGTTGGGCCATTGCGCCGAGAAGGTGGCGTTCATTTCCATCCACTTCTCGAGCCCGCCCTCGGTGTCGGGCAAGATCGCCTCGGCGGGGCATTCGGGCTCGCAGACGCCGCAATCGATGCATTCATTGGGGTTGATGACGACCATGTTCTCGCCCTCGTAGAAGCAATCCACCGGGCAGACTTCGACACAGTCCATATACTTGCACTTGATGCAGGCTTCAGTGACGACGTACGCCATCGGTTCTCCCCCGGGGCCGCCCCCGAATGCTTGCGTTTGCGCCGGCGCGGACGCCGGCGGGTCGAAAGCCGCTGCTAGACCGGCGCTTGACCGGTCGTCAATGCTCAGGCGAAGGCGTGGTCGCTTTCGGTGGCGTAATGGTCATCCTGAGCACCCGACTGGGTCAGATGGGTGTAGAGGTGCCGCGCCACCTCATACGGCCCGCGCGCTTCGGCGATGCCCTCGACGCGGACGACGATCAGTTCGTCGCCGCGCGGGAAGCTCACCACCGATCCGGCGCGCACCTGCGCCGAGGCACGGTCGACGACCCGCCCATCGACGCGCAATCGTCGGCTTTCGCAAAGGTCCTGGGCCTGGGAACGTGATTTGGCGAGCCGCGCAAACCACAACCATTTGTCGAGCCGAAGCCCTGCCCCGTAGACCAAGCGCTACCTGCCTTTCATCGTCGCGAGAATTGCAAAGGGCGAGCCGGCGAGCGTTCCCGCGTCGCACGCCGGTTCGGGTGACGGATTGGCCTTGCGAAGCCCGCGCCAGGCGAAGCCCTGGCTGCCGTCGATCGCCTGCGGCCGGCAGCCGAGGGCGCGCATCAGCCGGGCAAAGCCATCGGCGCGCAGCCCCGCCGACGCCGCCCAATTGGGATCGGGGAGAAAAGGGGTGCGCCCCTCGCGCTTTTCGTGGATGGCGCGCGCCAGGCGATCGACCATGTCGACGCGCACCGCTTCGGCGCCGATCGGCCAATAGCCGGCGGCCTCGAGGAAGCCCGGCGGCAGGCCATCATCGACGGCGATGCTGGTCCGCCCCGGCGGCGGCAACGGCGGCAGCGCGGCGATTTCATTGGCGACCGCCCAGAGCGCCAGCCGCCAGCGCGTCGGCTCGGGACGCAGCAAGGCGCCGATGAAGACATGGACGACGCCGAGGCGCACCCCGGCGCGGCGCAGCGCCTCGCGGTCGTCGCGGGTCAGCGCCGCGACGAGGTCGTCGGCATCGCTGCGCTTGAGGTTGCCCAGCGTTTCGACGAGCCGAACAATCAGCCCGCGTGCCGCCGGCGACACCTGGTCACGCAAGCCCGCCAGCCGCACCAGCGCGCCGAGCTCACCGGCCAGCGCGACGGCGAACCAGGCTTCGAGGCGCTCCTGCACGCGGCGGCGGTCGTCAACGCTCAGCGACGCCAGCGAGCGGTCGAGGTCGATCCGCGGCGCCATCGCATCGCGGCCCTTGCGCAGCGCCGCGACGCGCGCCCCTTTCCACAGCAGCCGCGGCGGCATGCGACCGTGGAAATCGAGCCCGAAATCAGCGTCGTCGCCGGCAGCCAGCTCGCGTGCCCGGCCGGCCAGCACCTTGACGAGATGGCGCTCGGCCGCCGCCAGCAGCAGCCGCTGCTCGCCGGCACGCGCCAGCGGATCGACATGGAAGCGGAAGCCGTCCAGCCGCCCGATGACCTCGCCTTCGACCGCCACCGCGCCATCGGGGTCGATCTCGACGCGCTGGTCGCCGCCCTTCACCCGCAAATCGCGCAGCAGCACCGCCGTGCGGCGATCGACGAAGCGCTGGGTCAGCGCGCCGTGGAGGGCGTCCGACAGGCGGTCCTCGACCTCGCGCGTGCGGCCGGCCCAATGCGCGCCGTCGTGCAGCCAGCCGGGGCGGTTGGCGACATAGGTCCAGGTCCGCGCCCCGGCGATGCGGTCGGCGAGCGTCTCGACATCGCCCGTCACGCGATCGAGATGGGTGAGTTCGGATGCGATCCAGGCATCGGGCAGCTTGCCGTCGCCTTCCGACAGATGGCGGAAGACGCGCCCGACGAGGCGGGTATGGACCTCGGCGCCGGTCTTGCGGAAATCGGGCAGGCCGCACGCCGCCCACAGCCGCGCCGTGCCGCGCGCGCCATAGGCGCGCTCCATCACCCAGGGTTCGCCGGCGAGGCGCTTCAGTACCGCCATGTCGATGGCGTCGTCGGCGCGAGTCAGCTCGACGCGCGACGGCCGCGCCTCGAGGCTGGCGATCAGCTTCTGCGGCGAGGCGAGGTCGATCGCGGTGTTGCGCCAGACAAGATGCTCGAGCGGGTCGAAGCGATGCTGTTCGAGGCCCTCGATCTCCTCCGGAGTAAAGGCGGCGCCATGCGTCTCGCTGCCGAGCTGCACCGTGCCGAAGGTTCCGTCCTTCTGGTAGCGCCCGGCGCGACCGGCGATCTGCGCCATTTCCGACAAATGCAACCGGCGGTGGCGGCGGCCGTCGAACTTGCTCAGGCTCGCGAAGGCGACATGGGCGATGTCCATGTTGAGCCCCATGCCGATCGCATCGGTGGCGACGAGATAATCGACCTCGCCCGCCTGGTACATCGCCACCTGGGCATTGCGGGTGCGGGGGCTGAGCGATCCCATCACCACCGCGGCGCCGCCCTTCTGCCGCCGCAGCATTTCGGCAAGCGCATAGACTTCGGTAGCGGTGAAGGCGACGATCGCCGTGCGCCGCGGCAGCCGGCTGAGCTTCTTGGCACCGGCAAAGCTGAGCGTCGAAAAGCGCGGCCGGGTGACGATCTCGGCATCGGGAAGCAGCTTGCGCAGCAGCGGCCGCAGCGTCTCCGAGCCGAGGATCATCGTTTCGGCATAGCCGCGGGCGTGGAGCAGGCGATCGGTAAAGACATGGCCGCGCTCGGGATCGGCGCCGGTCTGGCCCTCGTCGATGGCGACAAAGGCAACCTCGCGGAGTCCATTGATTTGGTCGCCTACGCGACCGAGCGGCATCGCCTCGACGGTGCACAAAAAATAGCGCGCGCCATCGGGGACGATCTTCTCCTCGCCGGTGATCAGCGCCACCTGGGCGGCGCCCTTCAGCGCGACGACGCGATCATAGACTTCGCGGGCGAGCAGCCGCAGCGGAAAGCCGATCATGCCGCTGGCATGGGCGCACATCCGCTCGACGGCGAGATGGGTCTTGCCGGTGTTGGTCGGGCCGAGAACGGCGATGACGGGGCAATTGCTGTTGGCGCCGGATCGGCCGGCACCGGGGCCGGCGCCACCAGCGTCGCGCGCTGGAAAGAGAGGCCGGCGGTCGCTCACCCGCCCGATCTTGGATCGGGGGAAGCGAAAGACAATGTGGCCTCACGCCACGCGTGTGTCGTCTGCCGGCTCATCGCGTCCTTTGCGTGTGTCAGCTTCGGCTAACGATTCGCACGGGCAGGCGCTCCCTGGCAAGTGACCGTTCAAAGACAACGCCTCATCACATACCATTCTTTGCAGGTGCGTGGCGCAGTTGACACAACCCCTGCGATTCGACGACAGATTCGACGGCCAGAATACGGCAACGGATCCTGCGAGGGATGCGGGGGGAATGCGCTTGTTTCAGCCTGACCTGATCGCCCGTGAAGGCGTCGCCGCCTTTGCGCCGGGCGGCTTCGGCGCGGGCGAACCGATCCTGGAACGCCTCGCCCGCCGCCTCGGCTCCGACAAGGATTTCCGTCTCGCCGTCGATCTCGGCGATCGCATCGGCAGCCGTACCTGGTGGCTCGGCCTCGCCGCCTGCACCAGCCTGTGCGGCGCCGCGCTGGCGCTGGCCTTGGCCGTGCCGCCGCTGCCGCAGTTCGCCACCAAGCGCCTATCGCCAAGCCAGCGCGAAGCCTGGGCGCCGCTCGGCCTGGCGCCGCTCGCCCGCGGCGCCACCACCGGCTATCCGGCGATCCCCATCGCCGGCCGCGTCGTGCCGCTCGCCGAAAGCCCCGAGCGCCCGCGCGTCGAACTGACCGCGCGCCTCGGCGGGTCGGACAGTTTCGAAAGCGTGCTGCGGCGCGCCGGCGTCGGCCGCGACGACATTGCCGCCGCGGTGGCGCTGGTCCGCCCGGCGGCCAATCTCGGCGCGCTGCCACGCGGCGCCGAGTTCGACCTGGTGCTCGGTCGCCGCGAGACCAAATCGGTGCCGCGGCCGCTCGAATCGCTCGGCTTTCGCGCCGCCTTCGACCTCAAGCTGGCGCTGTCACGCGCCGCCGACGGCGCCTTGCAACTGAAACGCATCCCGATCGCCGTCGATTCGACGCCGCTGCGCGTCCAGGGCCTCGTCGGTGGCAGCATCGAGCGCGCGCTGCGTGCCGCCGGCATCCCCGCGGCGCGCGCCAGCGACTTTGTCCGCACCATGGCCTATGCGGTCGATTTCCAGCACGGCATCGGCCGGCGCGACCGCTTCGACATCGTCATCGAGCAGGACCGCGCCGAAACCGGCGAGGTACGCCATGGCGACCTGCTCTATGCCGCGCTGCAGCGGCCGGGGCGCGAAGCCATCGAGCTTGGCCGCTGGACTTTCGGCGGCAAGCCGCAGTTCTTCCGCGCCTCGGGCGAAAGCGCCCGCAAGGGCCTGATGCAGACGCCGGTCGACGGCGCCCGGCTGACCTCGGGCTTCGGCATGCGCTTCCACCCGCTGCTCGCCTACAGCCGCATGCACCAGGGGGTCGATTTCGGCGCGTCCTGGGGAACGCCGATCTATGCCGCGGCCAATGGCGTCGTCGGTTTCGCCGGCGTGCATGGCGGCCATGGCAATTATGTCCAGCTGCGCCACAACAAGGAACTGATCACCGGCTATGCCCATATGTCGCGCTTCGCGGTGCGGCCGGGGCAGACGGTGTCGCAGGGCCAGGTCATCGGCTATGTCGGCTCGACCGGGCTGTCGACGGGGCCGCACCTGCATTACGAAGTCTGGCTGCGCGGCCGGCCGATGAACCCGATGCAGCTGAAATTCATCGGTGGCACCCAGCTGTCGGGACAGCAGCTCGGCCAATTCTTCGCTTTCATGAACCGCATGCGCGGGCTGGCGATCTCGGGCGGCGGCGCGCCCGCGCCCAAGCGTTCCTGATCGCGCTGGCTGACTGCCGCCGTCACGTCTAAAACCACCCCATGTGGTCCCGCGTTCTCGCCCTCGCCCTGCTGCCAACCGCGGCACTCGCTTTCCCGCTGCCCGACCGCCCGGTGGCGCGGGTCGTCAGCCCGATCTGGGCCGATGAGGACAGCCGCGACAGCGCCGGCGAAGTGACGACGGTGATCAAGCGCCTCGGCATCAAGGCGGGGCAGACGGTCGCCGATATCGGCGCCGGCAGCGGTTACTACACCGTCCGCCTGTCGCCCGTCGTCGGGCCCGGCGGCCGGGTGATCGCCGAGGACATCACCCCGCGCTATCTCGACCGGCTGAAGTCGCGCGTCCGCCGCGCCGGGCTGGGCAATGTGCGCTTCGTGCTCGGCGGGGTCAGCGACCCCAAACTGCCGGCGGGCGCGGTCGATGTCGCGCTGATGATCCACATGTATCACGAGATCCAGCAGCCCTATGCGCTGCTGTGGAACCTGCGCCGCAGCCTCAAGCCCGATGGGCTGATCGGCATCGTCGACCTCGATCGCGGCACCGAGCGCCATGGCACGCCGCGCGCGCTGCTCGCCTGCGAGGTCGGCGCGGTCGGCTACAAGCTGGTCTCGATAACCGATCTCGACTCGGGCTATCTGGCGGTCTTCCGCGCCGGGCCGCCGGTCGATCCGGCGAGCATCAAGGCCTGCCGCGGCCAACAATAGCGCGGAAACCACAGGATGCCGCAGCCGGGCTCGGTTCGTCGCATTGCCCTGTCCTACACGCGAACAAAAACAGAACATTGCCGCTGTTGCAGTGAGGGAGTCGCGTCATGTTCCAGTTCGATGGCAGCCTGCTGACCGGCGTCGCGGCGGTGATCGCCAGCCTTTCGGCGCTGATCTGGTCGATCCAGCGGCAGAAATGAGCGCCGGCTATCCTGCCGCCGTCAGCGCCGCCTCGGCGATCAGTCCCGCCACCGCGCCGACGGTCAGCGGCGTGCGCAGCCGCGGATACCAGCGTGGCAGCCCGCGCGCCGACAGGTCCCAGAGGAAATGCAGCCCGAGCAGCAGCGCCAGCCCGGCGAGCTGGAAGGGCCGCAAGTCCGGCGGCAGCAGCAGCAGCGCCAGCCCGCCGAGCGTCGGCAGCATGGCGAGGCCGATCACCGCGGGGCGAGGCCGGGCATGGGCGATTTCGAGGCCCCAACGCGCGCCGCCGAGGAAGGACAGGATCAGCGCGCCATAGGCAGCGGCCAGGCCGGCGACGAGGTCGGTCGCCCCCGGCACGACCAAGGTCGCCAGCGGCGGCGCGAGAAAGGGGATCAGACCGGCGACGCCATAGACAAGCACGATGCGCGGGGTCGGGCTGGCGGGAGCGATCGGGGGCATGGCGGAATCCTTTCCGCCTGCTTGCGTCAGGCCGTTACGATCGGGCAAGCGCCCCGGCGTCGCAGCCGGCGTCCCGCAGCGGCGTCAGGCGTGCCAGCGCGCGAAGATCGCCGTCGGCAGGATCAGCCCGCGCGCCTCCTCGCGCACCCCCATATCGCCGGCTTCGATCGTGCCGCCGCGCGCCGCCAGCGCTTGGCCGAGCAGCGCGTCGAGCGCCAGCGCCGACATGCGGATGGCATAGACCGTCAGCACCAGGAACGCCGCATCATCGGCGAGCAGCTGCCGCGACAGGTCGACGAGTTCGGGGAGGTCGCGTTCGAGGCTCCAGATCTCGCCATCGGGGCCGCGGCCGTATTTCGGCGGGTCGAGCAGAATGCCGTGGTAACGGCTGCCGCGGCGCACCTCGCGGCGCAGGAACTTCAGCGCGTCGTCGACCAGCCAGCGCACCGGCGCACCGGCCAGCGCCGAAAGCTCGGCATTGTCGCGCGCCGCCGCCACCGCCTTTTTCGACGCGTCGACATGGGTAACCTCGGCCCCCGCCGCCGCCGCCACCAGGCTGCCGACGCCGGTATAGCCGAACATGTTGAGGACGCGGCAGCCGGGTTGGAGGCGCCCGGCGAACCAATCCCACTGCGCGCCCATGTCGGGGAAGAAACCGAGATGCCGAAAGGGCGTATTGCTGGCGTGGAAACGCACCGGCCCGCGCGCCAGCGGCCAGCGTGCCGGCACGCCCGGCCCCAACTGCCAGCGGCCGCCGCCCTCCTCGTCGCTGCCGCCGACGAACTCGCCATCGGCCTGCCATTCCGGGCTCGCCGGTCGCCACATCGCCTGCGCTTCCGGGCGGATGAAGCGAAAGGCACCATAGCGTTCGAGCTTGCGCCCGCTCCCTGAGTCGATCAGCGCATAATCGTCCCAAGGCTCGGTAACGAGGGTGTGGAGGGTCACGCCGCCTTCGGCAGCTTGGTGGCGCGCCGCCGGACAGCGGGCCGGGTGCCGATTTCGGCGCGGGCGACGCCCCCCGCCAGCATCGCCAGGCCGGCGGCACGCGCCTCGTCGACCGTCACCCGCTCGATCCGCGCCACCAGCTCGGCGGGCGGCGCGACGCGGCCATGGATCAGCAGCTGCCGCGCGATGTAATCGGCGAGCCCCTGCGGGCTTTCGATCCCCATCAGCAACCCGGCGATCGCCTGCGCCCGGGCGCGATCGAGCTCGGCGGGTTCGAGGCCGGCGGCGGCGGCGGCAAGGACCTCGTCGATCAACTCGCGAGCCCGCGCCGCGTCCTTGACCGCGGTCGCGGCATGGACGCTCATCAGCCCGCCATCGACATAGGGCGTCACCGCGGCGCTGATCGAATAGGCCAGCCCGCGTGCCTCACGGACTTCCTGGAACAGTCGCGACGACATGCCGCCGCCCGCCGCCAGGGTGAACAGTACCGCGGCGTCGTGCGCCGGGTCGTGATGGCCGGGGGCGCGATAGCCGGCGGTCAGCTGCGCCTGCTCGAACTTGCGCGAATCATGCGCGATGCCAGGGCTGAATTGCGCCGGCTCGGGCGGCGTCGCGGCGAGCGCGGCGCGCGCCGGGAAAGCTTCCTCGGCAAGGCGCATCACCGCCGCATGATCGAACTTGCCGGCGATGACCAGCGTCAGCCGCTCCGGCGCATAATGGCGGTCGCGCCAGGCGTGCAGGTCGGCAACCCCCAAGCCAGCAAGGCTTTCCTCGCTGCCGAGGATCGACCGGCCAAGCGCCTGGCCCGGAAACGCCGCTTCCTGAAGCTGGTCGAAGACGATGTCGTCGGGCGTATCGCGCGCCTCGCCCAATTCCGACAGCACGACCTCGCGCTCGAGGTCGAGGTCGGCGGGATCGAAGCGCGGGTTCATCACCATGTCGGCGATCACATCGACGCCGGTGGCAAGATCGCGCGCCAGCAGGCGGGTGTGGAACACCGTCATGTCGCGCGACGTCCAGGCGTTGAGATTGCCGCCGACATCCTCGATCGTCTCGGCGATAGCGCGCGCCGAGCGGCGATGGGTGCCCTTGAACACCATATGCTCGAAAAGATGGGCGAGGCCGTTCTCGCGTTCGCTCTCGGCGCGCGCGCCGGTGTCGGCGTGGAGGGCGATGGCGATCGTCTCGACGCCGGGGATGACGGCGGTCGCGACACGGAGGCCCGCGGCGGTATGGTCGATGGTGGGGATCATGCGGCCAATCTGGGGGCGGCGCGGTCGGCGATAAAGGCCTCGATCGCGGCTAGCTCGGCGGGGAGTGTCGAATAACGCTCCTCGCGGTCCATCAGCCCGCGCGCTTGGGCGGGCAGCGCCGGGCGGATGCCGCAGGCGCGCTCGACGGCGTCGGGGAATTTGGCGGGATGGGCGGTGGCGAGCGTCACCATCGGGGTGGTGCCGGTCGCCTGGCGCCGCGCCGCGGCGAGGCCGACGGCGGTATGCGGATCGATGACCTCGCCGCACTGTGTCGCCGCCCAGCGCAGCGCCTGGCGCATCGCATCGGCGTCGACGCGCTCGCTGGCGAAGATCGCCGCTGCCGCCGCCTGTTGGTCGCCGGGGATGGCGAGTGCCTTGCGGGCTTCGAACCCCGCCATCATGCCGGCGCACGCCGTGCCGTCGCGCCCCGCCAGATCGAACAGCAGCCGTTCGAAATTCGACGACACCTGGATATCCATCGACGGCGAATCGGTCGGCGCCACTTGCCCTGCCGAATAGTCGCCGGCGCTGAGCGCACGATGCAGGATGTCATTCTCGTTGGTGGCGACGACGAGCCGCTCGATCGGCAGCCCCATCGCCCGCGCCGCATAGCCGGCGAAGACGTCGCCGAAATTGCCGGTCGGCACGGCGAAGCTCACGGCCCGCTCGGGCGCGCCGAGGCGAACGGCGGCGTGGAAATAATAGGGGATCTGCAGCATCAGCCGCGCCCAGTTGATCGAATTGACCGCGCCCAGATCGAAACGCGCGGCAAAGCCGCGATCGTTGAACATCGCCTTCACCAGCGCCTGGGCGTCGTCGAAGGTCCCGTCGATGGCGATATTGTGGATGTTGGGGCTCAAGACCGTCGTCATCTGGCGGCGCTGGACTTCGGAAACCCGGCCCCTGGGGTGCAACATGAAGACCTGAACGCGGTCGCGCCCGGCCAGCGCATGGATCGCCGCCGAGCCGGTATCCCCCGACGTCGCGCCGATGATCGTCAGCTGCCGCGCCGTGCGGCCGAGAAAGGTCTCGAACAGTCCGCCGAGCGCCTGCATCGCGACATCCTTGAAGGCAAGCGTCGGGCCATGGAAGAGTTCGAGCAGCCAGTGGCGCTCGTCGAGCGCTTTCAGCGGCACCGTCGCGGCATGGCCGAAGCTGGCATAGGCCGCGGTCAGGATGGCGCGCAGTTCGGCCTCGCCGAGGCTCTGCCCGATGAAGGGCGTGCAGACGCGCATCGCCGTTTCGACATAGGACAGCCCGGCAAGCCCGGCGATGTCGGCGGGGCTCAGCCGCGGCCAGGCGGCGGGCACGTAAAGCCCGCCGTCGCTGGCGAGGCCGGCAAGGGTCGCCCCTTCGAAATCGAGTTCGGGCGCCGACCCGCGGGTGGAAAGATAGCACATCCCCGGCGCTTAGGACGGCGGCGCCGCCGGAGCAAGAACAGCGGCACGCGGCTTTTCGCCAAAGCATGGCTGCGCTTTGCGCCGCGCGGCGCTATGCTGGTGCAGCGCAGCATCAGGAGGCGATCATTACCCAGGAAAACCGCGCCGTCGGCACCATCGTCCTGTTCGGCGCCACCGGCGACCTGGCGCGGCGGATGCTGATCCCGTCGCTCTATCATCTTTGGCGCGAGGACCGGCTGGCCGAGGGCACGCGCTTCATCGGCGCGGCGCGATCCGACCTGACGCCCAACGAATTTCGCGCCCAGGCGGCCGACGCGCTCACCGCCGGTGCCGCGACGGGCTATCGCGAGCCCGAGGTCATCGCCGATTTCGTCCGCCGCTTCGATTATCTCGCCATCGACGCCGACCACCCCGCGACGATCGCCGCCCTTGCAAGCCGCGTCGGGTCCTCCGCCTGCCTGCATTATTTTGCGACCGCGCCGCAGCTCTACGGCCCGCTGGCGAGTGCGCTGAAAGCCGCCGGGCTGACCGGCGACGGCCACCGCGTCATCGTCGAAAAGCCGATCGGCCATGACCTCGCCTCGTCGATCGCCATCGACGACGCCCTCGCCGCCGCCTTCCGCGAGGAGCAGATTTTCCGCGTCGACCATTATCTCGGCAAGGAAACCGTCCAGAACCTCATCGCGCTGCGCTTCGGCAATGCGCTGTTCGAGCCGCTGTGGCGGTCGGAAGGCATCGACTTCGTCGAGATCACCGTCGCCGAGACCGTCGGCCTCGAGGCCCGCGCCGGCTATTATGACGGTTCGGGCGCGCTGCGCGACATGGTGCAGAATCACATGCTGCAATTGCTGGCGCTCGTCGCGATGGAGCCGCCGGCGAGCCTCGATGCCGCCGCCGTCCGCAACGAGAAGATCAAGGTGCTGCGCTCGCTGCGGCCTTTGACGGCCGCGAGCGTCGCCAGCCATGCCGTCGCCGGCCAATATGGCCCGGGGGTCGCCGACGGCAAGCCGGCGCGTGGCTATGCCGAGGAACTGGGCCGCGCGTCCGCCACCGAAACCTTCGCCGCGGTGCGTGCCGATATCGACAATTGGCGCTGGGCGGGCGTGCCCTTCTACCTCCGCACCGGCAAGCGCCTCGCCTCGCGCTATACCGAGATCGTCGTGCATTTCCGCGCCGTGCCCTATTCGATCTTCGCCAAGGACGGCGGGCTGCTGGCGCCCAACAAGCTCATCATCCGGCTCCAGCCTGAGGAAAATGTCCGGCTGACCCTGATGGCCAAGGAACCGGGGCTCGAGCGCGACGGCGCCCGCCTGCGCGAATTGGGCCTCGACCTCTCGCTGTCGGAGGCCTTCAAGGACGTTCGCCGCCGCATCGCCTATGAGCGCCTGCTGCTCGACGCGGTCGACGGCGACCAGACGCTGTTCGTCCGCCGCGACGAGATCGAGGCGGCGTGGGAATGGGTCGATTCGATCCACGCCGGCTGGGCGGCGGCGGGGATCACGCCGCGCCCCTATGCGGCGGGCAGCTGGGGCCCGGCGGCGTCGATCGCGCTGACCGAGCGTTTCGGCCATAGCTGGCACGAGTAAGCGGACATGGCACTGCATCCCACCGTCGCGCGCGTCACCGACCGCATCATCGACCGCAGCCGCGACAGCCGCGCGCGCTATCTCGACCTCATTACCCAAGCCCGCGACGCCGGCGTGACTCGCGCGCGGCTGAGCTGCGGCAATCTCGCCCATGGCTTCGCCGCCGCCGAGGCCGACAAGCCGGCGCTCGCCGGCGACGCGGTGCCCAACCTCGCCATCGTCACGGCATACAACGACATGCTGTCGGCGCATCAGCCCTATGGCCGCTACCCCGAGCAGCTGAAGCTCGCGGCGCGCGAGGCGGGCGCCACGGCGCAGGTGGCGGGCGGCGTGCCGGCGATGTGCGATGGCGTCACCCAGGGCCAGGCCGGCATGGAATTGTCCTTGTTCAGCCGCGACACCATCGCGCTCGGCACCGCCGTCGCGCTCAGCCATGCGATGTTCGACGGCATGCTGCTGCTCGGCATCTGCGACAAGATCGTTCCCGGGCTGCTGATCGGCGCGCTGCGCTTCGGCCATCTGCCGTGCGTGCTGGTGCCGGCGGGGCCGATGCCGTCGGGCCTGCCCAACAAGGAAAAGGCGCGCGTCCGCGAGGCTTTCGCCGAGGGCAAGGCAACGCGTGACGAATTGCTGGCCGCCGAAAGCGCCTCCTATCATTCGCCCGGCACCTGCACCTTCTACGGCACCGCCAATTCGAACCAGATGCTGATGGAGCTGATGGGGCTGCACGTGCCCGGCGCCGCCTTCGTCAACCCGGGCACCCCCTTGCGCACCGCGCTGACGCGCGCCGCGGCGATGCGCTGCGCCGGGATCACCGCGCTGGGCGACGACTATCGGCCGCTCGGGCGCTGCGTCGATGAAAAGGCGATCGTCAACGCCGTCATCGGCCTGCTGGCGACCGGCGGTTCGACCAACCACGCCATCCACCTGCCGGCGATGGCGCGCGCGGCGGGGATCGTCCTCGACTGGACCGACATGGACGAGCTGTCGTCGGCGGTGCCGCTGCTGGCGCGCGTCTATCCCAATGGCTCGGCCGATGTGAATCACTTCCATGCCGCCGGCGGCCTCGGCTTCGTTACCGGCGAGTTGCTGACGGCAGGGCTGCTGCACGGCGACATATTGACGATCAGCCCCGGCGGCATGGCCGATTATTGTGGCGAGCCGGCGTTGGCCGACGGCGCGCTGGTGCAGCTGCCCGCCCCCACCGTCTCGGCCGACACGACGATCCTGCGCCCCGTCGCTAAGCCCTTCGCCGCCGACGGCGGGATGCGGCTGCTCGCCGGCAACCTCGGTCGCGGCATCATCAAGACGTCGGCGGTGGCGCCCGAGCACCGCATCGTCGAAGCGCCGGCGCGGGTGTTCGACAGCCAGGACGCCGTGCTCGCCGCCTTCAAGGCGGGCGAGTTTACCGGCGACGTCATCGTCGTCGTCCGCTTCCAGGGGCCGCGCGCCAATGGCATGCCCGAGCTGCACAAGCTGACGCCGGCGCTCGGCGTGTTGCAGGATCGCGGCCAGAAGGTCGCGCTGGTCACCGACGGCCGCATGTCGGGGGCGAGCGGCAAGGTGCCGGCGGCGATCCATGTCCACCCCGAAGCCTTGGGTGGCGGGCCGCTGACGCTGCTGCGCGACGGCGACATGCTGCGCGTCGACGCCGAGGCGGGCACGCTGTCGACAACCGCCGACCTTGCCGGGCGTACCCCGGCGCCGGCGCCGGTCGAAGCCCCGGGCCTGGGCCGCGAGCTCTTCGCGCTGTTCCGCGCCCATTCGGGCGACGCCGAAACCGGCGCGGCGGCGATCCTCGACGCGGCGGGGCTATGACGAACATCGTCGCCATGGACATCGGCGGCACCAACGCCCGCTTCGCGCTGGCGACCGTGGCGCCGGGCGCGGCGCCGGTGCTTTCGGAGCCCGTCAAGCTGCGCGCCGCCGATTACCCGACCCTCGCCGCCGCCTGGGCGGAGTTCGCCGCGCGCTGCCCCGAACCGCTGCCGCGCGCCGCGGCGCTCGCCGTCGCCTGCCCGGTCGATGGCGATATCCTGAAACTGACCAACAGCCCCTGGGTGCTGCGCAAATCGACGCTCAAGGCGCAGCTCGGCCTCGACGACCTCGTCATCGTCAATGATTTCGGCGCCGTCACCCGCGCCGTGCCGCACCTTGCCGCCGCCAACCTCGTCCATCTCTGTGGCCCCGACACCGGCCTGCCGGCAGCGGGCGCAATCAGCGTCATCGGCCCCGGCACCGGCCTCGGCGTCGGCCTGCTGCTGCGCGATGAGGCGGGCGACCGCGTCGTCGAAACCGAAGGCGGCCATATGGACTTCGCCCCCTGCGACGCCATCGAGGACATGCTCCTCCAGCGGCTGCGCGCCCGCTACGGCCGCGTCTCGGTCGAGCGCGTCTGCGCCGGGCCCGGGCTGGTCGACATCTACGAGACGCTCGCCCATGCCGAAGGCGCCGCGGTCACCATTCTCGACGACAAAGAACTCTGGCCGGTCGCCATCGACGGCTCCAACCCGCTCGCCGCGGCGGCGCTGCTGCGCTTCTGCGCGGCGCTCGGCTGCGCCACCGGCAATCTGGCGCTAGCGCATCTGGCGAAAGCGGTGGTGCTTGCCGGCGGCATCCCGCCGCGGATTCTGCCGATCCTCAAGGATTCGGGCTTTGGCGCGCGCTTCCGCGCCAAGGGGCGTTTCGAAGGCCTGATGGCGGCGATTCCGGTCTATGCCTGCGTCCACCCTGATCCCGGCCTGATGGGCGCCGCCGCCGCCTGTTCCGCGAGGTTTGCATGACCCTTTCGCCCCCCCTCGACCTGCTTTTGCGCGCCCGCACGCTCCCCGTGTTGGTCATCGATGATGTCGATCACGCCGTGCCACTGGCACGCGCGCTCGCCGCCGGCGGGCTCACCGTCCTCGAAATCACCCTGCGCACGCCGGCGGCACTCGGCGCCATCGCCGCCATCGCCCGCGACTGCCCCGACGTTATCGTCGGCGCCGGCACCATCCTCAGCCCCGACGACATCGAGGCAGCAGCCGCCGCCGGCGCCACCTTCGGCGTCTCGCCCGGCGCGACGCCGCGCCTGCTCGCCGCGGCGCGCGCCTGGGGCCGGCCCTTCTACCCCGGCACCACCACCGCTTCCGAGATCATGCACGCGAGAGAGGCGGGGTTCACAACGGTGAAATTCTTCCCGGCCGAGGCCAATGGCGGCGCCAGCGCGCTGAAATCGCTCGCAGCACCGCTCGCCGACGTGCGCTTCTGCCCGACGGGCGGCATCTCGCCCGCCAATGTCGCGCAGTATCGCGCCCTGCCCCAGGTTGCCTGCGTCGGCGGCAGCTGGATGGCCCCCGACGCCGCGGTCAAGGCCGGCGAGTGGGACCGCATCACCGCGCTCGCCCGCGAAAGCCTCGCCTGATGGCACAGCCGCCGGCTCCGGCGCCGACTGGCCTCAGCCAGAACCCCGATATCCGCTACTTGGGCCGCGTCCTCGGCGACGTGATCCGCGCCCATGACGGCGCGACGGTCTTCGAGCGCATCGAGGCGATCCGCTCGGCATCGGTCGACCGCCACCGCGGCACCGACGTCCGCGATCTTGGGCTGGCCTCGCTGAGCCTCGACGAAGCCAGCGCTTTCCTGCGCGGCTTCATGCTGTTCTCGATGCTCGCCAATCTGGCCGAAGACCGCCAGGGCGTCGCCGCCGAAGCCGGTGCCGGCCTCGCCGAAGCCGTCGCCGCGCTCGCCGCCGAAGGCATCGCCGAGGCCGATATCCTCGCGCTTCTCGATAAGGCGCTCGTCGTCCCGGTGCTCACTGCGCATCCGACCGAAGTCCGCCGCAAGTCGATGATCGACCATCGCAATACGATCGCCGCGCTGTTGCGGCAGCGCGACCGCGGCGCCGCCGAAACCGCCGGCGGCGAGCCGATCGACGACGCCATCGCCGCCGAGGTCGCGCTGCTCTGGCAGACCCGCCCGCTGCGCCGCGAGCGCCTGGTCGTCGCCGACGAGATCGAAACCGTCGTCGCCTATCTCCGCGACGTCTTCATGGGCGTCGTGCCGCTGCTGGTGGCGCGCTGGCGGCGTGTCCTCGGCGGCCGCGCCGCGCCCTTCCTGCGCCTCGGCACCTGGGTCGGCGGCGATCGCGACGGCAACCCCTTCGTCGATGCGACGACCCTCGAACTGGCGCTCGCCCGTTCGGCCGAGGCGTGTGTCGGCCAATATCTCGAATGGCTCCACGCCCTTGGCGCCGAACTGTCGATCTCGACCGAACTCGCCGAGGTTCCGGGCGACGTGCTGGCGCTCGCCGATGCCAGCGGCGACCAGGGCCGCGCCCGCGCCGACGAGCCCTATCGCCGTGCCGTCACCGGCATCTATTCGCGCCTCGCCGCGACCTTCACCGCGATGACCGCCAAGCCGCCGCCGCGCGCCGCGATGCGCGCCGCCGCGCCCTATCCGTCGCCCGAAGCCTTTCGCGCCGACCTCTGTGTCCTCGCCTCGGGGCTGGCGCGCGCCGGCGACGGCGTGCTCGGCAACCATGGCCGCCTCGGGCAGTTGCTCGCCGCGGTCGAAAGCTTCGGCTTTCACCTCGCGACCCTCGACATGCGCCAGAACGCCGACGTCCATGAGCGCGTCATCGCCGACCTGCTGCGCGGCGCCGGGGTCGATCCCGATTATCTCGGCCTGGCGGAAAACGAACGCATCGCTGTGCTGCGCGCCGAGCTCGGCCATCCGCGCCTGCTGGCGACGCCGCTCGCCGACTTCGCCGACGAGACCCAGAAGGAACTCGCCATCGTCCGCGCCGCCGCCGCGGCCCGCGCGCGCTATGGCGACGACGCCATCACCGCCTGGATCGTCTCCAAGGCCGACAGCGTTTCCGACCTTCTCGAAGTGCTGGTGCTGCTCAAGGAAGCCGGCCTGTGGCGCCCCGGCGATCCGCCGACCTGCCCGGTTATGCCGGTGCCGCTGTTCGAAACGATCGCCGACCTCGAACGCGCCCCCGAGATCATGACCGCCTTCTTCGCGCTCCCTGAGATGGCGGCGCTGGCGCGGGCGCGGGGCCATCAGGAAGTCATGGTCGGCTATTCCGACAGCAACAAGGACGGCGGTTACCTGACGTCGGTGTGGAGCCTGCACGTCGCGACCAGTGCGCTGGCGCCGGTGTTCGACCAGGCCAGGGTCGCGATGCAGCTTTTCCACGGCCGCGGCGGCGCCGTTGGGCGTGGTGGCGGCTCGGCCTTCCAGGCGATCCGCGCCCAGCCGCCGGGCACCGTCC
The DNA here is from genome assembly GCA_001295935.1 of alpha proteobacterium AAP81b. Classification (GTDB taxonomy): domain Bacteria; phylum Pseudomonadota; class Alphaproteobacteria; order Sphingomonadales; family Sphingomonadaceae; genus Sandarakinorhabdus. The sequence continues at coordinate 31,924 of LJHX01000026.1, forward strand.
AGGGGCGAATCCGCATCACCGAGCAGGGCGAGGTCATCGCCGCCAAATATGGCACCATCGACAGCGCCGCCGCCAACCTCGAGGCGATGGTCGCCGCCACCCTGCGCGCCTCGCTCGAACCGCCGCAACTGTCGGCCGCCGACAAGGCACGTTTCCGCGCCGCCATGGCCGAGATGTCGGCGGGCGCTTTCGCCGCCTATCGCGGGCTTGTCTATGAAACCCCCGGCTTCAAGACCTTCTTCCGCCAGTTCACCCCGATCGCCGAGATCGGCGAGCTGAAGATCGGCAGCCGCCCGCCGAGCCGCACCGCGTCGGATCGCATCGAGGATCTGCGCGCCATCCCCTGGGTCTTCTCCTGGGCGCAGGCGCGGGTGATGCTGCCCGGCTGGTATGGCATCGGCGCGGCGTTCAGCGCCGCTGACCCCGGCCTGCTGCGCGAGATGCATGCCGCCTGGCCGTTCTTCCAGGCGTCGCTCGCCAATCTCGAAATGGTGCTCGCCAAGTCCGACCTCGCCATCGCCCGGCATTATCTGGCGCTGGTCGAGGACCAAGCCGCGGGCGGCGTGCTCTTCGACCGCATCGCCGCCGGCTGGCAGCAGGCGCATGACGGGCTGCTCGCCGTCACCGGCCAGTCGCGCCTGCTCGACGCCTCGCCGGCGCTCGACGCATCGATCCGGCTGCGGCTGCCCTATGTCGAGCCGCTGAACCTGCTCCAGGTCGAGCTCCTCACCCGCCGCCGCGCCGGCGAAACCGACCCGCGGATCGCCGACGGCATCGCGCTGTCGATCAACGCCATCGCGACGGCGCTGCGCAATAGCGGGTGACGGAAGCAGGAAGTAGGGGCCTCCGGCGGCCAGGGGCTGAGCCCCTGGACCTACTTTTCGTTTAAGGTGCTGCTTTTGCACCATAAGGTCGGCATACAAAAAGGTGGGTGCAGGGCCTCAGGCCCTGCCCGCCGGAGGCCCGTTCTTCTATCTTTTTTCGAGCGCAAGGCATTCATGACCAGGAGCGCTGGTCCTTCGGCAAACGGTCGGTGGGGTCATAGACCATCACTCGGTGCGGCAGGTCCGGCCCCCAACGCCACAGCACCAGATTGACGTCGCGCGCCGTCGCGCCGGGCACGAAGCTCGGCACCAGGATACCGTTATGGCCGGCCTTCCTGAGCCGATCGGCGACCAGCCATGACGGCGCCTGGCGACCGGCGCGCAGGTCGGTCAGCCAGCCACAGGCAAGTTCATCCCTGGTAACGCCGTGCGCGGCGAGGCCGGCATCGTCGCACAGGTCGGCGATGTCATCGCAATCGACATCATATTCGCACATCGTCAGCGGCTGGAGGCGATGGCTGAAGCCTTGCGTGCATTCGGCGATCGCGGTCATCACATCGAGCGCGAGATAGAGCGTCGGCTCACCCTTGCGGTTGAAGCGCCCGCCGGTCAGCGCCGCGCCGCCGCCCGACAGCGGCGAGAACGACCAGGCCGGATCATGGCCGCGAAAGCCGCGCCCCGCAAATCTCAAGCAAAGCCGCCGAGCGCCAGATGATCGAGATAGTCGCGAACCGCCCCGGCCTGGCCCGACTTGACGAGCATTTCAGCGGTGCGGCCGTCGAGCGCCGGGATCGGCTGCGACCGGTACCAGGCCATCGCCTGCGCCTCGCCGCCGGCCCAATCGCGGACCCGGCTGATGATCTCGAGCATTTCGGTGACCCGCGCCTGGGTGCGCGGCGAGGCCTTGCGATCGCGCTTCGACATCGTCGCGGTGCCGAGGCCGGTGGTTTCGGCGAGCTGGGCCTTGGTCATGCGGAACGCGGCGGCGACGCGGTCGACATCGATCGTGCCGCGCTTGTCCATGAAATCGCCGGTGAAGCCTGCGGCGCCGGCTGAGCCCGAGCCAATGCGGCGCCCGATACGCTCGGGCCGAGCCTGGACATCCTTGCGTGCGACAATAGCCATGTCTGTACTTTCGTCCCAATTCGAGACAGAAAATAGGACATCGACGTCGTCGGCGCAAGCGCCTCTCGCCGCTACCCCGCCGCCACCGGATTGCGCAGCGTGCCGATGCCGTCGATCGACACCTCGACGACGTCGCCCGGCGCCAGCCACAGCGGCGGCTCGCGGCGCGAGCCGACGCCGCCGGGTGTGCCGGTGGCGATGACGTCGCCGGGATTGAGCGTCGTGAAGGCCGACAGATAGGCGAGGATCGCCGGCACCGACCAGATCATGTCGGATACCGGCTGGTCCTGGACCAGCAGGCCGTTGACGTGCGTCTGCACGCGCTGGGGGCCGAGCGGACCGAACTCGTCGGGGGTAACGAGCCAGGGCCCGAAGCCGCCGGTGCCCGGAAAATTCTTGCCGGGGGTGAACTGGCTGTTGTGGCGCTGCCAGTCGCGCACCGAGCCATCGTTGAAGCAGGCGAAGCCGGCGACATGGGCCAGCGCATCCGCCTCGTCGATATGGCGGCCGCCGCGGCCGATGATCACCGCCAGCTCGCCTTCATAGTCGAACTCGGTCGATTGCGCCGGGCAGAGCAGCGGCGCGCCATCGGCGACGAGGGTATCGGCCCAGCGCACGAACACCGCGGGATGCCCGGCCTCGGCGCGGCCGGTTTCCTGGCGGTGGGTTTCGTAGTTGAGGCCGATGCAGATGATCTTGCCGGGATCGGGGATGACCGGCAGCAAGGTCAGTCCCTCGAGCGCCAGGCGCGGGCCATCGCCGAATGGCAGCCCGGCGGCAATCGCCGCCTTGATGCTCGGCAGCGCCGCGCTGGTCAGGTCGATGACCGTATCGCCTTCGATCCGGCCGTAGCCGGAGGTGCCATCGGGGCGAACGAAACTCAGATAGCACATTCAATGCCCTCCACCGCGCGGCGCGTGCGCCGCTCAAATCGAAACCAAAACCCGCTCATGCCGAGCGAAGTCGAGGCACGCCCCCGCCGAGCGTGCCTCGAC
>LJHX01000027.1 GCA_001295935.1 alpha proteobacterium AAP81b
CTCGTCGGTTACGATGCCCAAGGCATCGCGCCCTCCTCGCTCCCAGAGCAGCTTTGGGCCACGAACCAAAATCGCCACCGTGCCGATGATCCAACCACCGTGAAAACCGCTCTAGGCCGCCCGGCGCGCCACCCCCGCGCACAAAGAAAAGCGGCCCCGGGTTTCCCCGGGGCCGCCAGCAATGTGTCGATTGTTATGAAGCGTTGGTCTTAGGCGCCGGCACCCGCGGTGCAGGTCGGGTTGGCGAGAACCGAAGCGACCGTCGCCGGGCTGGTCGGCTGGGCGCTCTGGATCCAGAGGTTGAGCCCGCCGAGGGTGACGCCGTTCGAAACCTGGGTCGAACGCTTCAGGAAGGTTTCGTTGTAGGCCGTGCGCCAGGCGGCCGGGATGATCGTCAGGTTCTGCTGGGCGTAGATGCCGAGCGCGGTGGCGCCGGTGCCGACGAAGGTGTTGGCGGCGATCGCGCTGTTGGTCGAGGTCTTGGTGACCCGGCCGATGGCAACACCGAGCGCCTCGGCAACGGCGATACGCTTGGCCGGTGTCGAGAAGCAGGTGTAGGTCAGGAAGAACGACGTCGCGGTGACCGGGTAACCGGCGGTCGGATTGGCGAGGCCGGTGGTCGCCGCCGGGTAAACCGCCGACGCCCAATCCTGAGCGCGGGCGCGCTGCAGGGTGCCGCCGAGCGAGCTCGAACGGTCTTCAACGGTGCTGAAGTTGCCGTTGCTGAGCGACTGCGGCGGACGCACGGTGCTGAACGCCTTGTTGGCATTGGTGGCGTTCGGGATCAGGTACGACGTCGTGCTGTTGAAGGCAGCAAGGGCGGCGCTGTGCAGCGGCGTGGTGGCGCCGTTGACGAGCGTCGGGCTCGGCGTGACGAAGTCGGCCGAGACATAGCCGAGCTTGCCGTTGAGCAGGAAGCCGGTGCCGTTGGCGTTGGTCGAGGCGCGCAGGCTCGTACCTTCCTGGGCAACCGCTTCCGCGACGCCCGAGCTGCCGTCGGCGACCATGAACAGGCCGGCGACTTCGGTGCCGACGATCACGTCGTTGACGCGGTCGTAGAAGGCGCCGCTGATGGTGTTGGTGGTGCCGGCAACCGCACCGGTGTTGTCGGTGCGATAGTTGGTGGCGCCGAAGGCGCGCAGATCGACGCCCGAGGCAGTGTTGTAGGGCAGGGCGTCGGCGGCCTGGAGGTAGCGGTTGGTGAGCACGGTGCCCGCCCCACGACCGGCGGCGACTTCAGCGGCCGTCACATCGGTACGAACGATGCCGACGCAAGCGGCGGCGAGGTGACGGGTGAAGGCGTTGGTGGTGCCCGACGTTTCGAGGCGGCCGACCAGACGGATCGGGGCGCCTTCTTCGGTCCAGCGCGTGGCGTTGTCGTTGGTGTCGCGCAGCGAAGTGCCGGCGTTCGTCGCCGAACCGCCGTTCAGACGCTGCAGCAGCGGGTGGTTCCAGTTGGTGATGTCGCCGTTCCAGATGCGGCAATAGGCTTCACGGCTGAGGCGCAGGCCACCGACGGTGATGCTGACACCGCTGATCGTCGCCTTGACCGGGGTCTTGACGGCGAAGGCGAGCGGCGTGTTGGAAGCGTTATAGCCATAGGTCGGCAGGTAGGCGAACGCCACCGGCAGCACGAACAGCGGGATGGCGATCGGCGCGCCGGCGCGGGCATAGATCGGCGCGGCGGTGGTGCCGGTGTTGGCGCCCTGGGCGGTGGCGACATAGGCGGTGATGTCGCTGTTCGAAACCGGCGCTTCCGAGAAGGCGAACTGCAGGTTGGTCCACAGCGGCAGGGTGTTGGTCGGCGGAACGCCGGTGCTGGCGCTGGTCAGGGTGAAGGGGTTGATGCGGCTGCCGGTGGTGTTGTCGAGCGTGCCGGCGAACGTGCGCCACCAGGTACGACCGCCACCCGAACCGATGCCGATATACTTGCCTTCGAAATCGGGCTGGATTTCCTGGGTGCCGCAGTTGCGGGCCGGGGCGGTCGGGGTCGGCGAGGTCGGGCTGTAAACGCCGGCCGGAACGGTCAGGCGCTCGCCCGAGTTGGTGCCATAGAACCACAGGCCGGTCGGCAGGGTGGTGGCATTGCCGTCGGCATCGGTGTTCGGCTGACCGATGCAGTTCAGCAGGACAGCGGTGATCGGGCCGACGGCGGTGGCGCCGGCGCCGCGCAGTTCGGCGGCGGGCAGCGGGGTCTGGGCGTTGGCGGCGCCGGCGAGGCTCGCCAGCGTGGTCGCGGTGAGCAACCGAAGCTTCATGTTGGTCATGGGAAGGAGTCCTCCGTTGTGCCGCCCGAGTCCACGGTGTCCCTGATGGGCGCCGCGCCGGTTGGCATGTGTGGCCTGGGGCCGTTCTGGTTGGCACCCCGCGGGAGAAGCAGAGCAGGCGCAACAGGGGGCGCTGGCGTGCAAACGCACGTCGCACCATGTTGCACCTGGCCGAAGCACCCGGTGATACCGACGAGGGTCTGATCGAATCGGAATGACCGTCCGACCACCGTCGCCGCCCCTGTAGCCGCATCGCGTGACGGATTTGTGATTCACCGGTGTTAACCGGAAATTTGTGCAAGCTGTTCATTTTCAAGCGCTGCCCGACGCGGCCGGGCCGGCGGCGCCGCCCGGTCGCGGCATGGCGCTGCCACAAAAGCGCAAAACTTTCGTGGTTAAGCCGTTAGGGCCTTCGGCTGCGGATCGGGCGCCGCTGGCGTTGCCGGTGACGCCGGACGGACCCGGCGCCGCCGCCGCCGCGGCGAGGCGGCGCCAGGATCAAGCGACCGTGTGATATGGCGGTGGCACTGTGCTAGCCTGTCGGCATGCCGGGCCGTTCCTGCCCCCGGCCAGGATGGATTGCTTTGGATCGCCACGCCTCCTCCCTGCGAGCCGACCGCACCCGCGGCGATGACGCGGCGCCCTGCCCTGGCGACCCCGGCAGCGCCGGCAGCAGCGCCGCCGACAGCCTCGTCGCTGCGGTCCGCCGCGCCGGGGTGATCGCCGAGGACGCGCTGGCGCGCGCCCAGCTTGTCGAGCGCGAAAGCGGCGAGCGGCTGGTCACCGTGCTCACCCGCCTCGGCCTGGTTCCCGAAGCGCGGCTTGCCGAGGTCCTTGCCCAGGCGACGCGCCTGCCGCTCGCTTCCCCCGCCGATCTGGCGCAGGCGGTGGTGCCCGAGGCACTGTCGATCGCCTTTCTGCGCGAGTCGCTGTGCCTGCCGCTGGCGCTCGGCGCCGTGCCGCTCGTCGCCGTCGCCGATCCCTTCGATGCCTTCGTGCCCGAGGCGCTGGCCTTCGCGCTGGGGCGGCCGATCGCCCGCGTCGTCGCCGCGGCGAGCGACATCGATGCCGCGCTGACGCGCCTCGATCGCGGCGACGGCGACGAGAGCGCCCTCGACGAGGCCGTCGATGGCGACGACCTCGAACGCATGCGCGATCTCGTCAGCGACGCCCCCGTCATCCGCGCCGTCAACCGGCTGATCGCCGAGGCGTCCGACCTGCGCGCCTCGGACATCCATGTCGAACCCACGGAAGACCGGCTGAGCGTGCGCTTCCGCGTCGATGGCGTGCTGCGCGACATGCCGGCGCTGCCGCCGGCGATGAAGGCGCCGCTGGTCAGCCGCATCAAGGTGATGGCGGGGCTGAACATCGCCGAAAAGCGCCTGCCGCAGGATGGGCGGCTACGGCTGGCGGTGCGCGGCCGCGACATCGATCTGCGCGTCGCGACGGCGCCGTCGATCCATGGCGAAAGCGTCGTCATGCGCATCCTCGATCGCGGCAAGCTGGCGCTCGACTTTTCGTCGCTGGGCTTCGACGCAAGGTTGACCGAGGCGATGCGCACCGCGATCCACAAGCCGCATGGCATCGTGCTGGTCACCGGCCCGACCGGATCGGGCAAGACGACGACGCTCTACGCGGCGCTCGCCGAACTCAATCGCCCCGAACGCAAGCTGCTGACCGTCGAGGACCCGATCGAGTATCGCCTGCCGGGAGTCATCCAGACCCAGGTCAACCCCGGCATCGGCTTCACCTTTTCGGCGGCGCTGCGCAGCTTCCTGCGCCAGGACCCCGATGTCATGATGGTCGGCGAGATCCGCGACAGCGACACCGCCGAAATCGCCGTCCAGGCGGCGCTGACCGGGCATATGATCCTGGCGACCTTGCACACCAATTCGGCCGCCGGCGCCGTGACGCGGCTGATCGACATGAAGGTCGAGCCCTTCTTGCTCGCCTCGGTGCTGACCGGCGTGCTGGCGCAGCGGCTGGTGCGGCGGCTGTGCCCCGATTGCCGCATCCCCTATGCCCCCGATCCGGTAACGCTCGAACAGCATGCCCCCGGCATGGTGCCGCCGCCGCTGCTCTATCACCCCGGCGGCTGCGCGCGCTGCAATGGCAGCGGCTATGCCGGGCGGCTGGCGCTGCTCGAGTTCCTGCCCGTCACCGATGCGGTGGCGAAGCTGATCCTCGCCAGCGCCGATGCGCGTGCCATCGCGGCGGCGGCGGGCAGCGACTTCCGCAGTCTGTTCGCCGATGGCATCGACAAGGCGGGGCAGGGGCTGACCAGCCTTGAGGAAGTGCTGCGGGTCGACAGTGCCGACTAGCGCCGCTCCAGCGCCCGCGCCTGTGCGCCTGGTCCGTCCGGTGCCGGCGACCGTCGCGGCGAGCGCCGCCGCGCCGCGCCGCGCCGGTGGCTGGGCGCGCCAGGGGGTGCTGCTGCTGATCGGCGACCTCGCCGTGCTGCTCGGCGCCGGGCTGCAGCTCGACCGCGCGCTGACGCTTGCCATCGACAATCTCGAGGACCCGCGCCTCGTCGCCATCCTCACCGATCTCCTCCGCCAGGTCCGCGAGGGTGTGCCGCTGTCGCGCGCCATGGCCGGGCGCCCCGACCTCTTCCCCCCCGAGGCCATCGCCATCACCGAGGCGGGCGAGGCCAATGGCCGGCTGGGCGAGGCGCTGACGCGCGCCGCGACGATGCTCGGCGAGGCCGCCGAACTGCGCCGCACCATCGGCGCGGCGATGACCTATCCGATCATCCTGATGGTGCTGGCCGTCGCCGTCATCCTGATGATGCTGCTGTTCGTCGTGCCGCAGTTCGAAAGCCTGTTCGCGACCCAGGCCGACAAGCTGCCGGCGACGACGCGCTATGTCATGACCGCCAGCCGCATGCTGCAGGACGATTGGGCGATTTTGGTGGGCGGCCTTGTCGCGATCGGTTTCGGCCTGCGCCAGCTGGCGGCGGCGCCCGCGGCGGCGGCGGCGCGCGACCGGCTGATCCTCAAGACGCCGCTGCTCGGCGCGCTGGTCCGGCGCATGGAAACGGCGCGTTTCGCGCGCTCGGCGGGCAGCCTGCTCGAAAGCGGCGTGCCGCTGCCGCATGCCTTCGACCTTTCCGAACGCACGCTCAAGAACCGCGTCATCAAGGCCGGCGCGCTGCAGGTCGCCGCCGGCATCCGCCAGGGCGGCGGCATCGCCGGGCCGCTGGCGGCGGCGAACATCTTCCCTCGCATCGCGATCGGCTTTATCCGCACCGGCGAGGAAAGCTCGCAGCTCGGCCCGATGCTGACGCGCCTCGCCGATGTGCTGGAGCGTGACATTCGCAGCCGGCTGGCGCGGATCATCGCCATCGCCACCCCGGCGATCACGGTGATCCTCGGCGGCTCCGTCGCCTTCATCATCGCCGCGGTGATGACGGCGATCCTCGGTTTCAACGATCTGGCGGTGGCGGGATGATGATGCGCAAGACTTTCAGCAAGCGCCGGACCAGCGGCTTCACCCTGCTCGAACTGCTCGTCGTGCTGGCCATTCTGGGGCTGCTCGCGGCGATCGTTGGCCCCAATGTGCTGCGTTATCTCGGCGGCGCCAAAAGCTCGACGGCGAGCGTCCAGGCGAAAAGCATTGCCACCGCCTTGAACCTCTACCGCCTCGATGCCGGGCGCTACCCGAACGACGCCGAGGGGCTGGGCGCGCTCGTCAAGGCGCCGGCGACGGCGCAGGCGTGGAACGGGCCCTATCTCGCCGACCCCAAGGCGATCATCGACCCCTGGGGCAACCCTTATCGGCTGAAGGCGCCGGGCGATCACGGCGAAGTCGATGTCTTCAGCTATGGCTCGGACAATGCGCCGGGGGGCACCGGCGAGGCCAGGGACGTCGGCAATTGGTGATGGCGGGCCGGGGGGAGCGTGCCGTTGCGGTGTCGGGCTTCACCCTCATCGAAATGCTCGTCGTGCTCGGCATCACCGCGCTGATCGCCGGCATCGCCTTTCCGGCGGTCGAGCGGCTGCAGGGCGTCGCTAGCTTCGCCGCGGCGGGGCGGCTGACCGAGCTGGCGCTGCGCCAGGCGCATGCCGATGCCATAGCGCAGGGGCGGGCAGTGCGCTTCGCCACCGTCGCCGATGGCAGCGCGCTGTTCATCACCAACCGGCCGGAAATGCCGCTGCCGGTGCCGGCGCGTGCCGAAGCGCCGGCGGCGGGGATCCTGTTCTTCGCCGATGGCAGTGCCTCGGGCGGCGCCATCCGGCTGACGGCGGGGCCGCGTGCGCGGGGCTTCCGCGTCGACCCTGACTCGGGCGCGATCCTTGCCGACGCGCCCGCCGCCGGCGGAGCGCCGCGGTGAAGGCGCCCCTTCGCCGCACCGGCGGCTTCGCGCTCGTCGAAACATTGGTCGCGTCGGTGATCATCGCGCTGATGCTGGTGCTGTTTCTGGGCGCGGCGAACAGCAATGCCCGCGCCGAACGCCTCGTCGTCGACCGTCGCCAGGCGATCCTGGTGGCGCGCTCGGCCCTCGAAGCCGCCAGTGCCGTCGGCGGCGATGCCGGCGCGGCGCAAGGCGGCGGTGACGGCCGCTTCCGCTGGGAAGTCACCGTCACCGCCTATGACGGCGGCGCCGCCGGCACCGTGCCGCTCGAAAGGGTCGGTGTCCGCGTCTTCGCCGACGACAGCGCGCGGCCGCTGGTGACCTTGGCGACGCTGAGGCTGGCGCAATGACGGCGCGGGTCGCAGGTCGCCGCGATGACGCCGGCTTCACCATCATCGAGCTGCTCGTCGCGCTGGCCATCATGGGCCTGCTTGCCGGGATGCTCGGCGCCGGGCTGGGGCTCGGCCGGCGCATCATCGAGGGCGGCAGCGTCGCGCTCGCCGATACCGATGCCGTCGCCAACACCCAGATGACCCTGCGCGAACGCCTGATGCGCCTGGCGCCGGTGCCGCGCGACGTCGCCGGCGGCGGCATCATCGAGGTGCGCGGCCTGCCCGGCGAGTTCCGCTGGGTCGGCGTCGCCGCCGGCCAGTTGCAGCCCGACAGCGACCAGCATTACCGGCTGCTGCTCACCGCCGGCGGCAACCTCACCCTGCTCACCGCCAGCACCCTCGATCGCCGCGTCGACCTCGGCAGCGCCACGCTCGCCGGCTGGACGCCGCATGTCCTGCTGCGCGACGTGTCGACGCTCGATATCGCCTATTTCGGCCCGCCATTTCAGGGGCGTGGCGGCCGCGGCTGGCAGCCGAGCTGGCTCGCCCGCACGCAGCCGCCCGAACTGGTGCGCGTGCGGATCGGCTTTGCCGCCGGCGACCGTCGCCACTGGCCCGATTTTGTCGTCCGGCCGCGCACGACGATCAGCACCGCCTGCATCATCAGTGTCCAGACCGGCCGCTGCGAGCGCGGATGAACGCGTCCGATCTCCTCAATGCCGACATGGCCACCCTCGCCCGCTGGGGGCGGCAGGGGCTGGCGTGGTGGACGGCCGAGCTTGCCGCGCTGGTACCCGCGCGGTGGCGTGCCCCGGCGGCGCGGGCGCGCGCCGTGCTGCACCTCGACGACCGGGCGCGGCTGGTCGGCACGGCGCCGCCGCCGCGCAGCCGG
>LJHX01000028.1 GCA_001295935.1 alpha proteobacterium AAP81b
CCACCCCCAACCCCTCCCGCAAGCGGGAGGGGAGCAGTAGACCCTTCGCATTTCCCCCGCCCGCCCCTAAAGTGCCCGCGCGGGCGCATCGCCCCGCGCCTTGCCGCCGGAGCGCATGCAACCCTTTCCCTGGTTCGAAGTGGCGATCATCTTCGGCCTGATCGTGCTCAACGGCCTGCTCGCCATGGCCGAACTCGCGATCGTTTCGGCGCGGCGGCCTCGCCTGCGCGCCATGGCGACCGCCGGGCGGAGCGGCGCCACCACCGCGCTCGATCTCGCCAGCGATCCCGCCAAATTCCTCTCCTCGGCGCAGATCGGCATCACCCTCGTCGCCATCGTCAACGGCGCCTTTTCGGGCGAGGCGCTGGCCGGTCCAGTGGCAGCGCGGCTGGTCGCCTGGTTCGGCGTCGCGCCGCCGCTCGCCGCAACGCTCGGGCTGACCATCGTCATCGTCGTCATCACCTATGTCTCGCTGATCGTCGGCGAGCTGGTGCCCAAACAATTCGCGCTGCGCGCGCCGGAAGCCATCGCCGTCGCCGTCGCCCCCGCCATGGCGGTGATGACCCGCCTCGCCGCGCCCTTCGCCTGGGCGCTCGATATCTCGTCGCGCGCCGTCTTCGCGCTGATCGGCATCAAGCGCGACGGCGACCAGACGGTGACCGAGGAGGAACTGCGCGTCGTCGTCCAGGAGGCCGAAAGCGCCGGCATCATCGAACAATCCGAACGCCAGATGATCTCCGGCATCATGCGCCTCGCCGATCGCCGCGTGCGCGGCGTGATGACCCCGCGCGGCGAAGTCGACTGGATCGACGCCACCGCCAGCGACGACGCCATCCGCGCCCATCTCGCCCGCACCCCCCACACCCGCCTGCCGGTGGCGCGCGGCACCATCGACGACATCATCGGCGTCCTCCAGGCGCGCGACGTTGTCCAGGCGCTGATCGAGGGCCGGCCGCTCGACCTCGCCGGCCTGGCCCGCCCGGCGCCGGTGCTCCCCGAAGTCGTCGACGCCGTCGATGCCCTCGCCGTGCTCCAGGCCGCCGATATCCCGATCGCGCTGGTCCACGACGAATACGGCCATTTCGAAGGCATCGTGACGCCGGCCGACCTGCTCGCGGCGATCGCCGGCGCCTTCCGCTCCGACGTCGACGACGCCAACGACCCCCCCGCGGTCGAGCGCGACGATCGCTCCTGGCTGTTCTCGGGCGCGCTGCCCGCCGATGAAATGGCCGACCGCCTCGGCTTCGAACTCCCCGACAGCCGCGACTATGAAACGGTGGCAGGCTTCGTCCTCGAACACTTCCGCCACCTGCCCGAAACCGGCGAAAGCTTCACCCTGGCCCGCTGGCGCTTCGAAATCGTCGACATGGACGCCCGCAAGGTCGACAAGGTGCTGGCGAGCCCGGTGCGGAGCGCGGAGGAACGGGTGCTGGTTTGATTTCGATTTCGATTTGGAATTTAAGAAGAAGAGGCCTCCGGCGGCAAGGGCCTAAGGCCCTTGACCCACTTTTGTTGACGATCATCTTGCTGGCAGATGCGGTATAGCTGAAAGTTTTTTTCGACTCAGTGTCGAGCCTTCGCGCTTAGCCATTCGAACGGCTGCTGAGGTCGAAACCGGCCATCAGTAGCGCAGGAAGCGGCCGCGCTTTAATTGTTGATAAACATCGTTTGGTTTGAGCCTGATACGGGACAATGCGCCAAGGGCCGGCTTGGGGTCAGTGGAATCGTCAACTTTTCCGAAAGAATGTACGCTAATCAATCCTCTTCAGAAGGTGCTTTTGTGAAACGATTTTTTTGGGCGGCTTCTAAAGTGTTTCCGATGGCTCCTCCCAGTAGAGCTCCAATTACCGTTCCGAATATAGGGAAAATAGATCCAATGGCTGCCCCGGCTAGCGCCGCGGATCCGATTTTACTTAGTTTTTCGGAGTCAGATAACGAAGAGATAGCGTTTAATATGACATTATTTTTATAAACAAGCAAGTCTACTCTTATTCTTTCGTTTAAATAAACTACTAAACGTCCGTCAGCTTGCGCTGAAACAGAAAATCCTGCTTCAATAGCACGCTTAACCAAATCTGCGTAATTTTGAGCCGTATCTGCAATAGCAAGAAGTCTCAGAATCTTACTTTGATCGCTTTGTGAGGCCTTCTCGGCCATTCTCACCATCGGGCTGTTAACTGACACGTCCATAACTAGGCGCTCCCGCCGAGAATTTGTTTTCTGAAGTCAGACATGCTCATCAAGCCTTCGACTCTTCCCAGTTCCACCTGAGAGATGGTAAACTTTGTATATGCCTGGATATGAATCGCTGCTTGGTAATCTGGATCAAGAAATCGCCTGATATCCCGGTGATATTTATACTCAAACACATTCGTAAGGATTGTGAGGCCACTTAGCAGGGCTAATCCCCAGAATGAACCAGTGTATGGCAGGGCTACCCAATCAAGAAATGGCAATCGGTCGTCGCCAATTTTGGTCAGTTCGTTAACCAGCGATCCGGATAAAAAGCCTATTGCTATCGAAGGAAGAACACCGACCAGTGCCCTTCCAGCAGGATGTTCATAGAAAAAGAAGCCAAGCGGCCGTGCTTCTCGAGCCATACCTTACCTAGTCATGAGTCCATCGGATCACAGAACCAGCCCGACGTGCCTGTAAGCATTAGGCATCGAGTCCGTCGTTAAACAGGCGCTCGAAAAACAGACACTTGTTAAGCTCACCCGATACACCAGCGGGCCAAGCCCCGATTTCTGCCTGATGCTATCAGCGCCTCGCACTAGGGGCGCAAAGCGCTATCGCAACCCTGTTACTCCTTAATTAGAACTCCAAAATCATCGTCTGTGTCTGCAACGACGATGTTAACATTACAATAAACGTCATCATTTGAATCCCGAATATACGTGAACAAACGCGATTTTACCTTGCCAGTGAAGGCCGAGCGTTTTCCACCATCCATCGAGTTGTCGATGTGCACATAGTCACCAACATTCGGGAGAATCATGGCTCCCGTCTTGCTGTCTGCGGTTATTCCAACAATTTCGCCGTCATCAATGGGCCGCCCAGCTCCCGTGGGGAGATGCTGAAAATCGATGCCAAACTTCATAATCATTCCCCCGGCGTTCTGCGCCGAAAATTGGCACGGGCCCCGGCTGATTGCAAGCACAGGCGTGAGATTAGTTTGACCAGCCGGTGTAGCGCTAGGATCGGAGCGCCATCGCGCGCAGAAGTTGGCTCTCATGGCAATAAGTGTCTGTTCTACAAATTGATTTTGGCATGCGTGCCAGGATTTGAGCTTGGGACGGGCTGATTGGGAATCGGCTGGTCGAGGGCCCACTTCGCCACCGCCAGTGCCGAAAACCGGACCGTCAACAATCCGCCCAACCCGTTCATTCGACGACGGCGCTTGAGCATGCGCGGATGTCGGCTTCTACCGCAATCTGACGAGCGGCGACTTCGCCAGAAACAGCAATAACGTCCCTCAACCCGACTGGTTAGCTCCATCAGCAAACGACCGCGGCCCACCCCAAGTCAAAGATCAACCCCGCAGGTTCGCATGTCACGCGCCCGCTTGGGTCGCGTTCGAAGCCGGCGTTTCGCCGCTCGGGCACGGAAAACAAAATGGGTGCAGGCCTCAGGCCTGCCCGCCGGAGGCACCCTCTTTCTTGCCGTCACGCACGCGGATCATAGGCGGCGACGCTCGGTGCCAGCGGGTAAAGGCGGACCCAGAGCGCCAGCCCTGCTGGACGCCGCAGAGCAGCGCTACCGCGATCAGCAGCGGGCGGCGCGTCGGCTTTTCGGGAAGCAGCGGCCAGGCGAGCAGCAGCACCGGCGGCGCGAAGACGGCGATCGCGCGGGCACGGTTGTATGTGCATACAATGTGCGTATATTGTGCGTCCCTTAGAAGGACTGTGCCATGGCGACCCTTGCAAACCCTGACCCACATGCCCCGCGCCTGTTGTCGGGCTTCGTTGCCAGCCTTCAGGAACCGCGCACGCCGCACATCTCGCCGCGTCGCGTGGCCGACGTTCTCGGCGTCCAGATCAGCCGCCTGGCCGGCATCATCGGTGTTCACCGCAACACCATGCGCAATCCAGCCTCCGAGCGGCTGCAAGACCGTTTGCGCGACATGGTGCGGGTGATCGCGGCGGCTGCCGAACTCACCGGCGATACCGACCGGGCGGTCTATTGGTTCATGAACGAGCCGGTCGCGACGCTCAGGCGCCGAACTGCGGCCGAACTGGTGGCGGACGGACATGCCGACGCCGTTCTCGCGCATCTGGAGGAGCTGGCGAACGGGGCGAACGGTTGAAGCTGACACGCCTCGGCCCCGAAGCCGTCTTCCACCGCTATTTGACGCCGCGATGGTCGCACGACCCCTTGAGCGGCGCGGGTGCGGCGCTGCACGGCGGACGCTTTAACCGTCCCGGCGTTCCGGCGCTCTATCTGTCGCTGGCGCCGGAAACGGCGCTCGCCGAGTATCGCCAAGGCTCTTCGATTGTGCAGCCGGCAACGCTCGCTGCCTATATCGCCGATCTTGCCATGGTCGCGGACTTGTCCGCCGGCCATGATACGGTGGACTGGTCGGCCGATTGGGCGAACTGGGATTGCGACTGGCGCTGGATTGCGCGGATCGAGAAACGAATTCCGCCATCCTGGCGGCTCGGCGACGACGTGATCCGGGCCGGCTGCGCCGGGATGCTGTTCCCCTCCACCCAGCATCCGGGCGGCACCAACCTCGTCGTATTCGGCAGCAATTTAACCGGTGCGGACAGCCTTACTGTCCACGATCCCGACGGCAGGCTGCCCAAAGACGCGCGGTCATGGCCAGCGGCGTGAGTTAAAGGCTCGCACATCGCGCGGTCGCGTACGTTGCCGGCGTCTGCCGCTGAAGCACGGAAAACAAAATGGGTGCAGGCCTCAGGCCTGTCCGCCGGAGGCACCCGCTTTCTTGCCCTCACGCGAGCGGATCATAGGCCGCGACGCTCGGTGCCAGCGGGTCGAGGCGGACCCAGAGGGCCAGCCCCGCCTGCACGCCGCAGAGCAGCGCCACCGCGCTCAGCAGCGGGCGTCGTGTCGGCTTTTCGGGGAGCAGTGGCCAAGCGAGCAGCAGCGCCAGCGGCGCGAAGACGGCGATCGCTCCCGGGGTGGCGATGCCGACGCTGAGCAGGACGAGGTGGCCGAGCGTCGCCACCGCGGCGAGGCCGAAGACCGCCGCTGCGCCGGCGAGCAGGCTGCCGGTGCGTGGCGACCGCGCCGCCACCGCCATGGCGAGTGCCGCCGGCAGCAGCGGCCAGGCGAGCACCGGCGCGCCGACGGGCAGGGCGATCTGCAGCGCGACCAGCAGCAGCAGGTTGAGCGCGGCGAGGCCGAGCCAGCCATCCCAGCGCGAGCGATGGCGCGGCGCCAGCGCCAGGGTCAGGGTGATGCCGGCGGCGGCGGCAATCAGCGCCATGACCTCGAGGCGGGGCAGCGCCGCCAGCCGGTCGTAGTAATTGGTCTTGCCATCGGCGCCCGACAGCAGATTGCCGAGATAGGCGAGCACCGCGACCGCGGCGGCGGCGACGACGCCGTCGAGCATCGCTCCCGCCACCCGCGCACCGCGCCAGTCCCGCCGGGCGCGGCCTGCGCTGACCAGGCAGGCGGCGATGGCGGCGACGATCAGCCAGCCCCAGGCGGGGGCATAGGCGAGGGTCGTCAGCCCGAGGATGTCGCCATAGGCAAGGTCGGGCGCCGGCGCCGGCAGCGCTGACACCGCGAGCAGCGGCCGCGCCAGCGCCAGCGCCTGGTCGCCCATGTGCTGGAGCGAGCCCGCGTCGATCGCGTCGGGGGTGGCGAGCGGCGAGTGATAGAGCGCGGCGCCGCCGGTGAAGGCGAAATTATAGCCGGCGATGCCGCGGGCCTTCGACGCGGTGAAGTCGGTCGAATTGGGCAGCAGCTCGTAGATCTTGACGGCGAGCGCCGTCGTCGCCGGCGTGGGCACCGCGTCGCGGTAGAGGCGGATCAGGTTGCCGGCGTCGCGCGACGTTTCGAACATCAGCGCCCGGCCGCCGCCGCCGCGGGTTTCGAGGTTGATCAGCACGCCGATCCGCGCCGCGATCGGATCGTCCTGCGGCGGCGCCGCGAAAATGGCGCGGGCGCCGACGAGGCCGAGTTCCTCGGCGTCGGTGAACAGGATGACAAGGTCGCGCGCCTGGGCCGACGCCGGAATGGCGCGGGCGATTTCGAGCGCCGCGGCGACTCCGGCGGCGTCGTCGCCGGCGCCGGGCGAACCGGCGACGCTGTCATAATGCGCCATCAGCGCGACGGCGGGCAGGGCAGGGTTGCGCCCCGGGCGGACGGCGATCAGGCTCACCGCCTGACGGAAGCGCGCGTCGGGATCGCCCCAGGCGGCGAGGCGCTTGACGGCGCGCGGCGGCAGGAAGACCGCCTGGGTGCGGACGCTGAAGCCGTGTGCGCGCAGCCGCGCCGTCAGCGCCGCGCGGACGTCGGTGTTGGCGGCCGAGCCGGTCGGGTGCGGGCGGGCGGCGATAACGCGGACATCGGCCATGGCGCGCCCGGCCGAGAAAGCGTCGGCGGCGATCGTTGCCGACTGCGGTGATGGCGGCAGCGAAGCGCGCCAGGCGATGCCGCCGGCAAGCGCCAGCACGATGAAAAGGCCAAGCCAGCGCGCCATCGATGCATTCCCCCGGCGCCAGCTTAGGCGGGTGATGCGGTTCCGGGAAGCGCGCACCGCTCCTCCCCCTGGAGGGGGGAGGCGAGAGACGCGCGAAGCGCGGCCCGGGAGGGGGTGGTCGCCGCGCGACGAAACTACCCCGCGCGGCGACCACC
>LJHX01000029.1 GCA_001295935.1 alpha proteobacterium AAP81b
CTGCTGCCGCTGGCGCCCGGCGCGCTGCTGCTGGCGCGGCGCGAGGTGGCGCGCGATCGCGCCGCCGGCACGATCGAGGTCGAGCTCGCCGGGCTGCCGCGCGCCCGCGGCGAAGCGGTCGCCGCCGAACTCGCCCGCCTCGCCATCGTCCCGGCACGCGTCGCCCTCGCCGGGGCCGACGGCGAACCGGTCCATGATTTCCTGCCGGCGCTGCGCGGCGCCGGTCTGGTCGCGCCGGCGTCGCGCGCGCCGGCAATCGCCTGGGCGGTGGTCGGCTTTCTTTTCCTCCTCAACCTCGGTGTGCTCGTCTGGCGCGACGAGGCGCGCGTCGAAGCCTTTGATGCGCTTGTTGCGGCGCAGCGCCCGGCGGTCGGGCTGACGCAGCGGCTGCAACGCCGCATCGCGCGCTTCGATGGCCTTGCCGCCGCCGCCAGCGCGCGGCGGGCAAGCGAGCCGCTGGCGCGGCTCGGCGCGGTCGGCACGGCGCTGCCCCCCGGTGCCTTCCTGCAGCGCTTCGAGCTTGACGGCGACACCCTGCGGCTCGCCGGCTACAAGCCCGCTGGCGCCAATCTCGTCGCCGCGCTGCGTCAGAATCCGCGTTTCGCCGACGTCCGGGCGCTGCGCAGCGACGGCGTTGCCGAACTGCCCGGCGCCCAGCCCTTCGACATCAGCGCGCGGGTGGTGCGATGATGGCGAACCTCTCCCCGCGCGAGCGCCGGCTGGTGGCGGTGCTGATCCTGGTGGCGCTCGTCGCGCTGGTCATCCAGCTCGTCATCGTGCCGATCGTCGATGGTTTCGCGGCGCGCGCCGCGACGCATGAGGCGTTGACCAGGGCCTATGAACGCAACGCCCGGATCATCGCCAGCACGCCGCGCCTGACGCGCCTCGCCGAGCGCCAGAACCGCGAGCTGGCGAGCTTCCTGATGACCGCGCCGAGCCGCAGCCTTGCCGGCGAGCGCCTGCAGGAGCGCGTCCAGGCGGCGATCGAGGCCGTCGGCGGCGAGTACCGCGCCGGTGAGACGCTGGCGGGCGACCCCGACCAGATCGCCGTGCGCATCGACGCGCGCCTCGGCCAGGCGCAACTCGTCGAATGCCTCACCCGGCTGCAGAATGCCCCGCCCTGGCTTGCCATTGACGGCGTGCAGATTTCGGCGCCGGGCGCGGTCACCGCCACCACCCCCGGTCCCCTGGAAGTTCGCTTCGATGTCTCGGTCCCCTTCCTTGCCGGCGCCTGACCGCTTCGCCATTGATCCCGGCGCCGTGCTGCCGGTGGCGCTCGCCGGTGTGCTGGCACTGGCGCTGCTCGGCCAGCTGGTGCTCGGCGCCGCCGAGGAGCCCTTGCCCGATGTCGGCGGCATCGCGCTGGTAGCGCGGCGCGCCCCCCCCGAGGTGCCGCCGGCGCGCGCCCCGGCGAGCCTTGCCGGGCGCGACCTCTTCACCCCGCCGGCGGTGGCGCTGACCGGCGGCGGCGATGTTGCCGCGCCGCCGCCGCAAGCCGCGATCGGCGGCGCTGCCGTTGCCGGCTCGGTGCGACTGCGCGGCCGGACGATGGTGCTGCTGGCGCTGCCCAGCGGCCGCCGGCTCTATCTCGGCGTCGGCGGCAGCGTCGCCGGCTGGCGCCTGGCGGCGATCGATCCCGGCGGCGCGCGCTTCGTCCGCGACGGCCGTTCGCTTACCGTGCCTTTCGGCGCCGCGGCGCCCGCCCCCCTGCCTGCCGAAGCGAACCCGGCCGAGGAACAATGATGTCGAGAGACGCTCTCCCCTTCCGCGTGCTGCTGCTCGCCGGAGTCGCTGCCATCGCCGGCTGTGCTCCCAAGCCGCCGCCCGAACCGATCGCCGTGCCCCCGGCGCCCGCCATCGTCGCCGAGGCCGAGGCCGATCGCATGGTCCGCGCCAGCATCGCTGGCGGCGAGATCCCGGTGCCGGTGCCGCCGCAATCGGTTCGCCAGATCCCCGGCAGCGGCGGCCGCCCCGGCGATATCGAGGTCAATTTCCCTTCGGCCGATGCGGCGACCCTCGCCAAGGCGGTCGGCGATGTGTTGAAGGTCCGCATCACCGTCGCGCCGGGGGTCACCCAGCCGGTGACGCTGGTGACGCCGGGGCCGGTGTCGCGCGAGACGCTGCTGTCGCTCTACGAGGCCGCCTTGCGCAACGCCGGCCTGGCGCTCAGCAATATCGACGGCAATTTCCTCGTCCAGCCGATCGCGGCGGTGCAGGGCCAGGGCGTCGGCGGCCCGACGACGCTGGGCTATGCGACCGAGATCATCCGCCTGCAGTTCATCGCGGCGAGCGAGCTGAAGAAGATCCTCGATCCGCTGCTGCCCGGCGTCGTCACCGCCACCGATGCCGCCGGCCCCGGCAGCATCACCATCGCCGGCACCACCGGCCAGCGCAGCTCGGTCCGCGATCTCGTCAAGCAATTCGACGTCAATTGGCTCCGCAACATGAGCTTCGGGCTGTTCGTGCCGCAGCGCACCGACGCCCGGCTGATCGTTCCCGAACTCGAAAAGCTGATCAATGCCGCCGACGCGCCGACCAAGGGCCTCGTCCGCCTGATTGCCATGGAGAAGCTCAACGGCATCATGGCGATCACCGGCAACCGCCAATATCTCGACGACGTCCGCCGCTGGATCGAGATCCTCGACCGCGAGGGCGAAAGCGCCGCGCCACGCCTGTTCGTCTATCGCGTCCAGAACGGCCGCGCCCGCGATCTGGCGCGCACCCTGGGGGCGGCGTTCGGCACCGGCGGCGGCGATACCGGCGGGGCGGGCCAGGTCGATCCCTTCGCCAATCAGCAGAATGGCGAAGCGGCGCCGGTGCCCGCCCAGCGCGGCGCGGCGCGGATCGATCCGAATTCGCCGGCGCCGACAGGGGGGGGCGGCGCCGCCGGGCTCGCCGGCCTTGCCGTGCGGATCAACGCCGACGAGGTCAACAACGCCATCATCGTCTATGGCGCCCCGCGCGACTATGCCGTCGTCGAGGATGCGCTGCGCCGGCTCGACATCCCGCCGGCGCAGGTGCTGATCGAAGCGGCGATCACCGAAGTGACGCTCACCGACGCGCTGCGCTTCGGCGTCCAGTGGAATTTCCAGGCCGGCAACGCCAATTTCGCCCAGACCGAAGGCGCCACCGTCAACCCGACCCGCCTCGTCCCGGGCTTCTCGTTCTTCTACGGTGCCAATGGCATCAACGCGACGTTGAACGCGCTCGAAACGCGCACCAACATCAAGGTCATCTCGGCGCCCAAGCTGCTGGTGCTCAACAACCAGACCGCGGCGCTGCAGGTCGGCAACCAGGTGCCGATCCTGACGCAGCAATCGGTCAGCAACGACGGTGGCGGCGGCATCGCGCCGACGGTCAATTCGGTCAGCTATCGCGACACCGGCGTCATCCTGCGCATCACCCCGCGCGTCAACGCCGGCGGCGTCGTGCTGCTCGATATCAGCCAGGAAGTCAGCGGCGTCAGCGATGCGCAGAGCGGGGTCGATTCGCCCACCTTCACCACCCGCCGTGTCGCCTCGACGATCGCCGCCCAGGACGGCCAGGTGCTCGCCATCGGCGGGCTGTTCACCAACAGCCAGACGCGCACCAAGGCCGGCATCCCGATCCTGTCGCGCATCCCGGTGCTCGGCGGCTTCCTGTTCGGCCGCGACAACAACAATGACGACCGCACCGAACTGATCATCCTGATCAAGCCGACGGTGCTGCGCGGCGTCGACGACGGCCGCGCCGTCACCGAGGAACTGCGCGCCAAATTGAAGACGTTGGAGCCGTTCAAGACCAAGGGGCGGATTCCCTGATGCCGCGTCGCCCCGGCCCGGTAGCACGGAGCGTCCGCGAGGGCGAGGCCGGCTACGCCCTGCTCGCCGCGGTCGCCGGCATCGTCATCTTCGCGCTGCTGGCGCTCGGCCAGGTGACGGCGATGCGCGCCGCCGTCGTCAGCGCCCAGGCCGAAATCGACCAGGCGCGCGCCGCCGCCGCCGCCGACGCCGGGGTCGCCATCACCATCAACCATCTGCTCGATACCGGCCCGGCGCGCTGGACGCTCGACGGCCGGCCGCGCCAGGCGCGCTTCGAGGCAGCGCAGTTGGCGATCCGCATCGACGATGAGCGCGGCAAGGTACCGCTCAACATCATCGAGGAGGATCAGGTCACCCGAATGCTCGAAATCATCGGGGTGCAGGACCAGGCGCTGCGCGTCGCGCGCGACAGCTATCTCGACTGGCTCGACGACGACGACGAGCCGCGGCTGAACGGCGCCGAAGCCGAATATTACCACCGCTTCGGCTATGATCCGCGCAACGGCCCGCTGAACACGCCCGGCGAGATGGCGCGCATCCGCGGCTTCACCCCGCGCATGGTGGCGCAGCTGACGCCCTTCGTGACGGTCTATTTCGCCGGCGGCGTTTTCGAAACCCGCTACGCCCAGCCACAGGCGCTCGGCGTCATGTTGGGGGAGGGGGCCGGTGGCCCGGCGGCAATCGCCCAGGCGCGCGAAGCGGCAGGGCAGACGACGGCGCTCGGCTTCGCCGATGCCGCCGAACTCGTCGGGCGGCCCTTGGGGCTGCATGTTACGGCGACGCTGCCCGGCGGTGCGCGCGCCGAACGCCATGTCATTGTCGAACTGACTGGCGCCGAAGCGCGGCCTTATATCGTCCGGGCGTTTTCCTGAGGTAAAAATTCAGGGAAGAAAAGGGGCCGCCGGAGGCATTTCTTCTTGGCGAGTCACAACGCGCCGGTTGCCGCCGGTGCCGGGGCGAGGCCCCAGGGGGCGAAGACGGCGGGCGGCGGCGCGGTCGGTGGTGCTGCGACGGTCGGTATCGGCGGGCCACCCTGCGCGCCGGCGCCAGGCAGGCGGTAGAAGATGTGGGCGCCGATGCTGGCGACGCGGACGAGGCTGGGCGCCCAGCGCGGCGCCACATAGGTGGCGTGATAATGGGTGGCGCCGGCGACATGCGGCGCCGCGGCGCCATCGAGGACGCTTTCCGCGACACGGCGGGTCGCGGCGAGCAGTGCCGGCGGCAGCGGCCGGGCGAGTGAGCCATCGCAGGTGAAGGTGAACTGGCAGCTGCTGCGGCGCTCCGAGCCGGCGAAGACGATGGCACAGATTGTCTTGGGATAGGCGGGGTGGGCGAGGCGGCCGAGGATGACTTCGGCGACCGCCTCCTGCCCGGCGAGCGGTTCGTGGCCGGCTTCATAGGCGATGGCGAGGGCCATGCAATCGAGGGCGCGGGTGCGTTCGACGGGGTCGGCGATGCTTGCCGGCAAAGCGGCAGCGGGCGCCGGCAGGGCAAGCGCGAAGGCGAGCAGGAGAGGCGGGGCAGGCGGCACGCGCCGGCGTTGACAGGCTTTGATGACGCTTTTCTGACAATCGCGCGCAGCCTCTTGGTTCGGGCGCGTCGCGATGGCATGGGGGCGCCCATGCGCTTGTCGACCCTGCCGATCCTCGTCCTGCTTGCCGCCGCGGGTTGTGCGTCGATGCCGCTGTCCTCGGCGCCGCCGGCGGCGGTGACGGTCCACAAGCTGGCGCCGGGCGACAAGGTGCGGATCGATACCTTCGGCGAGACCGCGCTCGGCGGTGAGTTCACCGTCGATGGCGAGGGCAAGATCGCCTTCCCGCTGCTCGGCACGATCAAGGCCGCCGATCTGAGCGGCGACGAGCTCGGCACGGCGATCGCCGCCGGGCTGGCGACACGGGCGCTGCGCGACCCCAAGGTCACCGTCCAGGTCATCAACGTCCGGCCGGTCTATGTGCTCGGCGAGGTCGCCAAGCCGGGCGAATTTCCTTTCGCCAGCGATTTGAGCGTCTTCGCGCTGGTCGCCAAGGCCGGTGGCTTCACCTATCGCGCCGACCGCCGCCGGGTATTCATCCGCCATGCCGGCGCCGCCGGCGAAGTCGCCTACAAGCTCGACGCCGCGACGCCGGTGCGTCCGGGCGACACGGTGCGCATCGGCGACCGGGTCTTTTAAGCTCCCTCGCCAGCTTTCATTAACCAATAATCCGACAAAGGCCGCGCTCTGTGCGATTGTTGCTGCGCAGCCTTCACAACAACCTGCGTCATAAGGCAGTAACGACTTCGTCTGATTACAAATTCCGCAATTGCGGCGAGAAAAAGACTTAAATCCTATCGGCAAGATGGGATTTGAGATTGCGCGACATTTCAGCAACACTGTCATGCTGCGCTGCAAAATCTTGTTCGCTGTAAACAGGCTTTCATATAACTCGCCTAACGGGCGGGTTGTGGCGCCACCGCGCGGGTCAGGATTCGGGGCAATGTCGATGATGTTCGGACAGGGATCGGAGCCCGATTGGACCGCTGACGCGGCCGATCTCCAGTCCGGCGCGCTCCGCGCTTTCCCCGATTCGCGCCTCACCGCGCGGGGCAAGCTCGTCCATGGTCCCGTCTCGAAGCGCGCCCCGCGCGCCCTCGGCGCCGTCAGCCACGCGCTGTCGCGACTGTTCGACGTGGTTTTCGCGGCTACCCTGCTCCTCGTTGCCTTGCCGGCGCTGGTGCTCGTCGCCATCGCGTTGCAGCTCGACAGCCCGGGCCGGCTGTTCTTCGTCCAGCAGCGCATCGGCAAGGGCGGCGTCGCCTTTCCCTGCATGAAATTTCGTACCATGTGCGAAAATGCCGACGCCGTGCTGGCGCGCCACCTCGCCGCCAACCCGACGGCGCGCGCCGAATGGGATGCCGATTTCAAGCTGAAGGACGATCCGCGTGTCACCCGCCTCGGCGCCATCGTCCGCAAGTTCAGCATCGATGAGTTTCCGCAGCTGATCAACATCCTGCTCGGCCATATGGCGGTCGTCGGCCCGCGGCCGATCGTTCCCGCCGAAATCGAAAAATACAGCCGCAGCTATGTCGATTATTGCGCCGTCAAGCCGGGGCTGACCGGCCTGTGGCAGGTCAGCGGCCGCAACGACGTCGATTATCGTCGCCGCGTCGCGCTCGACCGCGCCTATGTCCGCAACAAGTCGCTGCTGCTCGATGTCTGCATCGTCGCGATGACGGTGCCTGCCGTGCTCGGCGCGCGCGGCTCCTACTGAAGCAGCAGCGCCAGCGCCGTCGCCCACAGGCCGGCGCCGCCGATCGTCACCGCCGCCCAGCCGAGCCGCGCCGCCTGCGCCTCGCGACGTAGCGCCGCGCGCTGCGCCACCGTCATGTCGCTATGGCGGATCATCGACATGGCGGTCTCCATCGCGTCATGCTGCCGTTTAACGGCATAGGGCATAAAGCCTTGCGGGCCCTTTACGGCTGCCGGATCTTAGCCATTTTTGCGACCGCGCGTGCCGGCAAGGGGCCGGCTGCCTCGCCGTTGAGCCTGGCATGCGCCTCGCTCCCCTCACTCTCGTCCTTGCCGCCACCATCGCGATCGCCGCGACTCCGCCGCCGCCAGCGCAGGTCGTCGAGCTGTTCCAGAGCAAGGATTGCCCGGCGTGCCCGGCGGCGCGCACCAACCTCGATGCCCTGGCGGCGCGCGCCGATGTGCTGGCGCTGTCCTATCCCGTCTCCTTCCGC
This sequence comes from alpha proteobacterium AAP81b, assembly GCA_001295935.1. GTDB lineage: Bacteria > Pseudomonadota > Alphaproteobacteria > Sphingomonadales > Sphingomonadaceae > Sandarakinorhabdus. The sequence continues at coordinate 7,521 of LJHX01000029.1, forward strand.
GCCGCCGCCGAATGGGGCACCGCGCGCGCCGAATTCATGCGCCGGCAGAGCGACTATGTCGCCGCCACCGGCGCCGGCGAAGTCGCGACGCCGCAGATGATCCTCAACGGCCGGCTGGCCTTTGTCGGCAGCGACGCCGGTGAGGTTGCCGTCACCATGGCGCGCGCCACCGCGCTCGAAGCCGCGCCGCGCCTCGTCCGCCAGGGCGCCAGCGTCGTCGTCACCGGCGGCAGCCCAGGCGGCGCCAGCGCGCGCGGCGCGGGTGGCCCACTCGACCTCTGGCTGGTCGAATTCTCGCCGCAGGAAGTCGGCGAGGCGAGCCGTGCCGAGGGCGCCACGCACCGCAACGTCGTCCGCGACATCCGCCGGCTGGCGCGCTGGTCGGGCGGGCCGCTGCGCGTCGCGTTGCCGGCGGTGGCGGGCGATCGCGGCGCCGCGGTACTGCTGCAGCAGGCGGGGCTGGGGGCGATCGTCGCCGCGCTCGAAGTGGCGGCGCCCG
>LJHX01000003.1 GCA_001295935.1 alpha proteobacterium AAP81b
GTAACACCTTCTCCCCTCCCGCTTGCGGGAGGGGCTGGGGGTGGGCATGACCTGCCCCCGTGACCAAAAGAATTCCGGAGACCTTTCCCACCCCCGACCCCTCCCGCAAGCGGGAAAGGAGGCTTGCCGTCACCGGCGCCACCGGCTTCGTCGGCGGCCGCGTTCTCGATCTTGCCGAAGCCCTCGGGATGGGGCCGATCCGCGCCCTCGCCCGCCGGCCGCAACCCGAACGCCCCGGCGTCGAATGGGTGATGGGCGATCTCGCCGACCGCGCCGCCCTCGACCGGCTGTGCGACGGTGCCGACGCCGTCATTCACATCGCCGGCGTCGTCAACGCCGCCGACAAATCGGGGTTCGATTTCGGCAATGTCGCCGGCACCGCCAATGTGCTGGGCGCCGCCGGCGCCAAGCGCTTCGTCCAGGTATCGAGCCTCGCCGCGCGCCAGCCGCAGCTCAGCATGTACGGCGGTTCCAAGGCGGCGGCGGACAAGCTGGTGCAGGCATCCGACGCCGATTGGGTGATCGTGCGGCCGCCGGCGGTCTATGGCCCCGGCGACCGCGAGATGCTGGCGCTGTTCCGCCTGGCGCGGCGCGGCCTCGCCGTGGCGCCGCGCGGCCGGTTGTCGCTGATCCATGTCGACGATCTGGCGCGGGCGCTGCTGGCGCTGGCGGAAGGCGGGCCGAGCGGCGTCGTCCTGGAAATCGACGATGGCCGCATCGGCGGCTATGGCCATGACGAGTTCGGCCGCCTCGTCGGCGCCGGCATGGGCCGGCGTGTGATGGCGATCCCGGCGCCGCCGCCGTTGCTTCACGCCGCGGCGACGCTCGGCACCTGGGCGGGGCGGTTGACGGGGCATCTGCCGAAGCTCAGCCGCGACCGTGCCGCCTATATCGCGCATCCCGATTGGGTCGCGGCGGGGGGCAACGCGGCACTCGCCGGCTTATGGGCGCCGCGCTTCGACGCCGCGGCGGGAATTGCCGATACGATCGCGGGGTATCGCGCCAGGGGGTGGCTCTAAGCTCCCCTCCCGCTTGCGGGAGGGGAGAAGGCTTGGCCCCGCTTTGGCCATTTTGTCGTGGCACTCAGCGACGATGACCAACCGTGACGCGATCTACGCCCGCATCCTCGAACTGATCGAGCCGATCAACGCCAAGGGCGTTCCCCTCGCCGAAGGCACGACCTTCGCCGGCGACATGGAGCTCGACAGCCTGACCGTCATGGACCTTGTCGCCAATATCGAGGACGAGTGGGACATCGTCATGCCGCTGAACATGCTCCCCGATCTCGAAACCATCGGCCAGGTCGCCGACGCCGTCGCGAAGCTCGCCAAATGACCGATCTCCTCGCCAAGTTCGACGGCCTCATCGCCGAGCACGCCGGATTGCTGACCGCCGGGGTGCGCGATCCCTTCGGCATCGTCATGGAAAAGGTGCTGTCGCCGACCGAGGCGATCATCAAGGGCCAGCACACCATCCTGCTCGGCACCTATAATTACATGGGGATGACCTTCGATCCCGACGTCATCGCCGCCGGCGAAACGGCGCTCCGCGACTTCGGCGCCGGCACCACCGGCAGCCGGGTCTTGAACGGCACCTACCAGACCCACAAGGAATGCGAAGAGGCCCTCAAGGACTTCTACGCCATGGACCATGCCATGGTGTTCTCGACCGGCTACCAGGCCAATCTCGGCATGGTCTCGACATTGGCCGGCAAGAACGAGTTCGTCATCCTCGATGCCGACAGCCACGCCTCGATCTATGACGGCTGCGCGATGGGCAACGCCGACATCGTCCGCTTCCGTCACAACAGCGCCGAGGACCTCGAAAAGCGCCTGCGCCGCCTGCCGCCGGAAGCCGGCAAGCTCGTCGTCCTCGAAGGCGTCTATTCGATGCTCGGCGACATCGCGCCGCTCAAGGACCTCTGCGCTATCGCCAAGGCGCATGACGCCACCGTGCTGGTCGACGAGGCGCATGGCATGGGCTTTTTCGGCGAACATGGCCGCGGTGTCTATGAAGCCGCCGGCGTCGCCGACCAGGTAGACTTCGTCGTCGGCACCTTCTCGAAGTCGGTCGGCACCGTCGGCGGCTTCTGCGTTTCGAACCACCCCAAGTTCGAGATCCTGCGCCTCGTCTGCCGGCCCTATACCTTCACCGCCTCGCTGCCGCCCGCCGTCGTCGCCTGCGCCGCGACGAGCATCCGCAAGCTGATGCATTCGCACAACAAGCGCCAGCATCTCTGGGAGAACACCCGCCTGCTGCACGGCGGCCTCAAGGCGCGCGGCTTCCGCCTCGCCACCGAGACGCCCGAAAGCGCCATCGTCTCGGTGCTGATGCCCGACCAGGAGACAACGGTGCGCATGTGGTCGGCGCTCATCGAGATGGGCGTTTACGTCAACATGAGCCGGCCGCCGGCGACTCCGGCGGGCGTCTTCCTGCTGCGCTGCTCGATCTGCGCCGAACACCGCGCCGACCAGATCGAAACCGTACTGGCGCGCTTCGCCGATGCCGCCGCGGCGACGGGGCTGTTCCGCGCCGCCGCCTGAGTGCGAGTCTCGCGGATCGCCGCCAAGCGACTGGCAGCAAGCAAGAAGGTGCCTCCGGCGGCAAGGGGCTGAGCCCCTTGACCCACTTTTGTTTGTGCCGAACTCTCGTGGTAAAACATGGCCTTAACGAAAGTGGGTCCAGGGGCTCAGCCCCTGGCCGCCGGAGGCAGCTCTTCTTGGGTCGGTTATCGTGAAGGCGAGCCGGTAAGCGCGGCCACGTCGAGGGCGCGCGCTTCGCCGCAATTGCTGCCCTTTTTTCTCGAGGACAGCCCCGCTATATCCCCGTCACTGGGCCGGCTGCCGGTGCCTGCAGGATTTGGCGAGTGGCGTTGACCAGTTTCGATCGTTACCTCGCGCGCCTGATCATCGTGCCGCTGATTTCGAGCCTGGTCATCGCGGCGATGCTGCTGCTGCTCGATCGCATGTTGCGGCTGTTCGATTTCGTCATGAACGAGGGCGGCCCGGTCAATGTCGTCTGGAAGATGCTCGGCAATCTGCTGCCCGAATATCTGTCGCTCGGCATCCCGATCGGGGTGATGCTGGGGATTTTGCTCGCCTTTCGCCAGCTGGCGATGTCGTCGGAGCTCGACGCGCTGCGCGCCGTCGGTGTCAGCTATGGCCGGATGCTGCGTGTGCCCTTCCTGTTCGCCACCGGTTTCGCGCTGGTCAACCTGGCGCTGGTCGGCTGGGTCCAGCCGATCTCGCGCTATGCCTATGAGAATCTCCGCTTCGAGCTGCGTTCGGGGGCACTCGGCGCGTCGATCAAGGTCGGCGAGTTCGCCTCGCTCGGCAATGGCACCACCCTGCGTGTCGAACAGAGCCTCGACCAGGGGCGTGACCTGCGCGGGCTGTTCGTCCGCGCCGAGGATCGCGGCCATCCCGGCCACAGCCTGGCGGTGACCGCGGCGCAGGGCGAATTCCTCGCCGCCGACGATCCCGAGGTCATCCTGCTGCGCCTGCGCCAGGGCACGCTCGTCCATTCGACGCCGGAAAGCCCGACGCCGCGCGTGCTGGCGTTCGAGCAGCACGATCTGCCGGTCAAGCTGCCGTCGATGGCGAATTTCCGCCAGCGCGGCGAAGGCAATCTCGAACTGACCCTGCCCGAACTCGCCCGGATCGCCTTTTCGGGCGATGGGGGGGCGGCGGCGAGCGCCAGCGCGACGCTCCACCGCCGTTTGGTGCAATGCCTCGTCATGTTCATGCTGCCCTTCTGGGCGGTGGCGCTGGCGGTGCCGGCGAAGCGCTCGACGTCGTCGCTCGGCGTTTTCGTCGCGCTGATCGGCCTCGTCACCTTCCACAAGCTCACCGAATATGGCGAGCGCATGGGGATGATCGGCCGCGTCGACCCGGTGCTGGCGCAATGGGTGCCGTTCATCGGCTTCATTGCGCTGGCGCTGTGGCTCTATCGTATCCTGTCGCGCGTGCCCGGCGGCCAGCCGATCGGCGCCCTCGAACGCGGCTTTGGCGCGCTGGTTGGCGTCGTTACCGGGGTGGTCGGCAAGCTGATGCCGCGGCCGCGCTGGCGCGACGACGCGCTGTCGGCGGGATAACCCAGGGTGCGGCTTTTCCCCTCACGGACGATCGCCTGGTACACGGCGCGGATGTTCCTGGTGCGCACCGCGGCGTTCCTGTTCGCGCTGGTGCTGATCCTGCAATCGCTCGACCTGCTCGGCGAATCGGGGCGGATTCTCGCGGCGCCCGGCAACAGCGAGGCCGATCTCTGGCACTATGTAACGCTGCGGACGCCGCAGATCATCCAGCTGTTCCTGCCATTTTCGGTGCTGTTGGCGACGCTGATCACGCTCGCCACCCTCAACCAGAACAGCGAGGTGGTGATCTTCAAGGCCGCCGGCATTTCGGCGCACCAGATCCTGGCGCCGTTGTTCGTCGCGGCGCTGGGCATCGCCGCGATCAATTTCGCCTTCAACGAACGCATCGCCACCAAGGCGACGGCGACGCTCAAGGCCTGGTCGGGCAACGACTATCGCAAGGGGGCGGCCAACGCCAAGCCGCTCGCCGATCGCTGGGTGCGTGGCGGCGACGATCTGTTCCGTGCCGTTTCGGTGACCGGCAGCGGCGCCGCCACCGAGCTCGGCAAGGTGACGGTCTATGACCGGATCGACAATCGCCTGGTGCGCATCGTCACCGCGGCGACGGCAAGGCCCATCGCCGGCGGCTGGCGGCTGGCGCCGGTGACGATCTTCGACGTTGCCGGCGGCCGGCTGACGCGCCAGCCGAGCCTCGATCTCGCCACCGAGGTGGTGCCGCGCCAGTTCACCACCGCCAAGGTCGAGCCGAGTTTCATCCCGCTGTGGGATCTGGTGCCGCAGATCGCCGAGCAGCGCGCCGCCGGCAAGCCGGTCGACACGCTGATCGCCGCCGCCTGGCACAAGCTGGCGGGCCCGCTGTCGGCGGTGCTGATGCCGCTGCTCGGCGCGGTCGCGGCCTTCGGGCTGGCGCGGTCGGGGCGGCTGTTCATCCGCGCCGTCATCGGCATGTTCCTGGGGTTCGGCTTTTTCGTCGCCGACAATTTCATGCTGGCGATGGGCAATTTCGGCACGGTGCCGCCGCTGATGGCGGCCTGGGCGCCCTTTCTGCTGTTCCTGCTGATCGGGGAGGCGGTTCTCATCCGTACGGAAGAATAGCGCCGGCCCCTGTCCTACAATTACCAGATAGGTTATAGGATCGGCGCGGTGTGGCGGCGGGAGAAGCGTCGCCAAGGCGGAGCGGCGGCAATGGTGGAAATCGTCCGAAACGGTAAACTTGGTCAACTTCCGCGCCGGATCGCGTGCTGCGACCTTCCGCCACGCGACTGCCGGGCGGGCTTCGTCCCGATTTTGGCCGCAATGCCAGCCTAATGGCGGAAACGTGAATAGTCTGGAGTCCCGCGTGAACGCCGCAGCCCCCGCCAAGACCGGCATCTGGAACCGCTCGCACTATCTCGACCGGATGACCTTCGGCGAGCTCGTGGTTGCCTATTTCCAGCATTATGCCATCCAGGCCTATCTGGTGCTCGCCGTCGCCAGCATCGTTGTCGCGGCGCTCTACCCGCCGTCGTGGCTGGGCGGCATTGCCGCCGCCGCCTTCTCGATGTTCGCCTATTCGGTGGTCTGGTACGCGCTGCACCGCTGGGTGCTGCACGGCCGCTGGATGTGGAAGTCGAAGGCGCTGGCGCCGGCGTGGAAGCGCATCCACTATGACCATCATCAGGACCCCAATCACCTCGAAGTGCTGTTCGGCGCGCTCTACACGACGCTGCCGACCCTGATGATCTTCGCCATCCCGATCGGCTATGCGATCGATGGCATCGGCGGCGCCGCGACGGCCTTTGCCTCGGCGCTGCTGATGACCTGCTTCTATGAATTCTGTCACTGCATCCAGCATCTCGCCTACAAGCCGCGCTGGAAGTTCCTCGGCGAAATGAAGGCGCGCCACATGGCGCATCACTTCCACGATGAAACCGGCAATTTCGGCATCACCAGCTTCGTGATGGATCGCGCGCTCGGGACTTTCTATGCCCGCGCCGAGCGCCCCAACAAGAGCCCGAGCGTCTTCAATTTGGGCTACAGCGAGGAAGTCGCGCGGACCTACCCTTACGTCAAGGAACTGTCGGGCGGAATCATCGCCACCGGCCATCCGCGCAAGCGGCAAGACGCCTGAATTGGCCGACCTCAAGCTTGTCGAAGTGACGAGCGCGGCCGATCGGTCGCGCTTCGTCGAACTCGTCTATCGCCTCTATCGCGACGATCCCAATTTCGTGCCGCCGCTGCGCGGCGAAGCCAAGGCGCTGATTTCGGGGATCGCTGGCAACCCCTGGTTCGAACATGGCCGGGCGAAATTCTGGATGGTCGTGCGCGGCGGCCAGGTCGTCGGGCGGATTTCGGCGCAGGTCGACAGCCTGGTGCTGCAGCATGTCCACCCCAGCCTCGGCCATTGGGGGCTGTTCGAGACGATCGACGACGATGGTGTCGCGGCGCTGCTGATCACGACGGCGGAAAATTGGCTGCGCGAGCAGGGCATGACGCGCGCGCAAGGGCCGATCAGTATCTCGATATGGGACGAGCCGGGGCTGCTCGTCGACGGCTTCCACCGCCCGCCGCTGGTCATGATGGGGCACCATCTGCCTTATTATCAGCGCTTTATCGAAGCGCATGGCTATCAGGGTGCCAAGGACCTGCATGGCTGGGAGCTCGATATCTCCAAGCCCTTCCCCGAAATGGTGCAGCGCATCGTCGCCGCCAGCGAGAAGAACAGCCGGCTGGTGACTCGCCCGATCGACAAGTCGCGCTTCGCCGAGGAAGCCGCGCTGATCCTCGATATCCTCAACGACGCCTGGTCGACCAATTGGGGCACCGTGCCGCTGACGCCGCTCGAAATCGCCCATGTCGGCAAGAAATTGAAGCCCATCGTCTTTGCCGGGCTGATCCGCATCGCCGAATATGACGGCGAGCCCGTCGGCTTCATGATCGCCCTGCCCAACATCAACGAGCTGACGCGCGATCTCGGCGGCAATCTCTTCCCCTTCAACTTCATCAAGCTGCTGCTGCGGCTGCGCGCGCCGAAGACCGAGTGGATCCGCGTGCCGCTGATGGGGGTGCGCAAGAAATGGCAGGGCCACCGCATCGCCTCGCTGATGGCCTTCCAGATGATCGAGTACATCCGCCGCGAATCGGTCGCCAATTTCGGCGGCCGCAAGAGCGAAATCGGCTGGATCCTCGACGACAATGGCCCGATGCGCGCCATCGCCGACGCGATCGATTCGCACGTGACGAAGACCTATCGGATTTACGAGAAGGCGCTTTAGCCGAGCTTGATCCACGTCGGCGCGTGATCGCTGGCCTTTTCGAGCCCTCGCACATCCTTGTCGACGCCGGCGTCGCCCAGCCGGTCGGCGGCGGGTGGCGACAGCAGCAGGTGGTCGATGCGGAAGCCGTGATTGCGCGGCCAGGCGCCGGCCTGATAGTCCCAGAAGGTATAGACATGGCCCTTGGGATGAACGGCGCGCAGCGCGTCGAGCCAGCCCTGGTGGAGCAGCGCGCGATAGGCGGCGCGCGACTCGGGCTGCATCAGCGCATCGGCCGCCATCGCGGCGGGCTGCCAGACGTCGTCGTCCTCGGGGATGACGTTGTAATCGCCCGCCAGCACCACCGGCGCGCCGGTCGCCAGCAGGCGCTCGGCATGGGCGGCGAGCCGCGCCATCCAGGCGAGCTTGTAATCGAACTTGGGGCCGGGCTGGGGGTTGCCGTTGGGCAGGTAGATCGACGCCACCCGCACGCCGCCGACCTCGGCTTCGAGGTAGCGCGCCTGTTCGTCGGTGTCGTCGCCAGGCAGGCCGCGCTGGGTTTCGGTGGCGGGTTCGCGGCTGAGGATGGCGACGCCGTTGAAGCCCTTCTGACCATGGACGAGGCAATGCCAGCCGGCATCGCGCAGCGTCTCGACGGGGAAATTCTCGGAGATCGTCTTGATTTCCTGCAGGCAGGCGACGTCGGGCTGCGCCTCGGCGAGCCATTCGAGCAGGCGCGGCAGCCGGGCGTTGGTGCCGTTGATGTTGTAGGTGGCGATCTTCATGGCGCCACTTAGGGCGCCGCCGGCGCCGCGGCCAAGGGGCGATGTTGCATCGACGGGCACGACCCGCTATGTTGACCAGGCTTAGCCAAGGAGCCGGCGATGGCGACGGTCAACATGCTCGAAGCCAAGACCAACCTGTCCAAGCTGGTCGAAGCGGTCGAATCGGGTGCTGAGGCGGAAATCATCATCGCCCGCAACGGCAAGCCGGCGGCGCGGCTGGTGCCGATCGAGACGCCCCGGCCGCGCGTGAAAATCGGCATGTTCAACGGAAAGTTCAAAATCCCCGAACCCGACCCAGAGCTCGATGCCGAGATCGCCCGGATGTTCGGGGTCGAAGATTGAGGCTGCTGCTCGATACGCACATCGCGCTCTGGCTGCTCTACCGGGACGATCGCCTGCCGGTCGCGGCCCGGGCGTTGTTCGACGAGCCGGAAAGTGAACTCGTCGTCAGCGTCGCGAGCCTCTGGGAAATTGCCATCAAGCACCAGCTTGATCGGGGCAAGCGCAACGACAGGATGCCGGTCTCCGGCGAAACCGCGCGTGTGGACCTGGAAGTTGCTGGCATTGTTCTCCTGCCGATCACCGCCGTCCATGCGGTGCAGGCCGGGCTCCTGCCTCGCCATCATAGCGACCCCTTCGACCGGATGCTCGTCGCCCAGGCGCTCGCCGAGCCGCTGCGGCTGGTCACCGCCGACAAGGCGCTGGCGGCCTATGGCGAGATCGTCATCGTCGTCTGATCGTTCAACTTAGATCGAAAAGCTCGACCCGCAGCCGCAGCCGCTCGCGGCATTGGGGTTGCGCACCTCGAAGGCCGCGGCGCCGATGCGCTCGACATAATCGACCTCGGCGCCGGCGACAAAGGCCAGCGAGTCGGGATCCACCAACATGGTGATGCCGTCGGTCTCGACGGCGAGGTCGTCGGCCGCGGCATCGGCTTCGAGGCCGAACTTGTACTGGAAACCGGCGCAGCCGCCGCCATCGACGGCGAGGCGCAACTTCAGGCCGGGCTTGCCCTGGCGCGCGGCGATCGCAGCAACGCGGGCGGCGGCGGCGGGCATCAGGCGGGGGGCGTCCATGGCAGTGATGTAGGGCCGCGACGCGGGCGGCGCAACGGGCAGCGCCTCAGCGCAGCGCGGCGAGCGGTGCCATCTGCAGCATCACCGGCATCTCGCTGGCAATCTCGTCCGATGGGGGCCCAACGCGGTCGCCATCGCCCTGCGCCGCCAGCACGTAGCGGGAGGCATCGAGGAAGGGCTTCGGGTTCACCGCGCGGCCGTCAACGCGGATTTCATAGTGAAGATGGGTACCCGTCGAGCGCCCGGTCGAGCCCATCCGCGCGATCAATTGGCCCTGGCGAACGAACTCGCCGGGATTGACGAGGATTTTCGACAAATGGCCGTAGCGCGTCTCGAGGCCCTTGCCATGGTCGAGCTCGACGAGATTGCCATAGCCGCTGGCGACGCCGGCGCGGGCGACGGTGCCGCTCGCCGCGGCGTAGATCGGCTCGCCCATGCTGCCCGACATGTCGACGCCCTGATGCATCGCAGCGCCGCCGTTGAAGGGGTCGGACCGCACGCCGAAGCTCGACGTGCCGCGATATTCGCCGACCGGCAGGAATGCCGGGATGGCCGCCAGTGCCGACTTGAGCGCTGTCAGCTTCTGCCAGGAGACATAGAGTGAGCGGAACTTCGGTTCGGCACTCGCCGGCACGAAGGGACCGCCGGTCGCGCCAACTTCGGTGGCGGCGAAGCGACCGGGATCGAGGCCGAGGCGGCGCAGCATCAGCTCGGCGCCCTTCAATTCGGCTTCGGCGGCGCCGGTGGCCTGGTCGACGAGGGCGAGCTGGCGGGCTTCGACGTCACGCAGCGGCGCCGGCGGGGCGAGCGCCACGGTGACCGGAGCGGGGGCGGCGCCGGCACGGCCACGGCGGGCCTTGGTGGCGACGAGCGCAGCCGGGGCGACCAGCGCGGCGGCGGTGGCGACGGCATCGCCGGACGTGGCGCGCGGCAGCATCGTCGCCAGCTTGGCAAGATCGGAGCGGTTCGAAATCAGCGCGGCGAGAAAGGCCTGGCGGGCTTCCAGCGCGGCGGCGTGATGGACGGACGACGTATCACCCGAGGCGCGGGCGGCGGCGAGCTGCGTCTGCATCGCCTTGAGTTCAGCCTGGCGCGCCGACATCGCGGCGGTGGTGCCGTCGCTGACGGCGCCCTGCGTGGCGATCCCCAGCCAACCCGCGACCATGATCGCCGAACCGATTGCCATCCGCCTGTGTCCCCTCGCAATGGCGCCAGCCATCCGTTGCAGTTGTCGGACCCAGAGGTGCTAACGGGAAAGCGCGAGCACAGATAAGGGAGCGCGCCGACCCGATGGGATACGGCGGCAAGCCGGACTGCGAAGCGAATAATCCCCCGAACGCGACCACTGGTTCGGCCTTGCCCTCGCCGCGGTTCCCCCGCGGTCCCGGCTCGGCCGGCGGTGGCCGTTGCCGGTCACCACGCGGCGCAATCAAGCAGTGCCGGCGGGATGCGGCAACCGGCGGGGCGCCCTCAACCGTTCAACCGTTGCCGGGTTGCGATGAAATGAGACGGATGCGAAAAAATTTGCCGCCACCGCCGCAACTATCGGTCAATCGGCGCCGTACCGAAAGGTTCGAATCGGACGCTTCTGCCTTCAGCCGAGCGCGCGCGCCGCCGCCAGCACCGCTGCGGCATGGCCCGCCACCTTCACCTTGGGCCAGGCCTCGACGATGCGGCCGTCGCGGCCGATGAGGAAAGTCGCGCGCTCGATCCCCATATATTTCTTGCCGTACATGCTCTTTTCGACCCAGACGCCGAATGCCTCGGTGACGGCGCCGTCGGCATCGGCGCCGAGATCGACAGTCAGGCCGTGCTTGGCACGGAATTTCTTATGGGCGGCGACACTGTCGCGCGAGATGCCGATGACGACGGTATCGGCGGCGGCGAAATCGGCGGCGAGCGCGGAGAAATCCTTGCCCTCGGTGGTGCACCCCGGCGTATCGTCCTTGGGATAAAAATAGACGACGACCTTGCGGCCGATGTGATCGGCAAGGCGAATTTCACCGGTCTCACCGGCCAGCGCGAATTCGGGGGCGGCATCGCCGGGTTGCGGCATGGTCATGGCTGGGGCCTCCTGTCGTCGAACTGGTCTTCCCATGCCAGTCGCACCGCCTGCCGCGCCAGCGCCAATCGCGCAACGACCTCGGCAAAACTGTCGCAGCCGAGCCCGCGCGCCAGCATCGCCTCGACCGCGGCGGGGAAGCTCGCCGGCACCCGCGCCGGGCCGGACGGGCTGACCAGCCGCAACAGGATCAGGAAGCGGCTGAGAAGGTCATGGGCGTCGGCGAGCGCCACCGGCACGATATCGTCGGCAACGAGCTGCGCCAGCGCCAGCCGCAGGTCGGGCGCGCAGCCGCGCCCGTCGCGAAGTTGCAGATAATGGACGATGAATTCGAGATCGACCGAGCCGCCCGGCGCCAGCTTGACGTCGAAGGCGCCGCCGCCGGGCTTGGCCGCCGCCATCTCGGCGCGCATCGCCAGGACCGCATCGCGCAGCGCCGCCGGGTCGCGCCGCCTTGTCAGCGCCCCGGCGATCGCCGCGACGGCCGCGGCGCGCTCGTCGGTGCTGCCGCCGATCACCCGCGCCCGCGTCAACGCCATATGCTCCCACACCTCGGCGTCGTAAGCGTGATAGCGCGCGAAACTGTCGATCGACGCCGCCAGCAGCCCCTTGGCGCCCCAGGGCCGCAGCCTTGTGTCGATCTCGTAGAGCGCGCCGGCGGCGGTCGGCACCGACAGCGCCGCGGTCAGCCGCGCCGCGAGGCGGTTGAAATATTGGCTCGCCGCCATCGGCCTCGGCGCGTCGGAAAGCGCCTGGTGATCGCCGCCGAACAGATAGACGAGGTCGAGGTCGGAGGCATGGGTGAGCGCCTGGCCGCCAAAGCGCCCCATCGCCAGCACCAGCAGCGACGCGCCGGCGATGCGGCCGTGCGTCCGCGCGAAATCCTCGGCGACCGCCGGCATCACTACGGCAAGCGCCGCATCGGCGAGATCGGACAGCGAGCGCGCGACGACCAGGGGATCGGCGCGCCCGGCGACGAGATGGGCGCCGAGCTGGAAGCGGCGCTCGCCCGTCCAGCGGCGGACGCGGTCGAGGGTGATCTCGAGGGCGTCGCTGGCGGCAAAGGCCGCAAGCTCGGTGGCCAGCGCCGGCGCCGGATCGAGCGGCGCCATGGCGCCGGGGGCAAGCAGGATGTCGAACAGCGCCGGATCGCGCGCCAGCGCGTCGGCGAGCACCGGCGCCACGCCGAGGAGATCGCCGAGCAAGCCGACAAGCGCCGGATTGGCGCGCAGCAGCGCGAAGAATTGCGCCCCGGCGGGCAGCGCGTCGAGGAAGCCATCGAGCCGCGCCGCGGCATGCGCCGGGTCGCCGGCGGCGGCGACTCCGGCGAGCAACGCCGGCAGCACCGCTTCAAAGGCCTCGCGCGCCGGCTCGGCCCGCAGCGCGCGCAAATTGCCGTCGCGCCAGCGTGCGACGAGCGGCGCCAGCAGCCTGGTCTGGCGGGGATGACGCGCCTTGAGCCACGCCGCGGGATCGCGCGGCACCTCGGGTGCCGGCGGCGCTGCCGCGGCGATCAAGCGGTCATAGGCGGCGGCAACGGGCGCGGTTGTCGCTTTCAGTGCGCGTTCGACCGCCGCCCAGTCGCGCGCGCCGCACAGCGCCGCGACACCGCGGCGATCGGCGACAAGCTTCGGCGCCATGTGAGTCTGCTCGTCGCGGCGCATCTGCAGGCGGTGTTCGAGGCTGCGCAAGCAGCGGTAGCTCGCCGCCAGCGTCGCCGCCTCGGCCGCGTCGATGCGTCCGGCGGCAGCGAGCGCCGCCAGGCCGTCGAGCGTGGCGGGCGCGCGCAAGGCTGGATCGCGGCCGCCCCAGATCAGCTGGTGGATCTGGGCGAAGAACTCGATCTCGCGAATGCCGCCGCGGCCGCGCTTGACGTCATAGCCAGGGCCGACCGCCTGGCCCGCTTCGAAATGGTCGCGGATACGAAGGCTCACCGCCTGGATGTCACGCACGGCCGTCCAGTCGAGGCAGCGCCGCCAGACGAAGCCGCGGATCGCCGCGAGGAACGCCTGCCCGAGCGTGATGTCGCCGGCGCAGGCGCGGGCCCGGATGAAGGCGACGCGCTCCCAGGTCAGCGCTTCCGACTGGTAATAATGTTCGGCGGCGCCGACCGATATGCTGACCGGGGTGATCTCGCTTGCCGGGCGCAGCCGCAGGTCGACGCGCGCGACATAGCCGTCGGGGGTCAGGTCGGCGAGCAGCGCGATGGCGCGTCTGGCGATACGGACGGCCGCCTCGCCGGGGTCTTCGTGGGGCCGGCGCGGGATGCGGTCGGGATCGTGGAGGAAGATGAGGTCGACGTCGGACGAATAGTTGAGTTCGCCGCTGCCGAGCTTGCCGAGCGCCAGCGCGACGAGACCGGCGTTGGCGGCGCCGCGCTCGGCGAGCGCCGCGGCGATGGCAATATCGATCGCCGCATCGGCGAACGCCGACAGTGCGGCGGTCACCTGCTCGAGCCGCCAGCGCCCGGCGAGATCGGCGAGCGCGACGACCAGTGCGACGTCGCCGCGGGCGCGGCGCAGGCGCGTCGCGACGGGAGTGGCGTCGTCGCGAGTCGTCGCCAGCGCGGCGGCGAAAGCAGCGTCGGGACCGCTGGCCGCAAGCTCGGCGACGACAGCGGCGCGGCCGCGGATCAGCCCCTTGAGAAAGGGCGCATTGGCCCAGGCAGTGGCGGCGGCGGTGGCGATATCGGTGGGGCAATCGGCTGGCAGCAGCGCCGCGAGGTCGGCGGGCGGGGCGAGCGGCGGCAGAGCGAAATCCACCGGTCGCTTGTGGCATCCGCCGGGCGGGCTGTCACGCGGTCCGCCGGAACCGTTCCGGCAGGCGCCGGGTTTGGCGATCAGGACCAAGGGAGAGTTGAAATGCGCAAGGCAATCATGACCGCCACTGTCGTGGCGATGGCAGTGCTGGTGACGGCGTGCAACACGGTGCAGGGCGCCGGCGAGGACGTTTCGTCGGCGGGCAAGGCGGTCAGCAACACCGCCAAGGACGCCAAGAACTGAGCTGACGGGCGGTCGCCGCGGCCGCCTTTTGATAAGCCGTCACCCCCGCCTGCGCGGGGGTGACGTGCTTGAGGGCGGAGGGATCCCCACCAGCACGAACGGCGCGGCTACTCCGCCGCGGCGGCTTGCGCGGCGCGGCGGCGCTCGGTGAACCAGATGCCGATGATCGACAATTCGTAGAGCAGGATCAGCGGGATCGCCAGGGCGAACTGGCTCCACAGATCGGGCGGCGTCATGATCGCGGCGATGGCGAAGGCCGCGACGACGGCATAGCGCCGCGCGCCAATCAGCTGTTTCCGCGTGATGATACCTGCGCGTTCGAGCAGCATCAGCAGAACCGGCAGCAGGAAGGCGATCCCGAAGGCGAGGATCAGGCTCATCACCAGGTCGAGATATTCGCCCATTGCCGGGAGGGCTTCCTGGGCGATGCCGCTTTGCGCCGCACCCGACTGAAAACTCAGGAAGAAATGGAAGGCGACCGGCATCACGCCATAATAGGCCAGCGCCGCGCCGCAGGTGAACAGGATCGGCGTCGCCAGCAGGAAGGGCAGGAAAGCGGCGCGCTCGCGACGGTAGAGGCCAGGGGCGACGAAGGCCCAGAGCTGGTTGGCGATGATCGGAAAGGCCAGCACCAGCGCGGCAAAGCCGGCAACGCGGATTTCGACGAAGAATGCCTCGTAGAGCTTGGTGTAAACCAGCCGCCCCATGCCGGGGCCGAATGCCTGGACCAGCGGCTGGACGAGGAAGTTGAAGATATGATCGGCCTGGCTGAAGGCGATGCCGAAGGCGATGACGAACGCCGCCAGGCTGCGCAGCAGGCGGCTGCGCAGTTCGATGAGGTGATCCATCAGCGGTGCGCGGCTGGCGTCGATCTCGGCGTCGTCGTGCGGGTCGGCCATGGCGAATCAGGCCGGCGAAGGTGCGGGCGGCGGTGATGCCAGTGCCGGCGTGGGGGTCGGCGCAGGGGGTGCGGCCGGAGGCGAGGTGTCGGCGGCTGCATTTTCGGTCGCGTCCGCTTCGGTCGCGTTGTCGCCCGCATCCGTACCCGCCAGCGCCGAGTCGATCGCCTCGGGCTGCGGCCCGGTCATCAATGTCCGCGATGCGCGTGCCGGCGGCGGTGCCATCCAGTCGCTGTCGACCGCGGCGGTCTCGCTCGCCAGCGCCGCGGCGATCCCGGGATCGGGCAGCGCCGAGGCCTTCATGATCGCCTCGTTCTGCGCCGCCCAGACCTTCTGCATTTCCTCGAGCTCGGCCTGGCGCATCATTTCGTCGAAGCCCGATCGGACGTGGCGCGTCATGGCGCGCCCCTTGGCCACCCAGCGGCCGACCTCGCGCATGACGCGCGGCAGGTCCTTGGGGCCGATGACCAGCAGGGCCACCAGCGCGACGACGACGAATTCGCTCGAATCGATGCCGAACATCGCCGGGGCTTAGCGGCGGGCTTCTTCCGGCGCGGGGGCAACCGGTGCGCCATGCGTCACCTGCGGCGGCGGCGCGGCGGGCTGCGACGCGGGCGCATCGCCATCGGCGAGGCCCTTCTTGAAGCTGTTGATTCCCTTGGCGAAATCACCCATCATCTCGGAAATGCGGCCACGCCCGAACAACAGCATGACGACGACGATGAGAACGATCCAGTGCGCGAGGCTGAACGAGCCCATGAGCGAGTGACCTTCGTGAAGCGATAAGACTGCATCCGTCTTACGCTCGCGCGGGGTTACAGGCCATAGGGTTGCGGCGAAGAGCGGCGGCGACGCCGTGGCCCGTCAGGACTGGCAGGTCGTCGCCGCCGCGCCGCTGCGCCATGATGGCGGCACCCCGGCAGGAGAAATGATTTGGCGATCGGCGCCGACGAAATGCAGGCTTTCCTCGATGGCTGGCAGCGCCTGCTGGCGGCGCGCTGTGCCGAGGCCGATGTCCGCCGCGTGATGGAGACCCCCGAGGGCTTCGATCGCGCGCTGTGGGGCGAAATCGCCGCGCTCGGCATCACCGGCCTGATCGTCGCCCCCGAGCATGGCGGCGTCGGCGGCGGCGCCACCGAATTGGAGCGGGTGATGGAAGCGGCGGGTGCGGCGTTGCTGCCGTCGCCGCTGCTGTCGAGCGGGGTGCTCGCCGCCGGGCTGCTTGGCGCGCTCGGCGATGCCGAGGCCGCTGCGCGGTTGCTGCCGGGGATCGCCGATGGCAGCCGCATCGCCACCGTCGCGCTGACCGGGCCACGCGCGCGCTGGATCGAGGACGATGTCGCCGTTACCGCGGCGCCGGCGGGCAATGGCTGGCAGCTCGACGGCGCGGCTGCTTTCGTCACGCATGCCGAGGTTGCCGACCTGCTGCTCGTCGTCGCCCGCGCGCCCGATGGCTTGGGTGTCTTCGAAGTCGACCCCGCCGCGGTCGCGACGAACGCGCTGCCGGCGTTCGATCGCACCTTGCGCATGGCCGACCTGACCTTCGCGGGAACGCCGGCGACGCGCCTCGCCGGTGCCATCCCCGCCTGGGAAGCCGTCGAAGCAGCGCTCGATCTCGCCCGCGTCGCGATCGCCGGCGAACAGGCCGGCGGCACGCGCCGCGTCTTCGAAATGACCGTCGATTATGCCAAGGCGCGCCACCAGTTCGGCCGCGCCATCGGCGGCTTCCAGGCGATCAAGCACATGGCGGCCGATCTGCTGCTCGAAAGCGAAAGCTGCACCTCGGCGGCGCGTCACGCCGCCGAGCGACTGGCGGCGGGGGCCGAGGACGCGCCCCAGGCGATCGCGCTTGCCGCCTTCGCCTGTGCCGATGCCTTCGTCCACACCACGGCGCAGGCGATCCAGATGCACGGCGGCATCGCCTTCACCTGGGCACACCCCGCCCATCTCTACCTGCGCCGGGCGCGCGCCGACGCGCAATTGTTCGGCACGTCCGACGCCTATCGCGAGCGCTTCGTGCAGGCGCTGGAGCAAGCCCGATGACCGATGACGAACTCATTGCCGAGACCCGCGCCTTTCTGGCGGCGAACTGGGCGCCGGGGCGCAAATCGAGCGGCGAGGCCTATGGGCGCCACCCCGATTCCGACTTTCTGCAGCGCGTCCTCGACGCCGGTTTCGCCGTGCCGACCTGGCCGCGCGAAAGCTGGGGGCGGGGCCTCAGCGCCGCGCAGGGCAAGCTGATCGAGCGCGAATTCGCCGCCGCCGGCGCGCCGGGCGCCGGGCAGGACCGATCGAACCTCTGGGCCAACACCGCCGCGGCGCACGCGCAGCCCGACTTCCGGTCGCATATCGTGCCGCTGCTGCTCACCGGCCGCGTCGGTATGTGCCTGCTTTATTCGGAGCCGGGGGCCGGCTCCGATCTCGCCGGGGTGCGGACGCGGGCGGATCGTGACGGCGACGATTATGTCATCAACGGCCAGAAGGTCTGGACCTCGGGCGCCGCCGACGCCGACTATGGGATGCTGATCTGCCGCACCGATTGGGATGTGCCCAAGCACAAGGGCCTCAGCTTCTTCTTCCTGCCGATGCAGCAGCCGGGGATCGACGTCCGCCCGCTGCGGCAGATCACCGACGAGGCGCATTTCAACGAGGTCTTCATCACCGACGCCCGCGTGCCGGCGGCCAATATGCTCGGCAAGCCCGGCGACGGCTGGCGGGTGCTGATGACGGCGCTCGCCTATGAACGCAGCGTCATGGGCGATGCGGCGCGCGGGCCCCGCAGCGGCAAGGCCGGGCCGAAGGGCGACGCCGCGCTCGTCGAGCTGGCGCGCGAGGCGGGCATGCTCGAGGACCCGGTGGTGCGCCAGGAAATCGCCCGGGTGACGGCGTACAAGATTTTAAACCGCCTCAACAACGCCCGCGCCAAGGCCGATATGGCGCAGGGCAACAGCTCGCCGATCATGTCGCTCGGCAAGCTCGCCATGTCGCGCATCCTGCACTCGGAGGCGGCGCTGCGGACCCGGCTGCTCGGCCCGCAGTCCATGCTCGAAGGGCCGCAGCACCCGTGTGCCGAGGATGCCAATTTCCTGACCTTGAACGCCTATTTCACCTCGATCGGCGGCGGCACCGACCAGATCCAGCGCAACATCATCGGCGAGCGCGTGCTGGGGCTGCCGAAGGAGCCCGAGCTCGACCGCGAGCTGCCGTTTCGCGAGGTGAAGGCGGGGTAAGCCCTCAAAACCAGCTGCGCACCCCGACGCTGACCCGCCAGCCGCCGGGGTCGCGGCCGTCGGCGCGGGCAAGCGCCGCCGTCGGGCCGACGGCGGCGTCGTAGATCACCGCCAGATAGGGCGCGAACTTCCGCGAGATTTCGTAGCGCGCCTGGACACCGCCCTCGAGTCGCGAGAAGCCGGCGCGAACCCGGCGTTCGGGGGCGTCGGTGAGGTAGAGGTCGGTCTCGACCTGCGGGGTGACGATCAGCCGGTTGGTCAGCAAGAGGTCGAACGACTGGCGCAGCCGCACATGGACATCGCCGCGAAAGCCGACGAACAGATGCGCCTCGGTGTCGAGCAGATAGGGCGCCAGCCCCTGGACGCCGATGACGGCATAGCCGCGGCCATCGGGTTCGATATCGTGGCGTATGCCCGCCTGCACGTCGAAAAACGCCCAGACATTGCGGCTGTAAAGCGCCTGGATTTCGGCGCGCGTCGCCTTGCCACCGTCGATGTCGCCTTCGGTCTTCCACCAGAATTTGTGGGCGTCGCCGCCGATCCAGCCTTCGCCATCGAAGGTGACAATGTCCTCGCCGCGCGCGCGGGCATAATCGGCCTGGCCGCGGGTGAAGCTGAGCAGCCGGTCGTGGTCGTGGCCCGCCATCGGCTCTGCAGCGGCTGCCGGCGCCGCCGCCAGCAGCGCGATCGCCAGCCGCGCGATCGCCAGCCGCGCGATCGCCAGCCGCGCGATCAATGCGCGTGGTTGCCGGCGGCGGGCGTGCCATCGGGATTGTCGACGCTCGCCACCACCAGCTTCTGCATCATGCCGCTCTCCATATGGTAGAGCAAATGGCAGTGCAGCGGCCATTCGCCGGCCTCGTTGGCGGTCAGCAGCACCGATTGGGTGCGGCCGGGCGCGACGACGATGACATTCTTGTCGGGCATCCGGTCCATCGGCTGGCCGTTCTCCACCTGGAAGAACATGCCGTGCAGGTGCATCGGATGCGCCATCATCGATTCGTTGACGAAGGTGATCCGGACGCGCTCGCCGAAGGCGACGCGCAGCGGCGGCGCCTCGCCATATTTGGCGCCATTCAGCGTCCAGATATAGCGCGTCATGTTGCCGGCGACCTTGACGATAATCTCGCGCGTCGGCGGGCGGAGATCGGTCTGCGGGTCGGCGGCGACGAGATCGCGCACCGACAGCACCCGGGCGCCGCGCGGCGCGCCGGTCGCCCAGCCGAAGACGCGTCCCGAGCCATCGGTCTGCCCTTCGGGGGCGAGGTCGGCCATGGCGTGGTTCATGCCGGCGTGATCGACCTGGCCAAAGCCGTAATCGACGCGCGGGAATGGCGTGTCGCCGCCGGCGACGACGGCGCTGCCCTGGCGCGGCCCGGGAGTGACGGCGGGGGCGGGCGGCGCGCCTTTGGGCACACAATGGCCCATCGCGGCATGTTCCGGGGGGCAATTCGGGTCGGCGGCGGGCGCCGGCGGGGGGACTTTCGGCGTGCAATGCCCCATCGCTGCGTGTTCGGGAGGGCAGGCGGGATCGCCGACTGCCGCCGAGGGAGCGGGCGGGGCGGTTTTGGGCACACAATGGCCCATCGCGGCATGCTCGGGGGGGCAGGCGGGATCGGCAGCCGCGGCGAGAAGCACGCGCCCCGGCGCTGCCCCGCCGGCCATGGCATGGCCCATCTCGCTCATCAGCAGGATCTGCTTCGGCCGGGCGGGCGGCGCCGCGACCGTCAGGCCCGCCGCCGGCGCCAGCGCCACCAGCACATTGGCCTTGCGATCGATCGACTCGATCCACAGCGCGCGGGGGCTGTCGTCCTGCGGCTCGACGATCACGTCATAGGTTTCGGCGACCCCCATGCGCAGCTCGTCGACCGTCACCGGCTGCACGCGCCGGCCATCGGCGGCGACCACCGTCATGGCGAGCCCCGGAATCCGCACATCGACCAGGCTCATCGCCGTGCCGTTGATCAACCGCAGCCGGACGCGCTCGCCCTTGTGCATTTCCAGCCAGGGCGCGGCGCCGCTCGGCGCGCCATTGACCATCAGGCGATAGCCCGAGACGTCGGAAATGTCGGTCGCGTCCATCCGCATCGTCGCCCATTGCGCGCGGTCCTTGAGCGTCCGCCCCAGCCCGAACTTGCCGGCATCGCGCAGCAGCTGCGGCAAGGTCCGCTTGTTCCAGTTGTAATAGTCGGCGTCGCCCTTGAGGTTGCGCAGGATGCGCTCGGGGTCCTCGCGCGTCAGTTCCGAGATCAGCACGACGTGCTCGCGGTCCGACACGATCGGGTCGGCGCCGGCGGGATCGATGATCATCGCGCCATATTGGCCGGCCTGTTCCTGCGTCGCCGAATGGGCATGGTACCAATAGGTGCCGTTCTGGCGCACCGGGAAGCGGAACTCCTGGGTCTCGCCAGGCTTGATCCCGGCAAAGGCGTTGAACCCCGGCGAGCCGTCCTTGGGCCCCGGCACCAGCAGGCCGTGCCAGTGGATCGACGTCGTCACTTCGAGGTGGTTGGTCATGCGCACCACCGCTTCCTCGCCTTCCTTGAGGCGCAGCACCGGGCCGGGGACGGTGCCGTTCAAGGTGATGGCGCGGACGCGTTCGCCAGGCAGCGGGGCGATCGTCGCGCGGGCGATGGTGACATCATGGACGGCGCCCGCCGTCGCCGGCGCGGCGGCGAACAGGGCGAAAGCCAGGGCAATCAGGGTGCGCATCATCGCCATGTCGTGCGGGTGGCCGGCCAGCGCAAGCGCGCGCCTGTCGCGGGGGTCGCCGGTGGTGCTGCTGGGGAGGATTGAACTCCCGACCTCAGCCTTACCAAGGATGCGCTCTACCACTGAGCTACAGCAGCACGTCCGGCGAGCCCGCGCCTATGGGCAAGGCGGCGGGGGCTGTCAAGAAAGCCCGGGCGCGATTAGACCGGCGGGCATGACGCGGGCGAAGACGACGAGCGAGGAGCGGCTGGCGGCAGCGCTGCGGGCGAATTTGCGCAAGCGCAAGGGGCAGGTGGTGACGGATGACGCCGGTGAGGCGGCAGGTGCCGACGCGCTGCGACCGGAGCCGGCCGTCGACGCCGTGGAGCACGCCGCCCTTCAACCGCGGCCCCCCGAATAACCCCGCTCATGCCGAGCGAAGTCGAGGCAGGCTCACCACGGTGCCTCGACTTCGCTCGGCACGAGCGGGGCTGGTGAGCGACGCGCACCCTATCAGAGTGGCGCTGCCGCCGCCTCCAGCCAGGCGAGCGCCTCGCCTTCGAGTCCGGGGCCGATCTCGGCGAGGACGCGGGCGTGGTACGCATCGACCCAGCCGCGCTCCTCGGCCGACAACAGCGCGACGTCGATGAGGTTGCGGTCGATCGGCGCCAGGGTGAGTTCGCGGAAACCCAGCATCTCGCGCTCGGCGCCGGGCACCTCGCGCGCCTCGACGATGACGAGATTCTCGATGCGGATGCCATATTCGCCGGCCTTGTAGTAACCGGGCTCGTTCGACAGGATCATGCCGGCGACCAGCGGTTCGTCGCCGCCGGGCTGGTTCGACCAGGCCGCGGCGATGCGCTGCGGGCCTTCATGCACCGACAGATAGCTGCCGACGCCATGCCCGGTGCCATGGGCGTAATCGAGCCCCGCCATCCACAGATGCTGGCGCGCGAGCGCATCCAATTGCCCGCCGCGCGTGCCGGCGGGGAAAATCTGGCGGGCGAGCGCGATATGGCCCTTCAGCACGCGGGTGAAGCGGTCGCGCATTTCCGCCGTCGGCGTGCCGACCGCCATGGTGCGGGTAACGTCGGTGGTGCCATCGCGATACTGGCCGCCCGAATCGACGAGATAGATCGAATCTTGGCTGATCGGCAGGCTGCTCGCCTCCGAAACGCGGTAATGCGGGCTGGCGCCGTTGGGCCCCGCCGCCGAGATGGTGTCGAAGCTCAGATCCTCGAGCATGTTGCTCGCCTCGCGGAACTGCTGGAGCTTCGCCGAGGCCGACATTTCGGTCAGCCCGCCCTTGGGCGCTTCGCCGGCGAACCAGTGCAGGAAGCGCGTCAGCGCGGCGCCGTCGCGGCGATGGGCGGCGACCGTGCCGGCGATCTCGACGGGGTTCTTCACCGCCTTGGCGAGCACGCACGGGTCGCGCGCCTCGATGATCGTCGCACCGGCGTCGGTCAGCGCCGTGAAGATCGCCGCCACCGCCGCCGCCGGGTCGACGGCGACGCGCCTGCCCCCGAACGAGGCCAGCGCCGCGGCGAAATCCTCGCGCGGGCAGCAGCGCACGTCGGCGCCGAGATGGGCGATGACCTCCGCCGACAGCTTCTCGGCGGCGATATAGAGATCGGCGCTGGCATCGGCATGGACGATGGCAAAGGCCAGCGCCACCGGCGTCCGCGACACGTCCCGCCCCCGGACGTTCAAGAGCCAGGCGATCGAATCGAGCGCGGTGATGACGACGGCATCGGCGCGATGCTCGGCAAGCCAGCGCGCGACGCCCTGGCGCTTGTCCTCGGCGCCGCGTCCGGCGAACTCGTCGGGGTGCACCTCGAGCCGCGCCGCGCTCGGCGCCGGGCGGTCGCGCCAGATCGCGTCGATCGGATTGGCGGCGATGGCGACCAGCTCGGCGCCCTTGGCGGCGAGGTGTTTCGCCGCGGTCTCGGCCCAGCTGCGGGTGTGCAGCCAGGGATCATGGCCGATGCGATCCCCCGCCGCGGCATGATCGGCGAGCCACTGCATCGCGCTCGTCCTGGGCACGTCCTGATAGTCGAAGAGGTCGCCCGGCACCTGCTCGCGCACCTGCAGGGTATAGCGGCCATCGGTGAAGATCGCCGCCTTCTGCCCCAGCACCGCGGCACTCCCCGCCGACCCCTCGAACCCCGTCAGCCAGGCGAGGCGCTGGGCATAGCTGCCGACATATTCGCTCATATGCTCGTCGGTCAGCGGCACGACGAAGCCGGTGAGGCGGTCGGCGGCAAGCTGGTCGCGCAGGGCGGCAAGACGCGCTTCGATGGTGGACATTGGCGGTGGCCCGATTGTGATGGTTCTTGCCGATGATAGGGGCAGCAAGGGCCGGCAGCAATCGCGGCGGGGTCGCGGGGGTGGTCGGCGAGCCTTTTGCCTCCGGCGGCAACGCGTGGCGAAGTGGCAAGAACATTTCCGGCGCGCCGCATCCCGATATCATTCAGCAATCGTCATGCCAGCGCACGCTGGCATCCAGCCGTGCCGCCGCGAACCGCCCGGCGTCGTCGCGCGCCACGACGATACCGCCCGACCCCGCAGCTGGATGCCAGCGTGCGCTGGCATGACCGGTATTTGCGAACGGCCACGGAATCGATCATGTTGGCAGCTCTTTCTTCGGACCAACTGGGTTCCTTCGTGCCAGTGAAGACCATGACCGCGATTGAGGCCGACCCCAACGACCCCGAGGATCGCGCGGTCAGCGTCGCGGGTGTGGAGCGCGGGCTGATGGGCCGGCGCATCCGGCGGCTGCGCAACCGGCTGGGGATGACGCAGGAAGCCTTCGCCAAGGCCTATGGCATCCCGCTCGCCAACATCCGCCAGTACGAGATCGGCCGGACGATGCCACCGCCGGCGGTGCGCGCCTATCTCAAGGTCATCGATGCCGAGCCGGAAGCGGCGGCGCGGGCGGTGGGGATGGTGGCGTAGGGGCGCGCTGATCCAAGTATGGCGCCCTGTATCAGACAAAATTGGTGTCGATTGCCTGCCGCTCTATATCGAGAGACCGGTCACGAGCCGCTATCTCGCTCACTTTGGGGCGCCGGGTCTGCTGCCTCAAGTGCCGCACGCGCCGCGGGATAGGGATCGACATGGGTCACCAACTGCTTCAACCCGTTAGTGTGCAGTGGTCCAAGATAGAGACCCATCGTTCGCGCCAGCGGCACGGGCCGTTGGCCGCTCGGACCAAGTCCAGCCGATGCTGCTCTCAGGCCTTCCTCGCGCAAGGCGCTTGAGACTCGCGCCTTCAGCATGCGTTCGATCAGCCGGTTTCTTAAGGGATCGAGGCCGAAGCTCAGTAACCAGCCTGCTGCAAAGTGAAGCTGAAGCGGGCTGGTCGCGCCGGCGAGCAGGAGATCGCTGAACCCCTTGCCTGCGACCCAGCGCTTCTTGAAGCGCAGCTTGAACGCCATCAGACTCGAGAGCTGTTCAATATAGGCGTCGCGCCGGCGTATGCCTTCGTCAAACTCGATACCGCCACGCATAAACAGCTCCAGCCCATTCAAATATTCATTCGCCGCCTCCAGCACCTCGGTCTTCCAGCGCATATCGAAGACGAAGCTGAAATCGTCACCAAATTCCACGTTGCGTGGCAAAGTAACGAGAAGTTGGTTCATGCGCTCAAGCGTCGTCTCGTCGACACCGAAATCTGCGTCGACCGTCTCCTCACTGACGAGGTCGGGAAACGCCGTCACAAATGCCGTCGCGACTCCGACGATCGGCGCAGATAAATCACTACCGGCTCCAAGTGCAACGCTGCGCGCAGCCCCCGCTGAATAGGCGAGGTGGTATACCTCGTTGGCGATGTTCATGAAGGGAACGACGCGCGGATATTCGGGGAAGGCGAGGACCCGGTCCTTCTCCATGCGGATGGTGCCGAGTGCGTTCGGATCGATGTCGTACCCCGCAATATGTTGCCAGCACGCCTCCTCCCAACAGTTGCGCGCGCCGTCATAGGTGTAATTGATCAGCGTCTTAAACCGGGCGAAAATTGCATCGAAATCCTGCCGGAGCTCGGCGCCTACGATCCACTCGCTGTCCGGGCCGGAAAGCCCCGCGATCCGCTCCATCAGCAAGTAGAAAATCTGGCCCATATTTTTGTCGCGCGGCCACGGAATGCTGCGATGGCAGACATGGCTTGAGAGACGTTCCAATTCGTCCCGCAATTGCGGCCATCGCTTCTTATCGGATACGAGTGCGCGGTGGGTCGCGATATGTGGCGCCGTGCGCTCGATGCCTTCGGCGAGATTCGCGCTTCGGCTGCGGGTAAATAGCCGGGCAGTGTCTGCACGCAGCAACGTCCCCGTCAGCGAATGGCCGATATCGCTGAGGTCGCCGACAAGCATAGGATTGGCGAGCAGATATCCGTCATTAATGAGTATGCGTTTGCCGTACATCGCCGAGGTGATCAGTTGATGTTGGATGGCTTGAAGATTCAGCCTGGACGGCCAAGGATAGCGGTCGACGACATCGTCGAGTACCCCATAATAGGTTAGCTGCCTTTGGAAATCGCTGAACATATGCCTTGTCTCGTCTAGTTCTCGAAGCCGGCCAGTCGATAGCAATGGAACTGCACAATGAATACATTGAAGCGAAGAAGTTCGTTATGCAATGATTACGTGCGCCGAAACATAGGGAGCGCTCTCAAAAAAGTGGCCGCACGGGTTCGGCCCCTGGCTGCCGGAGGCCTCCTATCTCCGCAGGAGACGCGCCCTTGCCACGCCGCGCTATCGCCGTCATCGCCTTAGCGCTCACCCTGACCTCAGGAGCGCTTGCCGCGATGACCCCGACCACCTCTGCCCCGCCGGTTGCCGAGCGGCGGCCGCATAGCGTCACGCACCATGGCATTACCATCAGCGACGACTGGTTCTGGCTGAAGGACCCGTCCTACCCCCGAGTCGATGATCCGGATGTGCTTGCCTATGTCACCGCCGAGAATGACTGGTTCGAGGCAGGATTCGCGCCGCTCGAGCCGCTCGCCGCGACGATCCTCGAGGAGCTAAAAGGTCGCGTCGAGCAGGACGATGCCAGCGTTCCGGTGAAGGACGGGGCGTTCGAATATTGGTGGCGCTTTCAGCCGGGCGAGCAGTACCGCACCTGGTTGCGGCGGCCCGTTGGCGGGGGTGCCGAGACGGTCGTGCTCGCCGAAACCGCGCTGGCGGCGGGGCATGACTATTTCCGGCTGGGCGGCATCGCCGTCAGCCCCGATGGGACCAAGGTCGCCTATGCGATCGACACCTCGGGGGCCGAGCGCTTCACCTTGAAGGTGCGCGATCTGGCCAGCGGTGCCGATCTCGAGACGGTGACCCATGTCAGCGTCGGCACGCCGGTGTGGTCGGCCGATTCGGCGAGCCTCGCCTGGACCGAGGTCAACGACAATTGGCGGCGGGTGAAGGTGCGGCTGCACCGCCTCGGCCAGACCGGCGACGATGCCGTGCTCTATGAGGAAACCGAGGACAAGGGCTTCGGCGTCAGCGTCGGCCGCAGCCAGGATCGCGGCTGGTTCGTCATCACCACCGCCGACCATGTGACGAGCGAGGTCCGGCTGGTGCCGACCGCGGCGCCCGAAACGCCGGCGCGGCTGGTGCGGCGGCGGCAGGCGGGGCTGCTCTATGATGTCGATGTGCGCGGCGAGACGCTGTTCGTCCGCGCCAACGATACCCATCCCAATTTCCGCATCGCCACGGCGTCGGTCGCGGCGCCCGGCGACTGGGCCGAGCTGATCGCGGCGAGCGACCGCGATTACCTCACCGGCCACACCGCCTTTGCCTCCTACCTCGCGCTGCAGACGCGCCGCGACGGCCTCGACCGGATCGTGCTGCGTCGCGATGACGGCAGCGAAACCGTGGTGCCCTTCACCGAAGCGAGTTTCAGCGCGCGGATCGGCACCAACGAGGAGCCCGACGCGCCGCTGCTGCGGCTGAACTATGCCTCGATGGTCACCCCGGCGACGGTGTTCGATTATGATGTCGCGACGGCGACGCTGGTTCCGCGCAAGGTCCAGAAAATCCCGTCGGGCTATGATCCGTCGCTCTATGCCACCGAGCGCCTGACGATCACCGCGCGCGACGGCGCCCGGGTGCCGGTGTCGATCGTCCATCGCCGCGATCAACCCCGGGGCAAGGTCCATCTCTATGGCTATGGCGCCTATGGCATCGCCATTCCGCCCGGCTTCTCGGCGAGCCGATTGAGCCTGCTCGATCGCGGTATCGCCTTCGCCATCGCCCATATCCGCGGCGGTGACGACATGGGCTATCGCTGGTACTTGGACGGCAAGCTCGACAAGCGCACCAACAGTTTCAACGATTTCGTCGATGCGGCGAAGGGCCTTGCGGCGGCCGGCTGGGCGCGCGAGGGCGACATCTCGGCAAGCGGCGGGTCGGCGGGCGGCGAGCTGATGGGGGCGGTGCTCAACAGCGACCCCGGCCTGTGGCGCGCCGTCGTCGCGCATGTGCCCTTCGTCGACGTCCTCAATACGATGCTCGACGACACCCTGCCGCTGACCCCGGGCGAATGGCCCGAATGGGGCAATCCGATCACCGACAAGGCCGCCTTCGAGACGATTCGTGCCTACAGCCCCTATGACAATGTCGGTGCGCACGCCTATCCGCCGCTGCTGGTGACGGCCGGGCTCAACGATCCGCGCGTCACCTATTGGGAACCGGCGAAATGGGTGGCGAAGCTGCGCGCCACCCGCAGCAACGATGCGCCGTTGTTCCTCAAGACCAACATGGGGGCAGGGCATGGCGGCAAATCGGGGCGCTTCACCGCGCTCGAGGAGCTTGCCGAGGAATATGCCTTTCTCCTCGATGCTTTCGGCCTGGCCGGTCGCTAGACGCCGGGCGACTTCATCAGCGCCAGCAGATGCGCCGCGGCGAACAGGAAACCGACGACGCCGGCAAAGCTCAGCGCGTTCCACGGCACGAAGCCGAAGGCGCCGAGCGGGTGGCGCCGGCGCATGCGGTCGCCGAGGATGGTCAGCAGGATCAGCACCACGCTGGCGACCAAAACGCCGATTGTCATTTGCTCGTCCATGCGCGTCGGCTAAGCCATGCCCCGGCCGCTGTGAAGGCCGAAGTCGGGAGTCCTGCCATGACACGCCAGCTTTTCGCCGCTCTGCTCGTCGGGGTCGCCGTCACCGCGCCCGTCGCCGCCGCCTCCATCGACAAGGTGCTCGCCGGCGATTGGCGCTCGGACGCCAACCGCGCCCGCGACCCCGCGCGCCATCCGGCGCAGACCCTGGCCTTCTTCGGGGTCAAGCCGGGGCAGACGGTCGTCGAAATCTCGCCGGCGGCGGGCTGGTACACCGAAGTCCTGGCGCCCTACCTCGGCCCCAAGGGCAAGCTTTACGCCGCGCACAGCGATCCCGCCGCCGGGGAGCGCGCCGCCAAGGCAGTTGCCGGCTTCAAGGCCAAGCTCGCCGCGCGCCCCGACGTCTATGGCAATGTCACCGTCACCGCCTTCGGCAAGGGCAGCTATGCCGTCGCGCCGGCCGGCAGCGCCGACGCGGTGCTGACCTTCCGCAATGTCCATAACTGGTACAGCGCCGGCTTTGCCCCCGACGCCTTCAAGGCCTTTTACGCCGCGCTGAAGCCCGGCGGCGTCCTTGGCATCGAGGAACATCGCCTGCCCGAGGATCGCCCTGACGCGGCGATGCAGGACAGCGGCTATATGAAGGTGTCCTACGTCCGCAAACTTGCCGAGGCGGCGGGCTTCAAGTTCGTCGGCGCGTCGGAAGTCAACGCCAACCCGCGCGACACCAAGGACTATCCCAAGGGCGTCTGGACGCTGCCGCCAAACTTCACCGAAGGCGACAAGGATCGCGCCAAATATGCGGCGATTGGCGAAAGCGACCGGATGACGCTGAAGTTCGTCAAGCCGAAATAGGCCGCGCCGGCCGTCGCAGCCCAAGCACCGGAGTCTCGGCGCCGGCGGCGCGCAGCCGGGCGATGACGTCCATGAGCGGTTCCTCGAGCGTCGTCATCCAATGGGCGTTGGCGTGGAACAGCGAATCGCGCCCCGCCAGGATGCCGACATGGCCGGGGAAGAAGACCAGGTCGCCGGTGGCGCGGTCGTTGAAGGCGACAGCGCTGCCGACGCTGGCGCGCTGCTGGTCCGAATCGCGCGGGGCCGCGATGCCGCACGCCGCGAGTGCCGCCTGGACAAGTCCCGAACAATCGACGCCATCGGGGGTGCGCCCGCCCCACACATAGGGCGCGCCGGCAAAGCGCCGCGCCACCCCGAGCGGCGTCGGCCGGGCAAGCGGCGCGATATGGCGGGCATGAACGAAGCCGCCATCGGCAAGCGCCAGGAAATTGCCGGCGATTTCGCCGGCGACGGCGGCGCCGAAGGGCAGCATCGCCTGCACCGGCGCCTTGATATCGGCGGCGGCGAAGCTTGGCGCCACGCGCGCGGTAATCCGTGCCGTCCGCGGCGCGACGACCGGATCGCCAAGCGCCGCGAGCGGCAGCCAGCCGACATAATCGTCGTGCACCGAGCGCCCGAACGCCCAGTCGCCGACGATTTCGAAAACGTCGAAGACCTCGCCATAGAGCACCGCGCTCACGGCCCGGCTTGCCGGCCCGGCCGTGGCGCGGACCGGCGTTACCGCCGCGACCGCGCGCTGGCGCCACGGTGCGACATAGTGCGCCGCCGAAATGCGATCGGCGAGGCCGACTTCGACGAAGTCGGCGCGGGCAATGAAGCGGCGCGGGTCGAGCGCCGGCGTCGGTCCGGTCAGATGCGCCCGCAGCGGCATATCCGCCGCCGGGATCGGCTCAGGCTTCACCCCCATGATCGTCGATCAACGCCGCGAAATCGGCGAGAAAGGCATCGCCGTCCGGCGTCAGGTCGACGAAGACGCTGCGCCGATCGCGCTCGTCGCGGCGGCGCTGGACGAGACCAAGGCCACTGAGGCTGTTGAGTGCCCGTGTCACCACCGGCTTCGAAACGCCGAGCCGCGCCGCCAAACCACGAACCGTATGAGGGCCTTCTTCCTGACCGGCGACCAGCAACAATGCCATCTGGCGATTGGTAAGGTCGGGTTGTCCCGACCGGACATAGCGCAGCAACGCGCCGCGCCAATTGCCCAGCTTGCCCGAACTCTCTTCTGCCATCTGCATGACCCTGCTCCCTATGCAACACACCAGCGCCATTTGGGGCAATGGCACTCGTAATTGGCAAACGAGCAAGGCGGGCAAATCGTTGCATCACTGAGACGAGTGGTGTGAGAAATGTTTCAGTTGAAGCATCCGCCACAGCGCGCGCAGCGCCAGCGCCTCGCCCCCCTTGGGGCGGCCGGGGCGGGCGGCGGCGTTCCAGGCGAAGCTGTCGATATGCGCCCAGGCGATGCCGGCGGGCACAAAGGCTTCGAGGAACAGCGCCGCGGTAATGGCGCCGGCAAAGCCGCCTTCGGCCGAATTGACCATGTCGGCGATCGGCGACTTGAGCATGTCGCGATAGCCGGGCCACAGCGGCAGCCGCCACAACGGGTCGCCCGTGGCGGCGCCGGCAACGAGGATCTCGGCAGCGAGCGCCTCGTCATTGGCGAACAGCGCCGGCAGCTGCGGGCCGAGCGCGACGCGCGCCGCGCCGGTGAGGGTGGCGAAATCCAGGATCAGCGCCGGCTTGTCCTCGGCGGCGAGCGCCAGCGCGTCGGCGAGGACGAGGCGGCCTTCGGCGTCGGTGTTGGTGACCTCGATGGTCTTGCCGGCGCGGGTCGCGAGGATGTCGCCGGGGCGCATGGCGTTGCCGGCGATGGCGTTTTCGACCGCCGGGACGATCAGCCGCAGCCGCAACGGCAAATCGGCCTGCATGACCAGCCGGGCCAGCGCCAGCGCGGTGGCAGCGCCGCCCATGTCCTTCTTCATATTGCCCATGCCGCTGCCGGGCTTGAGGTTTAGCCCGCCTGAATCGAAAATAACGCCCTTGCCGATCAGGGTGACCTTGGGGTGGGTCGGATCGCCCCAGGCCAGATCGATCAGCCGCGGCGCGCGGGCGGCGGCGCGGCCGACGGCGTGGACGGCGGGAAAGTTGCGGTCGAGCAGTGCCTCGCCGGTGATGACCTCGGTGACGGCGCCGAAGCGCCGGCCCTCGGCGACGATGGCATCGGCGAGTTCGGCGGGGCCGAGGTCCGACGCCGGCGTGTCGATGAGGTCGCGGGCCAGCGCGATGGCGTCGGCGAGGCGGTGGGCTTCGCCGATCGCGGCGGGTTCGCGGGCGAGCAGCCGCCGCGGCGCGGTATCGCCGGTGGCGGCGCGATAGCGGGTGAAGCGATGCTGGGCGAGACACCAGCCGAGCCCGGCGTCGCCGAGGTCGCCGGTGAGGCGATAGCGCCCGGCTGGGAGTTTCGTCGCGGCGGTGGCGAGGCCCCAGGCGCCAGGCTCGATGCCGGCGATCGCCGTCCAGTCGCCGGCGCCATCGCCGGGGAGCAGCGCCACTTCGTCGGGCTTGGCGGCAAAGCCTTGGGCGGCGACGAAAGCGCGGGTTCGCTCGCCCTGGCCGGCGCGCCAGGCGTCGAAATCGCCGGCGGCGACGAGGGTCAGCGGCGTGGCGGGGCCGCCATCGTCGACGGCGAGGCAGGCGGCGAAATCGGTCATCGCCGTGACCCTAAGGTCTGTTGCGCCGAGAGGAAATGCTTTCCTCCGGGTTCGCGCGGGAGTGGCTGGCCTGAACCCTGCGGCAACGCCTGAGTCCGCTCATGCCGAGCGAGGTCGAGGCACACGCCCAGCGTTGGCGCGTGCCTCGACTTCGCTCGGCATGAGCGGCTGTCGGGAATCGCTCTGATGCCGATCGAATCTGGGCAAGTTCACGCAGACACGCCGTAAAGATCGGCCTCGTCAGCGTCCTCGATCAGCACCTCGACGATGTCGCCGACCGCCACGCCGCCGGCGTCGCGGAGCAGGACGTTGCCGTCGATCTCGGGCGCGTCGTACTTGCTTCGGCCGGTGGCGCCGCCGTCGGCGTCGATCTCGTCGATCAGCACCGGCAGCACGCGGCCGATCCGCGCCGCCAGCCGTCCTTCCGAAATCGCGGTCTGCGCCGCCATGAAGCGGTGCCAGCGCTCCTCCTTGATGTCCTCGGGGACGGCGCCCGGCAGTTCATTGGCGGCGGCGCCCGCCACCGCCTCGTATTTGAAGCAGCCGGCGCGATCGATCTGCGCCTCGCCCAGCCAGTCGAGCAGATATTGGAAATCGGCCTCGGTCTCGCCGGGAAAGCCGACGACGAAGGTCGAGCGCAGTGCCAGGTCGGGCACAATCTGCCGCCACCGGGTGATGCGCTCGAGCACCTTGGCGTCATTCGCCGGGCGCCGCATGGCGCGCAGCACCGCCGGCGAGGCATGCTGGAAGGGGATGTCGAGATAGGGCAGCACCAGACCCTCGGCCATCAGCGCGATCAGCTGGTCGACATGCGGATAGGGATAGACATAGTGCAGCCGCACCCAGGCGCCGAGGCCGCCCAACTCGCGCGCCAGATCGGTGATATGGGCGCGCAGCGGCCGGCCGCCGAGATCGGACACGGCATGGCGCAGGTCGACGCCATAGGCCGAGGTATCCTGGGCGATGACGAGGAGTTCGCGCGCGCCGCCCTTCACCAGCGCCGCCGCCTCGCGCAGGATCGCCGCCGGCGGCCGGCTGGCGAGATCGCCGCGCAACGACGGGATGATGCAGAAGGCGCAGCGATGGTCGCAGCCTTCCGAAATCTTCAAATAGGCATAATGGCGCGGGGTCAGCTTCAGCCCGGCGTCGGGCACCAGATCGACATAGGCCGAGCGCGGCGCCGGCGCCGCCTCGCGCACCGCATCGACCACCGCCTCATATTGCTGCGGGCCGGTGATCGCCAGCACGGCGGGAAAGCGCGCGCGGATGGTCTCGGCCTCATGCCCCAGGCAGCCGGTGACGATCACCCGGCCATTGGCCGCCATCGCCTCGCCGATCGCTTCGAGGCTCTCGGCCTTGGCCGAATCGAGAAAGCCGCAGGTGTTGACGATGACGACATCGGCGCCGGCATAATCCCCCGACAGC
The DNA here is from genome assembly GCA_001295935.1 of alpha proteobacterium AAP81b. Taxonomy (GTDB): domain Bacteria; phylum Pseudomonadota; class Alphaproteobacteria; order Sphingomonadales; family Sphingomonadaceae; genus Sandarakinorhabdus. The sequence continues at coordinate 33,119 of LJHX01000003.1, forward strand.
GCATAGCCGTCGCCGCGCAGCTGCGTCAGGATGCGTTCGGAATCGACCAGCGCCTTGGGGCAACCGAGCGAGACCATGCCGACTTTGGGGGGAGCGGGGAGAAGGGTTGCCACGCCGGCGCCTTAGGCCATGGCGGCACGAAGGCCAAGCGCGGGCGGGGCCGCCAGCCTGACGGATCGTGTGGCACTGGCCTTCGCTCCAGCAACCCGCTCATGCCGAGCGAAGTCGAGGCACGCCCCCGCGCGGGTCGCATGCCTCGACTTCGCTCGGCATGAGCGGTGGGGTGCCCCGCGCCCTGGTGCCCCGTCAGCGCCCGCCGAGCAGCTTGACTGGATCGACCGGCGTTCGCCCGCGGCGCAGTTCGAAATGCACCTGTGGCTCGGTCACCGCGCCCGTCGCCCCGGCACGGGCGATGACTTCGCCCTTGGCGACGCGGGCGCCGCGCGCCACCAGCAGCGCGTCGTTATGGCCATAGGCGCTCACCCAGCCGCCGGGATGCTTGATCAGGATGAGGTTGCCGAACCCCGGGATATCGTCGCCGGCATAGGCGATGACGCCGTCGCCGGCGGCGCGCACCGGGCTGCCGGCGCTGGCCTTCAGATTGACGCCATCGTTGAAGCGCCCGCCGGCCTTGGCGCCGAAGCCCGACAGGATGCGGCCTTCGACCGGCCAGCGGAAATCGGGGGTATCGGCGGCGAGCAGCGGCGGCGGGCGGGTGGCCGGCGCTGGTGACGTCGGCGCCGGCGCCGGGCGCGGCGCGGCACGCGGCG
>LJHX01000030.1 GCA_001295935.1 alpha proteobacterium AAP81b
CTGGATGCCAGCTTTCGCTGGCATGACCGCGGGGGGAGGTTGATTCTGTCGGAGCGTCTGTTGGGCGTGGCGCGGGGGGAGAGGTGAAGGGGCGGGCGGGCGGCGGGGGACTCACCTGGCTCGCTGCGCTCGCCGTCCCTCTCCCTCGAGGGGAGAGGGAGGGGGGCTTGTGTGGGGTGGTGCGAGCACTTCCCTCCCCCGGCCGCTGGCGCTGCGCGCCGTCTTCGACTCCCCGCGAGCGGGAGGGGAGCTAGGCTTTCTCCACGCGCAGCGGGAGGCCGTCGCGAGGTTTGGGGATGGGGAACATGCTGAATTCTTGCCTGTACGCCGGATCGTGGACGATGCGGTGGTCGGCGAGCAGGGTGTAGAAGAAGGCTTTGACCTGCATATAGGCGAAGTGCAGCCCCAGGCACATATGCGGCCCGCCGCCGAAGGGCACCCAGGCGTATTTGTGGCGGGTGCGGATGTTGTCCGCGGTGAAACGGGTGGGGTCGAAGCGTTCCGGGTCGGGCCAGATGTCGGGGAGGCGGTGGGTGAGCATCGGGTTGATGCCGATGCGCGTGCCGGCGGGGATGGCGTGGTTCATGAAGACGAAGTCGCGCAGTGCCCGGCGCGGCATCGAGGGGACGGGCGGGATCAGCCGCAGCGATTCCTTGAAGATCATCTCGACGATTTCGAACTCGGCGAGGCTTTCGGGGGTCAGCGGGCCACCGCCGAGGCGGGTCCGGATGCCGCGGACTTCTTCGCGGGCGCGATCCTGCCAATCCTGGTGGAGGCCCAGGAAGTGCACCACCGAGGTGATCGACGAGGTCGTGGTGTCGTGCGCCGCCATCATCAGGAAATTCATATGGTCGATGATTTCCTGGGTCGTGAGCAGCTCGCCGGCGTCGTTTTCGGCGTTGCAGACCTGGGTGAAGATGTCATCCCCCGTCTTGCCGCGGCGGCCGGGGATTTCGCGGGCGAAATAGGCGCTCATATAGGCGCGGCCCGCGACGCCGCGCTTCATCGCGGTGAAGGGCAGCGGCTTGCGCACCACCGCCACCGAGGCGGCGACCATGTCGGCGAAGGCCTTGTTGATGCGCCCGGCCTCGGGCCCCCAGGGCACGCCGAGGAAGGAGGCGGCGGCGAGATCGAGGGTCAGCGCCTTGATGGCCGGGTAGAATTTGAAAGCTGTGCCCGGCCAGCCGGCGATGCCGCGGTCGATGCCCGCCGACATATGGGCGAGATAATGCCGCATCGGCTCGGGCTTGAAGGCGACCGACAGTGTCTTGCGATGGGTGCGGTGGCGGTCGCCGTCCATCAGCATCAGGCCATTGGGGAAGAGGTTTTCGAGCACCGGCGTCCAGCCGAGATCGGAGCTGAAGATGCGGTCGCGGTTGAACATGACGAGCTCATTGGCCTCGGGGCCGACCAGGCTGACGCCCCAGCCGTCGAAATTCTGGGTGCGGAAAACGCGGCCATAGGCGTCGAGCATCGCCTGGCTCTTGCCGAGCGGGTCCTTGAGGAAAGCGATGGTCTTGAACAGGCGGATGCGCGTCGGCTCGACGCCGGGGAGATGCGCGAGCTCGGCATAGCCGGGGCTCGGCAGGTCGGCGGGGACGAGGTTGAGGGCCGGGGCGTTCATCGGGGGCGCATCCTTTCGGCAAGGATTAGGGTGTTTTGCTGGGGGGCTCAAGGATTGTGCCGGGGGTGCGTCCTGCCGGGGCTTCGGTTTGCGGCGCGGCCCCCACCCCGACCCTCCCCACTCTCGGTTCGCTGCGCTCACCGGGGGGGAGGGGGAAAGGAAGAGGGAGGGGGAAGGTTTGCACGGATCGCCGCAGGCGCTTTGCGTGTGACGGATTGGCTGCGTATGACGGGGCGGTGGAACATGATCTGATCCTTGCCGGCGGCGGCCTGGCGAACAGCCTGATCGCGCTGCGGCTCGCCGAGCTGCGGCCCGACATCAAGGTGACGATCATCGAACAGGGGCCGACGATCGGCGGCAACCACACCTGGTCGTCGTTCGGCGGCGATATCAACGAGGTGCAGCGCGCCTGGACGGCGCCGCTGTTCGAGCATCGCTGGGACCATTATGAAGTGCGCTTCCCGGGGCTGCGGCGCTCGCTGGCCGAGGGCTATGGCAGCGCGACATCGGAGCGGCTCGCCGCCGCGGTGGCGAAGGCGCTGCCGGCGGAGCGCATCATCACCGGCGCGCCGATCGTCGCGATCACGCCGGACAGTGTGCAGCTCGCCGACCAGCGCGTGCTGAATGCCCGCGGCGTCATCGACGGGCGCGGGCAGGGGCCGACGAAAGCGCTCGACCTCCGCTGGCAGAAGTTCCTCGGGCAGGAAGTCGAGCTCGCCGCGCCGCATGGGCTGACGGGGCCGGTGATCATGGACGCGACGGTGCCGCAGCTCGATGGCTATCGCTTCGTCTATACGCTGCCGTTCGGGCCGAAGACGGTGCTGATCGAGGACACCTATTTCTCCGACGGCAACGACCTGTCGGTCGACCTGCTGCGCCGCCACCTCGCCGATTATGCAGCGTCGCAGGGCTGGACGATCACGCGGATCATCCGCGAGGAGGCGGGGATTTTGCCGCTCGGCATCGGCGGCGACATCGACAAATTCTGGGACGAAGGCGCAGCCGGGATCCCGCGCGTCGGGCTGGCGGCGGGGCTGTTCCACCCGGTGACGGGCTACAGCTTCCCCGATGCGGTGCGCACCGCCGATTTGGTGGCGTCGCTCGGCAGCCTCGATTCGGCGACGATCTATCGTGCCGTCCGCGATCACAGCGTCCGCGCCTGGCGCAAGCGCTGGATGTACCGGCTGCTCAACCGGATGCTGTTCCTGGCCGCGCTGCCCGACGAGCGCTACCGCGTTCTTGAACGTTTCTACGAACATGGCGATGACCTGGTCGGTCGTTTTTATGCCGCCGATCCGCGGCTCGCCGATTGGCGGCGCATCCTCAGCGGCCGGCCGCCGCTGCCGGTCGGGCGCGCCGCCTCGACGCTGATCCGCTATGAGCTGGGGCTGATGTGACGGCGGCTGGCGCGATCGTGCTGCGACACATTCGGCTTTGAAGTGCGGCGGCGAACCGCGTAACCCCCCGGCAATGGAACAACAGCGCAAAACCGCCATCGTCATCGGCTCGGGCTTCGGCGGCATCGCCTGCGCCATGCGCCTGCAGAGCCTGGGCTTCGCCACGCGCATCGTCGAGGCGCTCGATGCCCCCGGCGGCCGCGCCTATGTCCGCCGCGCGCAGGGCTTCACCTTCGACATGGGGCCGACGGTGCTGACCGTGCCGCACTTCATCGAGGAGCTGTTCGCGCTCGAGCAGGACCGGGCGATGCTCGGGGAGCCGGATTTCCCGGCGCATGTGCTGGGCGACGACAAGCGGATCGTCTCGGGCATCAGCGGCGGGCCGAATACCAGCCGCTATGTCGAGATCATCCCGATCCTGCCCTTCTACCGCATCTATTTCGACGACGGGACTTTCTTCGATTACGACGCCGATCCGGTGCGCGTGCGCGAGCAGATCGCCCGCCTGGCGCCCGAGGATCTGCAGGGCTATGAGGAGTTCCACGAAGCGGCACGGGCGATCTTCAACCGCGGCTTCCTCGAACTCGGCTACACCTATTTCGGCAATGTCGGCCAGATGCTCGGCGTCGTCCCCGATCTGCTCAAGCTCGGCGCGGTGCAGCCGCTGTTTTCGCTGATCAAGAAATATTTCAAGTCGGACAAGATGCGCCAGGTGTTCAGTTTCGAACCCCTGCTGGTCGGCGGCAACCCGATGAAGGTGCCGGCGATCTATGCGATGATCCATTTCGTCGAAAAGACCTGGGGCATCCATTATGCCCGCGGCGGCACCGGCGCGCTGGTCGCGGCGCTGGTCCGCAAGTTCGAGGACATGGGCGGCGTCGTCCAGGTCAACGCCGAAGTCGCGTCGATCGACGTCGTCAAGCGCGGCGGCAAGCGGGTGGCGACGGGCGTGACCTTGAAATCCGGCGAGAAGATCGCGGCGGATGTGGTGGTTTCCAACGCCGATTACGCCACCACCTACATGCGGCTGATCGACAAGGCGCATCGCCGCATCAATCGCGACATGGTGGTGAAATTCCGCAAACAGTCGATGTCGCTGATGGTGATCTATTTCGGCTATCGTAAGGCCGAGGGCGACCCCGACCTGCAGCACCACAACATCATCCTGGGGCCGCGCTACGAGGAATTGCTGACCGATATCTTCGACCGCAAGATCCTCGGGCCCGACTTCTCGCAATATCTCCATATTCCGACGCTGACCGACCCCAGCATGGCGCCGGAGGGGCATCACGCCGCCTATACGCTGATCCCGGTGCCCAACAACCAGAGCGACATCGACTGGAGCCGAACCGGCGAGGCGTACAAGGACAAGGTGCTGACCTTCCTCGAAGAACGCGGCTACATCCCCAATTTGAAAGAGCGGCTGGTCTACCAGAGCTTTGTGACGCCGGACTATTTCGAGCAGACTTTGGGCTCCTATCTCGGCAATGGCTTCGGGGTCGAGCCGGTGCTGACCCAGACGGCGTTCTTCCGCCCGCACAATCGCAGCGAGGATGTGTCCAACCTCTATCTCGTCGGCCAGAGCACCCAGCCTGGCGGCGGCACACCGTCGGTGATGATGTCGGCGAAAATGACGGTCCGCGAAATCGCCCGGGATTTCGGCATCGCTGCTGCGATCGTCAACGGCGTTCCGAGCCGGGCTGCCGTCTGACGATCCCCGCGCTTGACCCCCATGGTGCCGCGGGGGAGAGGGGCCCGATGACAGATGTTCTCGGCCATGCCCGCGATGCGATCGCGCGCGGCTCCAAAAGCTTCGCCATGGCCTCGCAGCTGTTCGATCCCGTCACCCGCGATCGAGCGATGCTGCTCTACGCCTGGTGCCGCCACTGCGACGATGTCATCGACGGCCAGCTGCTCGGCGAAGGCCGCAACGACGATCGCCGGCCGCCGGCCGAACGCCTCGCCGAGGTCGAGCGGCTCACCGAGGCGGCGCTCGCCGGCCGGCCCGAGGGCCATCCCGCCTATGCCGCGCTGGCCCGGGTCGTCGCCGAATGTGGGATCCCGGCGCGCTATCCCCGCGACCTCGTCGCCGGCTTCCGCATCGACATGGAGGAACGCCCCTTCCGCAGTTTCGACGACACGCTGACCTATTGCTACCATGTCGCTGGCTGCGTCGGCGTGATGATGGCGATCGTCATGGGGGTGTCGCCCGCCGACAAGGCCGTCCTCGATCGCGCCTCGGACCTGGGGGTCGCCTTTCAGCTCAACAACATCGCCCGCGACGTCATCGAGGATGCGATGAATTCGCGGCGCTATATCCCCGATGATTGGCTGGCGTCGGTCAACCTCACCCCGACGAGCTTCGCCTTCGATGCGCATCGCCGCCAGCTGGCGCGGCTGGTGGCGCGGCTGGTCTTTGCCGCCGAGGATTATGAGGCGAGCGCGCGCTGGGGGACGGCGGCGCTGCCGTGGCGCTCGGCCTGGGCGGTGCTGGCGGCGGCGCGCATCTATGGCGACATCGGCCGCAAGGTCCGCGACGCCGGCGAGGCGGGGCTGGAAAGCCGGATGGTGACGACGCGCGCCGAGAAGCTGCGCGCCGTCGCGGCGACCTTGCCGCAGGCGCTGGCCCGCCGCTCGCGCTGGCCGCTGCCGGGGCCGGCGCGCGACGGGCTGTGGACGATGCCCGCCTGAATCCCCTCTCCCGCTCGCGGGAGAGGCGACTCGCGCGCCAGCGCGGCGGGTGAGGGTGATCCTGCACGATGATACAAAGACAAGAAAACACCCTCACCCGGGCCGCGCCAAGAGGCGCGTCTCTCGCCTCTCCCGCAGGCGGGAGAGGGGTAGTTTGGTGCAGTTTGTCCTACCTCGCCCAATGCTCGGCGTTGTCGATCATGCCCATCTCGGCCTTCATCTTGGCGCTGGCGCGAATCCGGCCGCGGCCATCGGCTTCGAGCTGCGCCTTCAGCTTGCGGATCGGCGGTGCCCAGATGAAGCCGAAGCTGACCGTGCCATGCTTGGTTTCGACGACATGGTGCAGCCGGTGCGCCTGGACGACGCGCTTCAGATACCCCCATTGCGGGTTCCAGCGATGCTTGACGCGGCGATGGACGAGAAAATCGTGCAGGAAGAAATAGATGGCGCCATACATGGTGATGCCGGCGCCGATCGCGGTGATCATGTGCAGGCCATAATGGGTGCCGATCAACAGCAGGATGATCGACGGGATGGCGCCGACGACGCCGAACCAGTCGTTCTTTTCGAACAGGCCGGTGCGCGGTTCGTGATGGCTCTTGTGCAGGCTCCACAAAAAGCCGTGCATGACATATTTGTGGGAAAGGATGGCGACCACTTCCATGATCGCCACGACGATCAGCGCGATGCCGATGCCCTGCCACCAGGTGACATCGGTGAGCACCGGATAGCGCGTGGCAAGCGAGGCGAGCGTTTCGAACATGGGACGAACCTATAACGGTGTGGCGGGGCTTGTGCATCAGGGGACTTGCCGCACCCCCTTGGGCTTGCGGCGCGGGCTTGGTGTCGGCGCCGCGCTGCTGCTCGCCGGCTGCACGACGCCATCGCAGCGGATTACCACGGCGCTGGCGAGCTATGGCGTGCCGCCGGCCCGCGCGCAGTGCATGGGTGAGCGGCTTGGGTCGCGGCTGAGCGTCGGGCAGTTGCTGCGGCTGCAACAGATCGCCGGCACCGATGGTGGCAAGCTGCGCCGCCTCAGCCTCCGCCAGATCGCTGACCGGCTGACCGACGACCGCGACCCCGAGCTGGTGGCGGCGTTTGTCGCGGCCGGGATTGCTTGCGTGCTCTGAGCGATGGCGCGTCGGCTTGACAGCAGTCGTCATTGTCGGGTATAAACGACATGGAATATGAGGTACGCCTAACGGCGGAATTTGCCGAATGGCTCGACGGGCTTGCTGACAAGGTCGCTGCGGCGGCAGTCGCGGAACGACTGGTGCGGGTCAGGCGCGGGTTGTTCGGTGACCATGCCTCGGTTGGCGACCGCGTGGGCGAGCTGCGCATTCACTATGGCAGCGGCTTTCGTGCCTATTACACGGTGCGGGGTCGGACGATCGTCTTCATGCTGGTCGGCGGCTCAAAAGGATCGCAAGCGCGCGACATCAAGCGGGCGAAGGCGATCGAACGTGAATTGTAGAGGATTGCGCCATGGCAGTTGAAACCGTTGCTTTCGAGCCCGACCAATATTTCCAGTCGGCAGAGGCGCAGCAATATCTGCTGACCGAGGCGCTGGCGAGTGGTCATGCCGGCCATATCGCCGATGCCATTGGTATTATTGCGCGCAATCGCGGCATGGCGGCGATTGCCGAAGAGACCGGGCTTAACCGCCAGGCGCTCTATGCGGCGTTCAGCGAGACGGGCAACCCGACGTTGAGCACCTTGCTCAAGGTGCTCGATGCACTCGACATGGAGTTGGCGGTGCGAGTGAGGGTTGCGGCCTGACCGAAGCGAGACGGCGAAGGAGGCTTGCGGTGGCACATATGCGGAAGGGTCAGCTCGCGCCGGCGCCGAGCGTCGCTGCATGGAGCAAGCATCTGCGCGAAGCGAAACGGGCTTACTCGAAGATGGAGCGCGCCGCGGCGCGACGCGACGTGGCTGAGCAGATTGCGATTGACGACTCCTGCGGCGGCTAACCCCCCGCACTTCGCCGCTTGGGCCCGATCCCCTTGGCCTTCATCTTCGAAAAGCGCGTCGTCCGCGTTCCCGGCTTGCCTCCCATGGCGCGGCCGGTGACCGGCGCCACCCGCTCGCCGACCGGCACGCCCAATTCGTCCATCTCCAGCCGCCGGATCTGGTCGCGGATTGCCGCGGCGGTTTCGAATTCCAGGTCGGCCGCCGCGGTCTGCATCTGCTTTTCGAGGTCGGCGATATAGGCCTTGAGGTTGTGGCCGACGAGGTTGGGCGTCTCGCTGTCGCCGGTATCGACGACCAGCCCGTCCTTCATCGAAACATCGGCGAGAACGTCGGAAATGTTGCGCTTGATCGTCGCCGGGGTGATGCCGTGTTCGATGTTATAGGCTTCCTGGCGCGTGCGCCGGCGGTCGGTCTCGCGGATGGCGCGTTCCATGCTGCCGGTGATGTGGTCGGCATAGAGGATCACCCGGCCGTCGACGTTGCGCGCCGCCCGCCCGATCGTCTGGATCAGCGAGGTTTCGGAGCGCAGGAAGCCCTCCTTGTCGGCGTCGAGGATCGCCACCAGCCCGCATTCGGGGATGTCGAGCCCCTCGCGCAGCAGGTTGATGCCGACCAGAACGTCATAGACGCCAAGCCGCAGGTCGCGAATCAGCTCGATGCGCTCGAGCGTCTCGACGTCCGAGTGCATGTAGCGGACGCGCAGGCCGGCCTCGTGGAGGAACTCGGTCAAATCCTCGGCCATGCGTTTCGTCAGGGTCGTGACCAGCGTGCGGTAGCCGGCGGCGGCGACCTTCTTGGCTTCGGCGATAAGGTCCTCGACCTGGTCCTCGACGGGCTTGATCTCGACCGGCGGGTCGACGAGCCCCGTCGGGCGGATGACCTGTTCGACGAAGACGCCGCCGGTGCGGTCCATCTCCCAGGGGCCGGGGGTTGCCGAGACGAACACCGTCTGCGGGCGCATCGCTTCCCATTCGGCGAAGCGCAGCGGCCGGTTGTCGATGCACGACGGCAGGCGGAAGCCATATTCGGCGAGGGTCAGTTTGCGGCGGTGGTCACCCTTGGCCATCGCGCCGATCTGCGGGACGGTGACATGGCTTTCGTCGATGAACAGCAGGGCGTTGTCGGGAAGATATTCGAACAAGGTCGGCGGCGGTTCGCCGGGCAGGCGGCCGGTGAGGAAGCGGCTGTAATTCTCGATGCCGGCGCAGCTGCCGGTGGCGGCGATCATCTCGAGGTCGAAATTGGTGCGCTGTTCGAGGCGCTGGGCTTCGAGCAGTTTCCCTTCGGCGTTCAGCTCCTTCAGCCTTTCCGTCATTTCGAAGCGGATTGCCTCGCTCGCCTGTTTGAGCGTCGGCCCCGGCGTCACATAGTGTGAATTCGCGTAGATCTTGACGTAATCGAGCTTTGCCACGGTCTGCCCGGTCAGCGGATCGAATTCGGTGATGCTTTCGATCTCGTCGCCGAAGAAGGAGACGCGCCAGGCGCTGTCCTCATAATGCGAGGGGAAGATTTCGAGATTGTCGCCCTTCAGGCGGAAATTGCCGCGCGCAAAGCCCATGTCGTTGCGCTTGTACTGCAGCGCGACGAGCTTGCGCACGACTTCGCGCATGTCCTCATGCGCGCCCTTCTTGACGCTGAAGGTCATCGCCGAATAGGTCTCAACCGAGCCGATGCCGTAGATACAGCTGACCGAGGCGACGATGATGACGTCGTCGCGTTCGAGCAGCGCGCGCGTCGCCGAATGGCGCATGCGGTCGATGGCTTCGTTTACCGAGGATTCCTTCTCGATATAGGTATCGGAACGCGGCACATAGGCTTCGGGCTGGTAATAGTCGTAATAGCTGACGAAATATTCGACGGCGTTGTTGGGGAAAAAGCTCTTGAACTCACCATAGAGCTGGGCGGCGAGGATCTTGTTGGGGGCGAGGATCAGCGCCGGGCGCTGGACGGCCTCGATCACTTTCGCGACGGTATAGGTCTTGCCCGAGCCGGTGACGCCGAGCAGCACCTGGTCGCGCTCGCCGGCTTCCGCCTGCGCCACGAGTTCGGCGATGGCATGCGGCTGGTCGCCGGCGGGGGAATAGTCGCTGATCAACTCGAAGCGGCGGCCGCCTTCGGATTTCTCGGGGCGCGCCGGGCGGTGGGGAACGAAGGCCTCGGCGCTTTCCGGCTCGGCGAGGCTGGTGCGAATCTGGATGGCCATGGCGGCAATATGGCGGCAGGTCCCGCTTTGTTCCAGTGCCTCAGCGCGTCATGCGGCCGAGGGCCTTGACCGCGCCGACCAGATGCGCTGCGAACAGCAGCCCGAACAGCACCGGCAGGACGCTGCGGTGCAGCGGCGCCGCCAGCGGGTCGGGGGGCAGCGGCGGCAGCTGGAGCCCGAGCAGCGGCACGGGGCCGCCGGCAAGCGCCAGCCCGGTCAGCGAAGTGGCGATCAGCAGGCAATAGAGCAGGAAATGCCCGGCATGCGCGGCGAGCCGGTTGGGCGGTGCCTCGCGGAACAGCCGCTCGGCAAGGCGCGCCATGGTCAGCAGGAAGATCGCCGCGCCGATGCTCATGTGCGTCGCCAGGAAATCGGCGCGCTCGGGGCGCGTCGGCGGCAGCACGGTGACGAACTGGCCGATGACGAACGCCGTGACGATCAGCGTCGCGCTCGCCCAGTGCAGCCCGCGCGTCACCTGGCCATAGGCCGCCGGCGTGCTGCGCAACGGCACCTCGGCCGGCGCGCGGCGGAGCTGGCGGGGAATGCCCCACAGCAACAGCAGCGCGCCCGCGGTGAGCAGCGTTGCCTCGAGGTTGAGGAACAGCGGCGTCCAGCTGGCGGCGGGCGCCGCGGCGAAGGTGCCGTCAAGGTCGGCAAGCACGATCGACGCCGCCATCAGCGCGAGAGCGCCGACGGCCACCAGCATGCCGGCGACGCGCAGTGCCGCCGGCCGGGCGTTGACCGTCAAGGCGATGATCAGCGCCAGGCCGAGATAGAAATTGGTCATGGCCCGACTTGCAGCCGAGCCGGCAGCGCTTGGCAAGCGCGCATTTGCGGTTCAGGACGGGGCATGGCCGAACGCTTCGAACGCCACAGGCAACCTTGGACGCCCGATGAGGTGCAGAAGCTACACACGCTGGCGAAAAAGGGCATGCCGCTGCGCGCCATCGCCAAGGCGCTGACGCGCAGCGAGGAATCGGTGAAGACGCGCGCCAAGCTCGACGGGCTGGGCATCGCCGCGCTCCGCTGAGGCGCGGCGCCGGCGCGAGAAGGGCCGGGGGGTCGCCACCCCGGCCCCGTTCCGGCACCGAACCGCGGTTCAGGCGGCGACGACGCGCCGGCGACGGGCGCTGGCGCCGACCAGGCCGAAGCCGGCGATCAGCATCATCCAGCTGGCGGGTTCGGGAACCTCGCCGACCGTCGATCCGGTCAGCGGGATCAAGGTACCCGATTGGGTGAGGAAACGGCCGACGGTGTGGTTGTCGGATTCATAGCCGCCGCCCTGCGTCTGAGTGAAGACAACGCGGGTGAAGGGGCGCAAGTTACTGTAGAAATTGAGGAAGAGATAGGGCTCGCCGGTGTTCTGGCCGGTGAAGGCGGCGTTGGGATTGCCGAAATAGGCGCCCGGGTTCGCTGTCGCGTTGACGGCGTTGCGAACGTCCTGCGGGTTGAAGGTAAACAGCAGGCGGTTGCCGCTGTAGAAGCTTACGTGGTTGCCGCCGTCGAGCGCCGACAGCCAATAGCCGAAATAGTTGACGCCCCGGGGCAGCGTGGTGGTGAGGTCGAGGCTATAGCCGCTGCTCGAGAAGGCCACGGCGTAGGGGCCGCTGCCGCCGGCGCCGCCATATTGATCGGCGTCGCGGATCTCGGCGTTGGTATAGGTGCCCGAGAAGACGCCGCTGCCGCCGAAATCAGTGGCGAAGGTCTGATAGACATCGTTGTTCGGGGTGCGGCTCGAAAAGGTTTCGACGCCGACGGCGCTGAAGGTCGAGGTGCTCGACTGGATGCCCGGGGCTTCCGATTCGTAGCTGACCTGGAAGGCCGGGATGACGACGGCGCCGGCGGCGGAAGCGAAGCTGGCAGCGCCGAGCGCGGCCAACGCGATGCTGGTTTTCATGGATTCTGTCCCTGGCAAGATTGTCGGCCGGCTTGTGCCGGTCCGCGCGGTCATGTCTGTCGCCAGCCGACCGTGCCGCACCGATAACGCATCCTTAAACATGATGACAAGAGATTTCGGTTTAAAAATATGCTCCAAGACGCTGATTTACCCTTATTACCGGGCGCGCAAACTGTCGGCCGGCTTAACAATGCCGCCGTCCCCGCCCGGCCGAAGGTCGGTATCAGGGGCGTGCCGCCCCATAGCGCGCCAGGATGCGATAGGCGCTGCCATGGTGGGTCACCTGGCTTTCCCACAGCGCGAAGCCGGCGACGGTGAAAGGAGTCGTCGACAGCGGCCGCGCCGGAAAGCCGTCGAGGCTGCCGACATCGCGGCCGAAGCGCGCGACGGTGACATGGCCGACGAAGGCGCGCGTCTCCGCCGGAATGCCGACCCGCGTCAGCGCCGCGTCAACGCGCCGCGCCAGCGCCGCGACTTCGGCTTGCGGGGTGACGCCGACCCACAAAGTGTCGATGCGGCCGCGGCGGTCGAAGGTGCCGACCTGCCCCAGCGCCAGGGTCAACGGCGCCATGTTGACGCCCGCCAGCGCGGCGTCGATGTCGCGCGCCATGTGGCGGTCGACCTCGCCGAGGAAGCGCAGGGTCAGGTGGAGCTGCTCGTCGGTCTGCCAGCGCGCCCCGGCGACACCGCCCATGGCGCCGAGCAGATCGTCGCGCACCGCCGGCGGCAGTTCGAGCGCCACGAAGAGTCGCATCAGCCGCGCTTCCCCAGCTCCGCTTCGACCGCCGGCAGGATGCGGCGGACGATGATTTTCACTCCGGCGGCATTGGGGTGCATGCCGTCGCCGAGCTGCAACTTCGGCTGGGCGGCGACGCCGTCGAGAAAGAAGGGGTAGCGCGCGACGCCATTGGCGCGCGCAACATCGGCATAGATCGCATCGAAGGCCTGGCCATAGCGCGCGCCGAGATTGGGGGCGGCCCGCATCCCGGCGAGCAGCACGCGCGCGCCCCTGGCCTTGAAGGCCTTGACGATGGCGTCGAGGTTGGCGCGCGCCGCGGCGGGCGATTGGCCGCGCAGCATGTCGTTGGCGCCGAGTTCGACGATGACGAGGTCGGCGGGCGCCTTCAGCCCGGCGAGCACCCAGTTCACCCGGGCGCGGCCCTGCGCGCTGGTATCCCCCGAGACGCCGGCGCCAACCACGCGGACGTCACGGCCCCTGGCTTTCAGCGCCGTTTCCAGCTGCGGCGCGAAGCCTTCGCCGGGGCCGAGCTGGTAACCGGCGGTCAGGCTGTCGCCGAACGCCAGGACCGTCAGCGGGCGCGCCGCGGCGAGCTGCGGCACCAGCGCCAGCGCCGCAAGCGCGAGCAGTTGGTAAAGCCGCGGGGCAATGCCATATCGGGGCGTCGGCATTCGTCCTCCAGCCATTCGGGTTTCATGAAGCATATCGTCATCGCGGCGCGCAATGTCACCCTCGGCTTCGGCAGCGGCAGCGCCCGCGTCGAGGTGCTGCGCGGTGTCGACCTCAGCGTGACAAGCGGCGAGCGGCTGGCGATCCTCGGGCCCTCGGGGTCGGGCAAATCGTCGCTGATGGCGGTTCTCGCCGGGCTGGAACGCGCCTCCGGTGGCTCGGTGCACGTCGCCGGCGCCGATTTCTCGGCGCTCGACGAGGATGGCCTTGCCCGGGCGCGGCGCGGCCGCATCGGCATCGTCCTCCAGGCCTTCCACCTCATCCCGACGATGACCGCGATCGAGAATGTCGCGGTGCCGCTCGAATTCGCTGGCATCGCCGACCCCGCCGCCAAGGCGCGCGCCGAGCTCGAGGCCGTCGGCCTCGGCCATCGTCTCCACCATTATCCGACCCAGCTGTCGGGCGGCGAGCAGCAGCGCGTCGGTATCGCCCGCGCGCTCGCGGCGCGTCCGGCGCTGATCTTCGCCGACGAGCCGACCGGCAACCTCGACGCCGCCACGGGCGGGGCGATCATCGACCTGCTGTTCGGCCGCCTTGCCGAAACCCAGGCGACGCTGGTGCTGATCACCCATGATGTGGCGCTGGCGGCGCGCTGCGACCGCGTCATCGAAATGCAGGATGGTCATATTATTCGGGACGACGCCCAGCGTGCCGCGGCTTGAGGGAGGAATGACAATGACAGTTTTCAGCTATCAGGATGATGAGACGGTTTGCGAAGGCTATGTCGCTGTCCCGGCGGGTGAGGGCCCGCGCCCCGCGGTGCTGGTCGCGTCGAACTGGGCAGGGCAGGGCGAGGCCGACAATGCCGTCGCCGACAAGCTGGCAGGTCTGGGTTATGTCGGCATCGCCATCGACGTCTATGGCAAGGGCGTCCGCGGCGACCCGCAGGGGGACAATGGCGCGCTGATGGGGCCGTGGCTCGCCGATCGCGCCGCGCTGCGCCGCCGGCTGCTTGCCGCGGTCAGCGCTGCCGCCGCACATGACGCGGTCGACGCGGCCCGCATCGCCATCATCGGCTATTGCTTCGGCGGCCTCTGCGCGCTCGATGTGGCGCGCTCGGCCGACCCGCGCGTCAAGGGCGCGGTCAGCTTCCACGGCGTCTATCCGTCGCCCGGCATCGGCGACCAGCCGCCGATTACCGCCAAGGTGCTGGTGCTCGATGGCTGGCGCGATCCGATGTGCCTGCCCGCCGCCAAGACCGGGCTGATGGAGGAGCTCGAGGCCGCCGGCGCCGACTGGCAGTTCCACGCCTATGGCGGCACCTATCACGCCTTCACCGCGCCGGGCGCCAACAACCCCGCCGGCGGGGTGCAGTATAGTGCCGACGCCGACCGCCGGTCGTGGGCGACGACGGTCGATTTCCTCGCCGAGGTGCTCGCCTGAGTATCGCGCCCAGCCTGCCCCTACGCCTCGCCCTGCGCGAACTGCGCGGCGGCTTCGCCGGGCTGCGGCTGCTCGCCGTCTGCCTGGTGCTCGGCGTCGCGGCGCTGGCCGGCGTCGGCAGCCTTGCCTCGGCGATCAACGCCGGGCTGGCGGCGCGCGGCCAGGTCATCCTCGGCGGCGATATCGACGCGCGACTGACCAGCCGCGCCGCGACCGCCGCCGAAATGGCGGTGCTGGCGCGGACGGGCGTGGTGTCGGAGGTCGTGCGGTTGCGGGCGATGGCGGGGGCGCCCGAGGGCGAGCGGACGCTCGTCGAATTGAAGGCGGTCGATGCGCGCTGGCCCTTTTATGGCGCGTTCCGCCTCGCCGGCGGCGGCAGGCTGGCGCCGGGCAGCGCTGCCATCGCGCCGCAACTCGCCGATCGCCTTGGCCTCAAGGCCGGCGACCGGCTGGCGATCGGCGAGGCCGAGTTTCGCATCGCCGGCGTCGTCGCCGAAGAGCCCGACAAGGTCGGCGAGGGCTTCGGCTTCGGCCCCGGGGTGATCATCGGTCGCGACGATCTGGCCCGCACCGGGCTGATTACCCTGGGGTCGGTCTATCGCACCCACTATCGCATCAAGCTCGCCCCCGATGTCGCCATCGGCCCCGCCGTCGATCGCCTGCGCGCCGCGCTGCCCGATGCCGGCATCCAGCTCACCGACCGTCGCAACGGCGCGCCCGGCACCCGCCAGTTCGTCGATCGCCTCGGCCAGTTCCTCAGCCTCGTCGGGCTGACGGCGCTGGTGGTGGCGGGGGTCGGCGTCGCCGGCGGCGTTTCGGCCTATTTGGGCGCGCGCACCGCGACGATCGCCACCTTGAAGACGCTCGGCGCCGACAGCGCCACCGTCCGCGCCATTTACCTCTGGCAGATCGGGCTGGTGGCCGCCGGCGCCATCGTCATCGGCCTCGCCATTGGCGCCGCGACCCCCTGGGTGGTGGCGAAGGTCGCCGCCGCCAGCCTGCCGGTGCCGCCGAGCCTGGCGCCACAATGGGCCGCCCTGGGCAGCGCCGCCGCCTATGGCGCGCTGATCGCGCTCGCCTTTGCGCTGTGGCCGCTGGCACAGGCGGCGCGGATGCCGGCGGCGCGGCTGTTCCGCAGCCTGACCGAGAGCCGCGCCCGCCCCGGCACCCGCACGCTCTTCCTGATCGCCGGCGCCGCGATCGCCATCGTCGCGCTGGCGGTGGGGCTCGCCGAGGATCGGCTGTTCGTCGCCGCCTTCATCGGCGGCGCGCTGGCGCTGATCGCCGTCCTCGCCGCGCTGGCGGCGCTGGTGCGCTGGCTGGCGGCACGCGCGCCGCGGCCGCGCGGCGTGCTGGCCCGGCTGGCGCTCGCCAACCTCCACCGCCCCGGCGCGCCGACGCAGCAGCTGGTGGTGGCATTGGGGCTGGGGCTGACGCTCTTCGCGACGCTTGCCGTCATCGAGACCAATTTCGCCGGCCAGATCAACCGTACCCTGCCCGACCGCGCCCCGAGCTTCTTCGTCATCGACATCCCCAATGACGGGCTTGGCGCCTTCACGGCGCTTCTGGCGCGCGAGGCTCCCGGCGCCGAGGTGGTGACGACCCCGAGCCTGCGCGGGCCGGTGACAGCGGTGAAGGGCGTGGTGGTGGCCAAGCTCAATGCGCCCCCCGAAGCCTGGATCCTGCGCGGCGACCGCGGTCTGAGTTACGCCGCCGACTTTCCGCCCAACAACCAGCTCGTGCGCGGGGCGTGGTGGCCCAAGGACTATAAGGGCCCGCCGCTGGTTTCGATCGACGACGACGCGGCGACCCTGCTGGGGCTCAACATCGGTGACGAGATCACCGTCTCGGTGCTCGGTGTCGATGTGACGGCGAAGATCGCCAGTACCCGCAAGATCGACTGGCAGTCGCTGGGCTTCAACTTCGCCATATTGTTCGCGCCCGGAACGCTCGAGGCAGCGCCGCACGGCTGGATGGCGACGCTCGCCGTGCCACCGGCGCGCGAGCCGGCGGTGGCAGCGGCGATCGGCAAGGCTTTCCCGACGGCGTCGGTGGTGCGCGTCAAGGACGTTCTCGGCCAGGTCGCCGAGCTTCTGGGCCAGCTGTCGATGGCGATCCGCGCCGCGGCATCGGTGACGATCCTTGCCGGCATCGCCGTGCTGATCGGCGCGCTGGCGGCGGGCGCGCGGGCGCGGACCTATGACGCGGTGCTGCTGAAGTTGCTCGGCGCGACGCGGCGCCAGGTGGCACTGGCGACGCTCGCCGAATATGGCCTGCTCGCGGCGATCGTCGCGGGCCTCGCGCTGCTGCTCGGCGGGGTTGCCGGCTGGTATGTCATCACCCAGGTCTTCCAGCTCGAATGGCAGCCCGACTGGCTGCCGGTGGCGGCGACGGTGCTGGCCGGCGGCGCGGTGACGGTGGTGCTGGGGTTGGTCGGATCGTGGCGGGCGCTGTCGGCGCGGCCGAACATGGTGTTGCGGACGCTGTAACCCGGCGCCACCGGCACCGCCTGTCGCACCTTGCCGCTTCTCCACAATCCACCATTGAAACCGGCGGCCATTCCTACGATATTATGGCTGTCGCCGGCGTCGTGCCGGCTGTTGGAGGACTAGATGGTCAACCCTGTGGACCCGCGGATCGCCACGCTTCGGCCGAGCGTCGGTCGGGGCGCTGCCGCGACCTATGACGAGGGCCTGCGCTCGTACATGCTCTCGATCTACAATTACATGGCGTCGGGCGTGCTGCTCACCGGCATCGTCGCGTTGCTCGTCGCCAGCAACGAGGCGCTGCTCAGCGCCTTTTTCGCCGTCAACGCGCGCGGCGGCGTCAGCCCGACCATTCTCGGCTGGATCGCCATGATCTCGCCGCTCGCCATCATCCTGGTGATGAACTTCGGCATGAACCGCCTGTCGGAATCGACGCTGAAGGCGACCTTCTTCGGCTTCGCCGCGGTGATGGGCGTGTCGATGTCGGTGATCTTCCTGCGCTACACCGGCGCGTCGATCGCCCAGACCTTCTTCATCAGCGCCGCGACCTATGGTGCGCTGTCGCTCTGGGGCTACACCACCAAGCGCGACCTCAGCGCCATGGGGCGTTTCCTGATCATGGGCCTGTTCGGCATCCTGATCGCGATGATCGCCAACATCTTCATCCAGTCGAGCTCGCTGCAGCTTGCCGTCAACATCCTCGGCGTGCTGATCTTCGCTGGCCTGACCGCCTATGACACCCAGCGCCTGCGCGAGCTCTACTACGACGTCCAGGGCAGCGCGATCGTCGGCAAGGTCGCCATCCTCGGCGCGCTGACGATGTACCTGAACTTCATCAACCTCTTCCAGTTCCTGCTGCAGTTCCTCGGCGATCGCCGCTGATCCTGCCGCAAGGCTGACATGACGGCCCGGCGGGGAAACCCGCCGGGCCTTTTTGTTGCGCCCTAGAGCGGCTTTCACAGCGGTTGAATCACCGTCATCGCCCTTCAGGCGACCGCTTCGCGGCGGGGCGCTTTTGC
>LJHX01000031.1 GCA_001295935.1 alpha proteobacterium AAP81b
GACCGCCGCCGCCGCCGCCGCGCGCCGCGCGCGCGCCCAGAGCAGCAGCCCGGCGCCCGCCACGCCGATCGCCGCCAGCACCGGCCGCAGCAGATTGACGATGTCGAACAGCGGCACCGCCGCGCCGAGCGCACCGATGGTGAGGGCCAGCGCCGCCGCCAATGCCAGCGCCGCGCCGGTGCGCCGGGCAATTGTGCGGCGGTGCGGCATGGCTTTCGGCATCGCGGTCGGTTATGGCCGCCGCGGGTCGCGCTGGCCAGCACCGGGGAGATTTTGTGCCTGTCAAGCTTCGAACTGCCGCGCTTGCCGGCATCCTCGCCCTGGCGCCCGTTGCCGCCGCGGCACAATCGCTGCCGTCGCCCTTCATTTCGGATCAGGCGACGCTTTTCCGTAGCGATGTCGCCGGCGTGCGGCCGGCCCCCGACGCCGGCGAGGAAGGCACCCGCCTCGGCAGCCTGAAACTCACCGCCAGCCTCGGCGCCACCGCTGCCTATGACAGCAACATCCTCAACCTGCCCAACCTTGCCGATGTTCCGGCGCTGGCGCCGCTCGTCGCCGGCACCGGCCTCGACCTGCCGCTCGACGATGCCGTCTTCCAGCTCGATCCCAAGGTCAGCCTGAGCAGCGACTGGGGGCGTCATGCGCTGCAGCTCAGCGCCAATGGCCGGATCGACCGTTATGCCAACAATGGCTTCAACGATTACGAGACCTGGGCTGTGACGGCGCGCGGTCGCCTCGATATCGGCGCCAGCACCGAACTCCATGCCGATGCCGCCGTCGGCCGCGATGTCGAGGCGCGCGGGCTGAGCGGGCTGTTCTTCCTGTTCGGCGATCCGATCAGCTTCCGCGAGGATCGCGTCGGGCTCGGCCTGCGCACCGAGCGCGGCGCGCTGCGCGCCAGCCTGTCGGGCGGCTGGCTGCAACGCCGCTATGACGATTTTCAACTGCTCGGCGCGGCGCCGATCGCGCTCGATTATCGCGACATCGAAATCTGGTCGGTGGCGCCGCAACTTGGGCTTCGCGTCAGCCCCGGGCTCGATGTCTTCGTGCGCGGCAATATCGGCTTCACCCGCTCGCTGCGCAGCGCGGCGCAACTCGCCGCCGTCGGCGCCAGCAACCGCGACGCCGATGGCTATGCCATCGAAGCCGGCGTGCGCGGCGAGATCACCGCACTCGTCGTCGTCGAGATCGCCGCCGGCTGGCAGAAGCGCGATTTCGCCGGCCAGAGCTTCGCCGACTATGACGGCATCACCTATGACGCGACGCTCGACTGGTATCCGACGCCGCTCATCAGCCTGCGGCTGCGTTCGCGCCAGGATTTCGAGAACAGCGGCATCGCCGTCGTGCCGGGCATCCGGCTGCGCGATACCTCGGCACAGCTCTACTATGAAGCAACCCGCGCGTTGCTCGTCTCGGCGGGGGTGGCGTGGCAGAATCGCGACTATCGCGGCGCGGCGATCACCACCGACACCTGGGAGATTTCGGCGCGCGCCGAATATCGCCTCAATCGCCATCTTTCGGGGGCGTTGTTTGTTCGTTACCGTGACCGGACGAGCAATGATCGCACCATCTTGCCCGCCTTTTCGGGGACCATCGTCGGCGTCGCGCTCGAAACCCGGCTGTGATCCGCTTACGCGAGTGCTTGCGTGAACCTGCCTGAACCCTATCGCGGCACCGCCGGATTGCCGGCGACCCTGCCGCCGCCGGGCGCCGTCGGCTATCCGATGGTCGATGGCGCCCCCGACCGCGTCGACACCGGCTCGGTGCTCGGCGCGCTGCGGCGGCGGCGCCTGCTCATTCTCGGCGTCTTCCTTGCCTGCCTCGGCCTGGCGCTGGCGGTGACGCTGGTGCTGCCGCGCACCTGGACGGCGAGCGCCGACATCATCGTCGATCCGGGCCAGCGCGAGCTGCGCGTCGTTCCCGGCGAGGACGCGGCGCAGATCGCGCCGGACAGCAGCGGCCTCATCGAAACCGAACTCGAAACCCTGCGCTCGCGCAGCCTTGCAGGCGCGGTCTTCGACCGCCTCAAGCTGGGGCGCGACTCGGCCTTCATGGCGCTGGTAACGCCGCGGCCGAGCCTGATCGACCGCGTCCAGGCCAGCCTCGGCGTCTCGCAGCCACTGGCGCCGCCGACCGCCGCCGACCTGCGCGAGCGCGGCATCGACCGGCTGGTGGGCAGTGTCGACGCGGCGCGCGTCGGCACTTCCTATGTGCTGCGCATCAGCATCGACGACGCGCTGCCGCGCCGCGCCGCGGCGCTCGCCAACGCCTATGTCGCCGCCTATGTCGATCAGAGCATCTCGGGCAAGGTCGGCAGCAATCGCGACGCCGTGCGGGTGCTGACCGGCCGCGTCGAGGAGCTTCGCCAGCAGGCGCAGGCCGATACCGATGCGGTGCAGAGCTATCGCATCGCCAACAATCTGCTGAGCAAATCGGCGACCTCGCTGACCGAGCAGGAGATCTCGACCTACAACCAGAGCCTCGCCTCGGCGCGCGCCGAAGCCGCCGAGGCGCGTAGCCGGCTGGCGGCGGCGCGGGCGCAGCTCGCCGGCGGCGGCGCCGGCAATGTCGGCGAGGGCGCAGTCTCGCCGGTCGTCCAGTCGCTCAGGGCGCAACGCGCGCAGATTTCGGCGCGCGTCGCCGATCTGTCGAACCGCTATGTCGACAGCTTCCCCGATCTCGTCGCGGCGCGCCGCCAGCTTGCCGATATCGACACGCAGATCGACGCCGAAGTCACCCGCGCCCTGCAGAATCTCGAAGCGCGGGCGTCGGCGGCGCAGGGGCGGCTCGCCTCGCTCGAAGGCAGCCTCGGCGGTGCCCGTTCCACCTTGCGCGGCAACAATTCGGCGCTGACCCGCCTCGACGGTCTCGAGCGCCGCGCCGCCGCCAGCCAGGCGCTCTACGATTCCTACCTCAACCGCTACAAGGAAACCGTTGCCAAATCCGGCGCCGAAACCCCCGGCGCGCGGCTGCTGACCGCCGCCAGCCCGCCGAAGCGCCCGTCGGCGCCGTCGATGCCGCTCAACCTGGCGCTTGGCGGCATCGTCGGACTGCTGCTCGGCACGGCCGCGGCGATCGCCATCGAAAGCCTTTATCGCGGGCTGACGGCCGGCGCCGATGTCGAGCGCGTCCTCGGCGTGCGCTATCTCGGCGGGGTGCCGCTGCTGAAATCGCTCGAGCACCGCGCCACGACCGCCGCCGAGACCATCGCCCGCCACCCCGGCGGCGTTTACGCCGAAGCGCTGCGCGGCGTGCTCGCCGCGACGCGTGCCGGCGGCACCGACCGCCTGAAAGTCATCGCGATCACCTCGGCCTTCCCGGGCGAGGGCAAGAGCACCCTGGCACACGGGCTGGCGCGCGTCGCGGCGCTGGGCGGCGAGCGTACCATCCTCGTCGATTGCGACGCCGTCAAAAGCCGCATCGCCGCCGATCTCGGCATCGCGCGCGATCGTCCCGGCATGGCCGAAGCGATCGCCGGCGGCGAGGCATCTGGGGCGGTCTGGACCGATCCCGTCGGCGGCGCCGACATTCTGGCCTTCACCAAGCCGCTCGCCGATGGCGAACGCCTGCTCGATCGCGGCCGGCTGCAGCGGCTGGTGGCGCGACTGCGCGAGAGCCATGACGTCATCATTCTCGACTGCGGGCCCTTGCTGGCGATCGCTGAGACGCGCGAGATCGCGACGCTTGCCGATCATGTCATCGTCGCGGCGAAGTGGCGGACGACGCGCGGCGACATCGTGCTGACGGCATTGAAGATGCTGCCCTGGGGGGCGATCCGCTCGGTCGGCGTCACGCTGACCATGGTCGATCTCAAGCGCCAGGCGCGGCTGGGCGGCAGCGACGCCACCGCCTTCTACCGCAAATACGCCCAGTATTACGGGTGATGGCGGCGATGCACGGCTTCAGGCGCGTCGCCATCATCCATTATTGGCTGGTCGGCATGCGCGGCGGCGAGCGTGTTCTCGAAAGGCTGATCGGGCTGTTCCCGGAGGCCGACATCTTCACCCATGTCTATGATCCCGCCGCAATGTCGGCGATCATTCGTGGCCAGCGGGTGCGGACGACCTTCATCGCCAAGCTGCCGGCGGCGACACGGCTCTACCAGAGCTATCTGCCGTTGATGCCGATGGCACTCGAAGGCCTCGACCTGCGCGGCTATGATCTGGTGATCAGCAGCGAATCGGGGCCGGCCAAGGGGGTCATTGCGGCGCCTGACGCGCTGCATCTCTGCTATTGCCATTCGCCGATGCGCTATCTGTGGGATCAATATCACGTCTATCGCGATGCCGCGTCGCCGCTGCAGAAGCTGATGATGCCGCTGCTTTTTCACGGCCTGCGCAATTGGGACGTCACCTCGGCGGCGCGGGTCGACAGCTTCGTCGCCAATTCGGAGTTCATCCGCCAGCGTATCCATCGCGCCTGGCATCGCGAGGCGCGCGTCGTCCATCCGCCGGTCGCCGTCGATGCCTTCGCGCCCGTCGCCGAGATATCCGACAGTTTCCTATGGGTCGGGCAATTGGTGCCCTACAAGCGCCCCGATCTCGCCGTCGATGCCTTCACGCGCCTGGGGCTGCCGCTGACTGTCGTCGGTAGTGGCGGCATGGAAAAGGACCTGAAACGCCGCGCCGGCGCCAATATCCGCTTCGTGCCGCGCCTCGATTTCGCGGGATTGCAACACGCCTATGCGACAGCCCGGGCTTTGATCTTCACCGCCGAAGAGGATTTCGGGATCGTGCCCGTCGAAGCCAATGCCAGCGGCCGGCCGGTGATCGCTTATGGTCGCGGCGGCGTTACCGATTCGATCGTGCCGGGCCGCACCGGGTTGTTCTTCGCCGACCAGTCGGTTGACGCACTGGTCGCCGCGGTCGAGGCCTTCCCGGCTTTCGAACGCGACTTCGATCCGGCGGCGGCGATCGCCAATGCGGCGCGGTTTTCGCCCGAGCGCTTCGACGCGGGCTTCCTGGAGGCAGTGGCATGCGCGCGTTGATTGCCGGGCTTTTGGCGCTGTTTGCCACCGCGACCGCTGCCGCGGCGCCGCCGGCCGGTCCGCCGATGCGCCTCGGCAGCAACGTCCATTTCGCGCAGGGCTGGGGCGAGAGCGTTCATGGCACGCTGCGCGCCAGCGGCGCCGCCACGGTGCGCGAGGCGCTCGGCTGGCGGGTCGTCGAAAGCAAGCGCGGCGTCTACAGCTTCGGCGCCACCACCTCCGGGCAGATCGATCGCCTCTGCGCCGATGGCTATCGCGTCGTGCTGGTCACCTTGATGACCAACCCGCTCTACGACGCCGGCAACACCGTCTATTCGACCGTCGGCCGCAAGGCCTTCGCCAATTATCTGGCGGCGGTGGCGCGGCGCTATGTCGATTGCCTCGCCGCCATCGAAATCGGCAACGAGATCAACAACAAGCCGGCGTTCACCGGGGTTGCGTCGCGCACCCCGGCGGCAAGCTATGTCGCCATCCTGCAGTCGGTCTATCCCGCCGTGAAGGCGGCGGCGCCCAATGTCGCGGTGCTAGGCGGCTCGGCCAATTCGATCGCCACCGGCTTCGAGATCGCCCTTGCCGATGCCGGCATGCTCGATGTCGTCGATGGCATCGCCATCCACCCCTATCGCCAGGACCCGAGCAACGTCGATTGGGAACTCGCCCGGCTGCGCGCCGTGCTCGCCGCACGCCGCCCGGCCGGCGCGCCGCCGGTGCCGATCTGGATCACCGAATTCAGCAAGGACTTCGCCGCCACCGAGAACCCCGCCAATTTCTTCGCAAAAATGGTGACGATGATGAGCGCCACCGGAGTCAGCGAGGCGCAATGGTATGCGCTGATCGACCAGGCGGCTTTTCCGACGATGGGGCTCTACACGCCGGGTGGCGCTTCCAAGCCGGCGGGCGACGCCTTCCGCTGGTTCGGCAGCGACGTGCTGCCGCGCGGTGGCGCCGTGCGGCTTTCGACCGACAACACGCTGTTCCACTATCGCTTCGGCGCCGACCGCCAGATCGTCTGGGGCGCCGCGCGCAGCATCGTCTATTCCGGGCCGGCGACGGCGCGCGACAGCCGCGGCCGCCCCATAGCGTTGCCGACAACGGTCTCCGAGGCGCCGGTGATCATCGAAGGCGATGTCACGCTGAGCTTCGGCGACAGCGCGCTGCTCGCCGACAGCCTATGGGGCTATGGCCGGGCGCCGTGGAGCTATCACGCCCAGCGCGGCCGCCAGCCCGAACTGACCCTGGCACCGATCGACTGGAACTATGCCAGCTTCATCAGCCACCCGACGCTGCGCCCGGCAACGATCAACCAGTTCGGCCTGGTCGCCGTCGGCTTTCGCAACAGCACGCGGCTGATCACCCGCTGGACGGCGCCGGCGCCGGGCCGGATCGTCGCGCTCGCCTGCATGCAGCGCCGCAACACCACCGGCGACGGCGGCTCGCTGCAGATCCAGCACAATGGCGTTGTCGTGCGCCCGGTCGCCATCACCGGCGCCGACCCGGTGCGCGTCGCCGTGCCGATCACCGTTGCCAGCGGCGACCGCGTCGATTTCGTCGTGCTGCCCGAATTCGATCCCAAGGGTGACAATTTCGCCAATCGTTTCCAGATCGCCCGCGAGGGTGTAGAGCCGCCCGACTGCTGAGCGCCCCGATCGCGCGTCGCTGGCGGCGCGAGCGGGCAATGAGGGACAGGCGTGGTCGTCACCATCTTCGGGGGGCTGATTCCGCTGCTGGGGGCGCTGCTCCTCTGGCGCGGCTCGCTGACAGCGATGCTGCTCTTCGTCATGGCGACGACCTTGATGGGCGGCTCGGCGGCGTTCGTGCTGACGGCGCTCGGCAACAGTTCGGTGCCGCCCGCCAATGTCGCGCTGCTGTTCCTGATGCTGCGCTGCCTGGCGCCGGGACGCGAGCCCCACCATGGCTTCTGGCCCGCCGCCGACGCCAACCGCTGGCTGGCGCTGTTCGTTCTCTATGGCGCGCTCGGCGCCGTCATCCTGCCGCGTATCTTCGCCGGCGCCATCGACCTGACGCCGCTACGGCCGATTCCCGGCCATGGCCTGACCTATGCCGTGCCGCTGCGCTTCTCGAACCAGAATTTGACCGTCGCCGTCTATCTGACCGGCACGCTCGCGGCGGCGATCTGCGGCACCATGGCGATGGGGCGGCCGCATGCCTGGCGTGCCGTGGCGCGCGCCGCCGCCGCGATCGGCACCGTCCACGCCGTCCTCGGGTTGGCGAGCGTCGTCCTCGCCGGGCCACTGCGGCCGGTGTTCGCCTTCTTCCGCAACGGCTTCTACGCCCAGCTTTCGCACACTCTCGGCGGCGTCGAGCGGATGACCGGCATTTTCCCCGAAGCCGCGGTCTATGCCGCCTATGGCCTCGTCTGGATGATCTTCCTGATCGAGCTCTGGTTACGCCGCGTCGAACCGCGCCTCACCGGGCCCGCCGCGCTGCTGCTCAGCCTGACGCTGCTGCTGTCGAGCTCGAGCACGGCTTATGTCGGCTTTGCCGCTTATGGTGGCCTGCTCGGCCTGCGGCTGCTGTTCGGCGGCGGCGCCATTCGCGGCGATCGGGTCGTCCTCATTGGCCTGCTCGGGCTGGTCGCGGTGGCCGGCGGCATGGCGCTGGTCGTCGCCGAGCCGCGGCTTGCCGCCAGGCTCGGCGGGATCCTCAGCCTGCTCACCGTCGACAAGCTCGATTCGGGGTCGGGAATCCAGCGCGCCTTCTGGGCGCGCCAGGGCTTCGATGCCTTTGCCGCCAGCTATGGCCTCGGCGTCGGCGTCGGCAGCTTCCGCTCGTCGAGCCTGTTGACGGCGATCCTCGGCTCGGTCGGCGTCATCGGCACGCTCGCCTTTCTGCTGGCGCTGTGGCGCGTCTTCATGGCGGGGCGGCGCTCGACCTGGGTCGAAGTCGCCGACAAGCGCGCCGCGACCGGCGCCGCGGCGTCCTGGGCGCTGATCGTCAGCCTGGCGCCGGCGTCGGTGGCGGCGCCGTCACCCGATCCGGGGCTGCTCTGGGGACTGCTCTCGGGGCTGGCGCTCGGCTTGCGCTGGCTGCCTGATGTTGCGATGCAACAGAAACCCGGCCAAAAGTCGGGGGTGCGCCACGAAACTGTCATGCCGCTGCGTCATGGCCAGCCCGAGCCCGTGCAATGACCTCCGCCTCCGAACCCCCGGCCCGTCACGCGGTCATCGTCGCGTCGATCGGCCGAGCCGAGTTGCTCGCGGCAACGGTGGCGCGGCTTGCCCGCCAGACGCGGCGCCCCAACCTCATCCTGATCGTCTCGGTGACCGAGGCCGATGTCGTCGGCGTCGCCGAGCGCGCCCGCGCCGTGGGGCTCTCCATCGAAGTGCATTTCGCCCCCAAGGGCCTGCCGGTGCAGCGCAATGTCGGGCTGGCGCGGCTTGGGGACCGCGCCGATTACGTCACTTTCTTCGACGATGATTTTGTCGCTGCCGACGATTATCTCGCCATTCTCGACGAGATTTACGCCGCGCGGCGCGATGTCGTCGGCATCACCGGACGGCTCGTCGCCGATGGCATCAACAACGCCGGCTACAGCTATGACGACGCGCTGGCGCGGCTCGCCGCCGATGTGCCGCCCGCCGACCCCGGCGAGCGGACGATGCCGGCGCTCTATGGCTGCAACATGTCGTACCGTTGCAATGCTACCGCCGGCATCCGCTTCGACGAGGCCCTGCCGCTCTATGGCTGGCAGGAGGATGTCGATTTCTCCTTCCAGGTCGGACAGCGCGGCCGGCTGCTGCGCACCGAGCGCCTTGCCGGGGTCCATATGGGCGCCAAGGGCGGGCGCACCTCGGGGCGGCGGCTCGGCTATTCGCAGATCGCCAACCCCGTCTATCTGCTGCGCAAACGGACCATCCCCAAGCCGCTGGCGTGGCGGCTGATGCGCCGCAACCTCGTCGCCAATCTCGCCGGCAGCCTGTGGTCGGAGCCGCATATCGACCGGCGCGGGCGCTTCGTCGGCAATCTGCTGGCGCTGCGCGACCTCGCCGCCGGCCGGCTGCATCCGGGCAACATCCTTGCGCTGTAACCGTCGCGCCGCGCCGGGGCGGCGGCGATGAGCCGGCTGCGCGCCGGCATGGCGAGCGGCGCCATCGGCTTTCTGGCGCGCGCCGTCAGCCAGATCGCCGTCCTCGGGCTGACCGTCGTCGCGACCCGCACCCTCGGCACCGAAGCTTTCGGTGCCTATGCGCTCGCCGTCGCCTTCACCTTTCTCGCCCGCAACCTGCTTTATGTCGGGCCCTATGAATATCTGTTGAAGTCCCCGGCAACGCCGACGCTGGCGGGGTCGTGCCTTGCCGCCAATTTCGGCCTTGCCAGCCTGCTCGCCGCGCTGACCCTGGCGCTGGCGGCCTTCACCGAGCGGCTGTTCGCCACCCCCGATACCGGCTGGCTGCTGGTGCGCCTGGCGCCGACCTTCCTGCTCGTCGCGCTGACCAGCTGGTGCGAGGCGATGCTGCTGCGCCGCGGCGAGGTGCGCGGCTATTACCTCGTCACGCTGCTCGGCGACGTCCTCGGCGCCGGCGCTGCGGTCGCCGGGCTGCTCGCCGGCTGGGGGCTGGCGGCGCTCGTCCTGCACGCCTGGGTGCGCCTTGGCAGCATGGCGCTGCTCTATCTCGCCGCCGGCGGCGTGCGCCTCGACACCCGCGCCGCGCGCGCCGAGGTCGCCGCGGTCTTCGCCTGGTCGCGGACGCGCTATGGCGCCAGCCTGCTCAACTTCAGCACGGCCTATGGCTCGGACCTGCTGCTCGGGCTGCTGCTGTCGCCGGCGGCGACCGGGCTCTACCGCGCCGCCAACCGCGTCGTTTCGGCGCTGACCGATCTCTTCGCCCAGCCGCTTTTGAAGATCGCCCAGACCCAGGTTTCGGCGCGCCGCGCCGCCGGCGAAAGCCTCGGCGTCGGCTGGCTGGCGATGTTCGGCGGCATCGCGGCGATCGCCTGGGCGGCACTCGCCGGGCTGGCGCTCGCCGCCGACGATATCGTGCCCTTCGTGCTCGGGCCGCAATGGCATGCCGCGGCGCCTTTGGTCGTCGTCTTCTGCTTCGCGCGCGGGCTGTCGCTGGTCGATTCGGTATCGACGCCGGTGCTGGTGGCGGGCGACCAGCAGGCCTTCATGCTGCCGGTGCAGATCGCCGTCGCCGTGGCGATCGTCGTCGCCGGCGTCGTGCTGGCACCGCGCGGCCCGCTGGCGGTGGCGCTGGCGGCGGCGGCGATTTCGTTCGGCGTCACGGCGATCTACGCCTGGCGGGCGCTGCGGCTGGCCGAAGCGCCGCGCGCCGTTTGGGGGCCGGCGGCGCGTGTCGCGGTGACGCCGGGGCTGGCGGTGGCGCTCGCCTGGGGGCTGAGCGAGGCGCTGTTCGGCGCGGCACTCCCCCCGCTGGCGCGACTGGCGCTGATGGCGGCGGGCGGCGTCGTCGGGCTGGTCGTCGTGCGGCGGCCGTTGGCGCGGTCGCTGGCGGCGCTTGCCGGCCCGCAGGTGGCGGCATGAGCGCGCCCGAAGCGCTGAAATGGCTCGCCGGCGGCGCGGTCGCGGCGGTGGCGCCGCAATGCGATCCGCGCCGCGCCGTCTATGTTATCGGCCATATGCGCTGCGGCTCGACGGCGCTGTCGAACGTGCTGGTCTCGCGCCCCGAGATCAGCGGCTATGGCGAGGCGCATGTGCGCTATTCGGGACGCGCCGCATTGGGCGTGTTGCTGCTCAACCAATGGCGGCGCGGCGGCTGGCGGCGGGGGGGCAGGCACCTTTTCGACAAGGTGCTCCACGACCGCTACGACGCCGCCGCCTGGCCGGGCTATTTCGCCGGGCGGGCGATCTTCGTGGCGCGGCGGCCGGGGCCGAGCGTCGCGTCGATCCGCAATCTCTTCGCGACGCTGGGCTCCGCCGAATATGCCGGCGAGGGCGAGGCCGAGGCCTATTATGCGGCACGGCTGCGGACGATGCTGGCGCTGTGGCAGCGCTTTCCCGCCGAGCGCCGCCTGGCGCTGACCTATGAAGGCCTGGTCGCCGCGCCCGACGCGGCGCTGGCGCGCGTCACCGAATTGCTTGGCGTCGATCCGCCGCTGGCCAACGCCTATGATGCCAACGCCGCGTCGCAGGCGCGCGGCGCCGGCGACCCGCTGACCTCGCACCGTTTCGGGCGGATCGATGCCGCGGCGAGCCGCCAGGCGGCGCAAACGGCAGGCGAAGGCAGCGATGCCTTGCTGGAAGTTCTTTACCGTGATTTCGCGGCGCTTGCCGAGGATCGCCCCGATTTTCACCGCATTGCAACATAAGTTTGATTGCGCCACGGCGTCGTTTACGGTAAAGCCCCGGTAACAAAACGGGACGAGGCAGGCACACCCTGCCCAAATCTGTGTGAAAATCCATAAACGTTCGCTGCCGGCTGGCCCGGTGGGCGTACCGCGTGTCGAAACGGCCGCGAAACCAAGGGATTGTTGTTGTGGCGAGCAGTGCACGAACCGTAATGCAGTTGGCGGCCTTGGCCAATGTGCCGACCGTGGGTGACGACACGCTGATCGGGACCCCCGATGGCGACAGCATCAACGGGCTTGCCGGCAGTGACAGCATCGCCGGCCGCGATGGCGACGACACGCTGACTGGCGGACTCGGCAATGACACGCTCAACGGTGCCAATGGCTTCGATCGTCTGCTCGGCAACGATGGCGACGACGTGCTCGCCGGCGGCGCCGACAATGACACGCTGGTCGGCGGCAATGGCAACGATCGCCTGATCGGCGGCGAAGGCGACGACAATCTGCAGGGCGGCGGTGGCAACGATACCATCTTCGCCGGCAATGGCTTCAACATTGCCAGTGGCGGCGACGGCGACGACAAGATCTATGGCGGGCTCGACAACGACCGCCTGTCCGGTGGCAATGGCAATGATTTCCTGAGCGGTGGCTTCGGCAATGATTCGCTGACCGGCGGCGAAGGCAATGACACGCTGACCGCCGGCGACGACAATGACCTGCTGACCGCTGGCGGCGGCAATGATCTGCTCGTCGGCGGCCGCGGCACCGACAAGCTGACCGGTGGCGCCGGCGCCGACGTCTTCCGCTTCCTGACCGTCGATGATTCGGGCGTCGGTGCCGGGGTTCGCGACACCATCCTCGATTTCGCCATCGGCCAGGACAAGATCGATCTGCGCTATGTCCGCGCCCAGGCGAGCGGCATCACCTTCGTCACCCAGGGTGCCAATGTCATCGTCCAGATCGACCTCGATGGCGATGCCAGTGCCGACATGGAAATCCAGGTGGCGCGCGGCGCCGGGCTCAGCCTGGGCGACTTCCTGCTGTAACAATCTCGCGGCAACGCGCCGCGCATGATTCGTAGCCTTGTTCCCCTCTTGGCGGCGGCCGGTTTCCTGGTCGCCGCCGCCCCGCCGGCGCCATCGCCGACGCCTGCATCGCCCGCGCCACCGCCGGCGATTCACCCCGATCGCACGCTGACCTGCGACATGCGCCGGGTCACCAACGCCGATCTGTCGCGCGTTCAGCCTGCCGAGGAATTGCTTTATGAAGGCAATTCGCGGCTGGTGCTGCATCTCGGCGCCGTGGCGGTGCACAGCGGCCCGCCCCCTGAAACCTTCGAAACCCCCGAAGCGACCGCGCCGACGACGCGCGTGACTGCCGACGACGGCGGCATTCTCGCTGGCGTCCCCCAAAAATTCACCCGTGTTGTCGATCGCTGGCCCGACCGCGTCGAGATCGCCACCGAAATCGACGATCAGGTCATCAACGTCATGGTGCTCAACCCCATCGACGTCGCCGCCAATCGCGCGCGATTGTTCATGACTTTCAGCAATTATCAATTCGGTTACGATCCGAAACGCATCTACATCGGTGAATGCACCGTCGCGATCGGCGCCGCCGCGCAGCACTGACTGGTGCTGTTCAGGTCCATTTCGGACTTAACGCCGCGCGTTGTCGCAGAATCGTAATATCGATGAAACGCCATTCCGTTAACGAATCGCTAGGGTTCGGGTCGGGCGCGATCGACGACAGCAACGGCGCCGGCTGATCCGCACTTTTCGTCCTGGCGTGCCGCCGGGGCGATCCCCTGTCGGAGAATTGGCCATGTTGATTACGGGTACCAACGACGACAACACGCTTGCCGGGACGGCCGGTAACGACACGATCCGCGCGCTCGATGGCAACGACACCGTCACCGGCGGCGCCGGCAACGACAATATCGCTGCCGCCGGCGGCGATGATTCGGTGCTCGGCAACGCCGGCAATGACACCGTCAGCGGTTCGGCCGGCAACGACACGCTCAATGGCGGCAACGGCAACGACAATCTCGTCGGCGGAACCGAGGACGATCGGATGTTCGGCGGCGCCGGCAACGATACGCTCAACGGCGGCGACGGCAATGACATCCTCAGCGGCGGCCTCGGCAACGATGTGCTGCTCGGCGGCAACGGCAGCGACGTCATCTCCGGTGGCGCCGGCAATGACAATATCAACGGCGGTGCCGACAATGACACGCTGACCGGCGGCGATGGCAATGACACGCTCAATGGCGGCGAGGGCGACGACGTCCTCTATGGCGGGCGCGGCCGCGACGTGTTGCTTGGCGGCAATGGCGCCGACAAGTTTGTCTGGAGCGGCATCGCCGACTTCGGCCTGGGTGCCGCGACGCGCGACATCATCAACAATTATGTCGTCGGCGAGGATCGCATCATCGTCGCGGCGCTGCGCCTTGCTGCTGCCGACGTGCAATTCTACCGCGAAGGCAACAACGCCATCATCGGCTTCGATACCAATGGCGATGGCGTCGCCGATATCGAAATCGGTGTGACCGGCCGCGCCGGGCAGCTGAGCCTCGCCGATCTGCTGCTCTGATCCGATCGATCGCCTGAACGCCGGGCTGATGGCCGGCGTTCAGGCGGCCGTTGCCCGACCCGATCGATGGCGCCTCGGCCCCGGTCGGCGCCGGCGATCGCTCGGTGGCGATGGACAGCGCCGGTGCCGGCGGCTAAGCGCGGCAGGGTAAGCGCCGCGGCGATTTCGCCGTAACTTCGGATGCGATCGCGTCGCCGTGACGGCAAGGGACTGGCATGCGTCTTTTCGGACTTGAAATCCCGCCCGAGCTTGAATCGGCCGGCCGCGCCTGCGGCGAGCATCTGCGGCTCGCGGCCTTTCTGTCGGCGCTGATCAACATCCTCTATCTCGCCCCGACCCTGTTCATGATGCAGGTCTATGATCGCGTCGTCACGACGGGCGGCATTCTGACATTGGTCTGGCTGACCATCGTCGTCGCCTTCGCGCTCGGCACTTTGTCGGCGCTCGACGGCATTCGCAGCCGCATCATGATCCGCGCCGGGCTGCGCCTCGATCGCCTGCTCAGCCGCGATATCCTCGACCATGCGCTGCGGATGACGCGCGGCGGCCGCGCCCCCCAGGTGATGCGCGACTTCGATACCGTCCGCCAGGCCTTCTCCGGCCCGCCGGCGATCGCGCTGATGGATATGCCCTGGGTGCCGATCTATGTCCTCGTCGCCTTCCTGCTGCACTGGATTCTCGGCGTCGCGGTGATCGTCGGCGCCCTGGTGCTGCTCGGCATCACCATCCTCAACGAACGCGCGACGCGCGACGCCACCAAGGCGGCGACGCGCACGCTGTCGCAATCCTATGGCGAGCAGGAGCGGCTGGTGGCGCAGGCCGAGCTGGTGCGCAGCCAGGGCATGCGCGAGGCGCTTGTCGCCCGCCATGTCGAGCGCCGCGCCACCGGCCTCGGGCTGACCAGCAGCCACCAGTTCGCCAGCGGCCAGTACAGCTCGATCGCCAAATTCTGGCGCATGTTCCTGCAATCGGCGGCGCTCGGCCTCGGCGCCTATCTCGCCGTCGAGCGCGAGATCTCGTCGGGGGCGATCATCGCCGCCTCGGTGCTGATGGGGCGCGCGCTGCAGCCGATCGAGCTGCTCGTCGGCGCCTGGAAGCCGATGACCGACGCGCGCGAGGCGCTGTCCAACCTCGTCGAACTCTATACCGGCGCGCCGCGCACCAAGGCCTTCCCGCTGCCGGCGCCCGCCGGGCGTATCGAGGCGCGTGGGCTGACGCTTTGGGGCCCCAAGGGCGCGCCGCCGATCCTCGCCAATGTCGGCGTCGAAGGCGGTCCCGGCGAACTGATCGGCATCACCGGGCCCTCTGGGGCCGGCAAATCGACCCTGATGCGCGTCCTCGTCGGCGCCGTGGCCCCCGACAGCGGCGAAATCCGCGTCGACGGCTCGGAACTGCGCGACTGGGACCCCGAGACCCTTGCCGGCCATATCGGCTATCTGCCGCAGGATTGCGCGCTGCTGCCCGGCACCGTCGCCGAGAATATCGCGCGCTTCGCGCTCGCCCGCGGCGACGATCCCGAGGCCGTCAACCGCAAGGTCATCGCCGCCGCCACCGCCGCCGGGGTCCACACCCTCGTCACCCAGCTCCCTGAAGGCTATAACCATGTCGTCGGCTGGGGCGGCGAAGGCCTGTCCTATGGCCAGCGCCAGCGCGTCGCCCTTGCCCGCGCGCTTTACGGCGATCCGGCGATCCTGTTGCTCGACGAACCCAATGCCGCGCTCGACGCCGAAGGCGAGGCGGCGCTGATCGCCGCGATCGGCAAGGCGCGGGCGCGCGGCGCCACCGTGCTTGTCGCCGCCCACCGCGTCGCCGTGCTGGCGGCGGCGACCAAGCTGCTCGTCCTCGTCGGCGGGCGTGTCCAGCATTGGGGCCCCGCCGAGGAAGTCCGTCAACGTCTGCAGATCCGCGCGCCCGAGCCGCGGCTGGCCGAGGTAAAAGCGTCCAATGGCTAGTGTTCCTGCCACAATCTCCCGTGACATCGTCGATATCGCCGCGTCGCGCGGGGTCGCCGACGACGATCTCGGTGGTGATCGTCGTCTCGCCTGGTGGATCGGCGGCGCCTTTTTCATCGGCTTTCTCGGCTGGGCGGCACTGACGCCGCTCGATGCCGGCGCCTATGCCAGCGGCGCCGTTGCGGTCGCCGGCAGCACCCAGGCGGTCCAGCACAAGGAGGGCGGGGTGGTCGCCGCCATCCATGTCAAGGAAGGCCAGCGCGTCGTCCAGGGCCAGCCGCTGATCACCATTTCGCGCGATACCATCGTCGCCACCGAGCGCGGCCTGACGCGCGAAACGCTGATGCTCCTCGCCGAACGCCAGCGCCTGCTTGCCGAGCGCGCCGGCCTTGCGACGATCGCCGCGCCGCCCGAATTCGCCGGGCTGACCGGCGAGGACGCCGACATCGCCCGCGAGGCGATGCGCGCCCAGACGGCGCTGATGACGGCGCGCCGCGCGACGCTCGCCCAGCAGAAGCAGGTGCTCGCCCAACAGGCTGCCCAGGCGAGCGCGCGCATCGCCGGCTATCAGGCCGAACTCGCCGCCAATGCCGAGCAGCGCAAGTCGATCGATGCCCAGCTCGAAGGCATGCGCGAGCTTGCCGCCAAGGGCTTTGCCTCGAAGAACAATGTCCGCCAGCTCGAGCGCGCCTCGGCGAGCCTGCAGGGCGATGTCGGCAGTTCGGCGGGCAAGATCGCCGAAGCCCGGGAAGCCGTCGGCCAGGCGCGGATGCAGACGCTGGTGCTGCAGAGCAACATGGTCGAGGAAGCCGACCAGCGCCTGCGCGAGGTTGCGACGCGATTGAACGAAGTGCTGCCGCAGCGCGCCTCGGCGACCGAACGCCTGTCGCAAACCATCGTGCGCTCGCCCGCCACCGGGCGGGTTGTGGGCAAGACGGTGACCACCGTCGGCGGCGTCGTCGCGCCGGGGCAGCTGCTGATGAACGTCGTTCCCGAACATCGCGAACTCGTCGTCCAGGCGCATTTCTCGCCCGATGACGCCGACGATATTGCCCCCGGCATGCTGACCGAAGTCCGTTTCCCCAGCCTGCGTGACGCCAATCTGCCGACGATCGACGGCGAGCTGGTGACGGTTTCGGCCGACGCCATGCAGGACCAGAAGACCGGCGCCAGCTATTTCACCGGCGAAATCCATGTTCCCGCCGCGGCGCTGCGCCGGATCGAAGCGGCGCGCCCCGGCCGCCCGCCGATCGGATCGGGGCTGCCGGTCGAGGTGCTGGTCAAGCTGCAGAAGCGCACGGTGCTGAGCTATCTGATCGAACCGCTGATGCGCGCGACCTGGCACACCGGGCGCGAGCATTGATCGAAGGAAGTTTGCCTCCGGCGGGCAGGGGCTGAGCCCCTGCACCCACTTTCCTTTGGTGGGTGCTCGACCGGATAGCGTCAGCGCCTTGGTTCTGACGCAACTTGCTTGAACGCTATCGTCACCCTTGCGCGCGCGGGGGGTGACGTGTCGATACTGCTGCGATCCGCCCTGGAGAAGCGCGGCGGCGCGGCCGTTACCGCAACTGTGGCAGCAACCGATCGAGAATCAACCCCGCCGCTGCTTCGGGCGCCAGCGCCGTCGTGTCGATATGAATTTCGGCCGCCTCGGGCGCCTCATAGGGGCTGTCGATGCCGGTGAAATTCTTCAGCTGCCCGGCACGCGCCTTTTTGTAGAGGCCCTTGACGTCGCGCTCCTCCGCCACGCCCAGCGGCGTATCGACGAAGATTTCGACGAACTCGCCTTGCGGCAGCATGGCGCGGACCATGGCGCGTTCGGCGCGGAAGGGCGAGATGAACGCCGTCAGCACGACGAGCCCGGCGTCGCACATCAGCTTGGCGACCTCGCCGACGCGGCGGATGTTCTCGATGCGGTCCGCCTCGGTGAAGCCGAGATCCTTGTTGAGGCCGTGGCGGACATTGTCGCCATCGAGGAGGAAGGTCTTGTGGCCGAGCGCATGCAGGCGCTTTTCGACGAGATTGGCGATCGTCGACTTGCCGGCGCCGCTGAGCCCGGTGAACCACAGCAGCTTTGGCCGTTGCCCCATGTTGGCGGCGTGCGCCTCGCGGGTGATGTCGAGCGCCTGCCAATGGACGTTCTGCGAGCGGCGCAGCGCGAAGTGCAGCGTGCCGGCGGCGACGGTGGCGTTCGAATCGCGATCAATCAGGATGAAGCCGCCAAGGGCGCGATCCTCGGCATAGGGGGCGAAGGGAATCGGGCGGTGCGTCGTCACCGTCGCGACGCCGATGTGATTGAGTTCGAGCGACTTCGCCGCGAGATGTTCGAGCGTGTTGACGTCGATGGCGTATTTCGGCGCGGCGAGGCTGGCGGGGACGGTGACAGCGCCGGTCTTCAGCCAATAGGAACGCCCCGGCACCAGCGGCTCGTCGGTCATCCAGACGATGGTTGCCTCGAACTGGTCGGCGAGCTCGGGGGGCGCATCGGCGGCCGAAATCACGCTGCCGCGCGAGCAATCGACTTCATCGGCAAGCGTCAAGGTGATTGCCTCGCCGGCGCTGGCCATGTCGCGGTCGCCGTCGAAGGTGACGATGCGCGCCACGGTCGAGGTGGCGCCGCCCGGCGTCACCCGCACCTTGTCGCCAGGACGGACCTCGCCGCTCGCAATCGTGCCGGTAAAGCCGCGGAAATCGAGATTGGGGCGGTTGACCCATTGTACCGGCAGCCGGAAGCCGGCGATGCCGGCGGGTTCGACCGGCACCGATTCCAGATGCTCGAGCAGCGCCGGCCCCTGGTACCAGGGCATTTCGGCGGCACGCGTGACGATATTAGCACCCGTCAGCGCCGCCATCGGAATGGCGGTGAAGGCGTCGATGCCGATCTGGGCGCGAAAGGCGTCGAAATCGGCGACGATCGCATCGAATACGCTCTGGTCGTGGCCGACGAGGTCCATCTTGTTGACCGCGAGGACGAAGTGGCGGACGCCGACGAGCTTCGCCAGAAAGGCATGGCGGCGCGTCTGGGTGAGGACGCCGCGACGGGCGTCGATCAGCAGCACGGCCAAGTCGGCGGTCGACGCGCCGGTCACCATATTGCGGGTGAACTGCTCATGCCCCGGCGTGTCGGCGACGATGAACTTGCGCCGCGCCGTCGTGAAGAAGCGATAGGCGACATCGATGGTGATGCCCTGTTCGCGCTCGGCCGACAGGCCATCGACGAGCAGGGCGAAATCGATATTCTGCCCCTGCGTGCCGATGCGCTTCGAATCGCTGGCCAGCGCCGCCAGCTGGTCCTCGAAGATCATCGCCGTGTCGTAGAGCAGCCGGCCGATCAGGGTCGACTTGCCGTCGTCGACCGACCCGCAGGTGATGAAGCGCAGCAAGGACTTCCTGGCATGCTGGTCGAGATAGGCGGCGATGTCGCTTTCGATCAGCGCCTCGTCGGCAGGGCGGTAGGCGGTCATCGTCTCGGCGACGTTCAGCGCGGTCATCAGAAATATCCTTCGCGCTTCTTGCGCTCCATCGACGCCGATTCGTCGTGATCGACCATGCGGCCCTGGCGTTCGGAGGTGCGCGCCAGCAGCATTTCCTGGATGACCTCGCCGATCGTCGCCGCCTCGCTCTCGACCGACCCCGATAGCGGATAACAGCCGAGGGTGCGGAAGCGCACCGACAATTCCTCGACCGTCTCGCCAGGGCGCAGCGGCATGCGGTCGTCGTCGATCATCAGCCGCATGCCGCCGCGCACCACCGTCGGCCGCTTCGCCGCCAGATAGAGCGGCACGATCGGAATGTTCTCGGCGAGGATGTACTGCCAGATGTCGAGCTCGGTCCAGTTCGACAGCGGGAACACCCGGCAGCTTTCTTGCGGCCGCAGCCGCATGTTGTAGAGGTTCCACAGCTCGGGGCGCTGGGTCTTGGGGTCCCATTCATGGCTCGCCGAGCGGAACGAAAAGATGCGTTCCTTGGCGCGCGCCTTTTCCTCGTCGCGGCGGCCGCCACCGAAGATCGCGTCGTAGCGGCCCTTGTCGAGCGCTGCCTTGAGCGACTCGGTGAGCATCCGGCGGGTATAGACGGGGGTCGGGGTATCGATCGGATTGACCCCCTCGGCGGCGGCTTCGGCATTGTGGTGGACGATGAGATCGAGGCCATATTCGGCGGCAATGCGGTCGCGATGCTCGATCATCGCGCGGAAATCCCAGCCGGTGGCGACGTGCAGGAAGGGGAAGGGCGGCGGCGCCGGATAGAAGGCCTTGCGCGCCAGGTGCAGCATGACCGACGAATCCTTGCCGATCGAATAGAGGAACACCGGCCGCGCCGCCTCGGCGACGACCTCGCGCATGATATGGATGCTTTCGGCTTCGAGCCGCTGGAGATGGGTATGCATCGTACCTTCCTTGCCGCCGGCGCCGCTCGGCATCGGTGGCTGTGGCGCCGGGAGACGCCATCACGAAGCGCGGCCTATCGCGCGCCAATGTTGCAATGCAAAGACCGGAATCTGTTGGAGCCCCAAGCCGGGCTTGTCGATTGCCGCCGAAATGGTGCAGCGCTCATGCGAATGTCATCGAAACTCGGCAAGGCACCGCGGCGGCCGTGGCCGCGTGACGTTCCGGAGTCTGCATGCCTACCCAATTGACCCCGCGCGGAATCGCCAAGCCCTGGGGGGTGCCGAGCCTGCCGCCGGCGCTTGCCGGCCATGCCGCCGGCGAGCGCACCGGCGAAATCTGGTTCGAGGGGGACGCCGCGGCGCCGCTGCTGGTCAAATGGCTGTTCACCAGCGAACGCCTGTCGGTGCAGGTCCACCCCGACGATGCCGGCGCGCGTGCCATCGGCCTGCCGCATGGCAAGGACGAAGCCTGGTATGTCGTCGCCGCCGCGCCGGGGGCGACGATCGGCATCGGCATTGGGGGGGCGCCGGGCCGCGAGGCGGTTGCCGCCGCGGCGCGCGACGGCAGCATCGTCGACATGATGGAATGGCGCGAAGTCGCCGCCGGCGATGTGCTCTATGTGCCCGGCGGGACGATCCATGCGCTGGGCGGCGGCCTCCAGCTCGTCGAGATCCAGCAGGCGCTCGACCTCACCTGGCGGCTCTACGATTATGGCCGGCCGCGCGAGCTGCACCTCGCCGAGGGGCTGGCGGCGGCGCGCCTCGCGCCCTTCGGCGCCAATGCGCCGCGCCGCGCGATCGATCCGCGGCGCACGGCGCGCTGCGAAGGCGGCAAATTCGTTATCGAGGAGCTTGCCGGCGCCTGGGCGGGCCAAATCGCCGGGGCGCGCGGCAGCGTCTGGCTGGTGGCGCTGACGGACGACGGCCAGCTCGGCGACACCGCGGTGGCGGCAGGGTCGGTCTGGCGGATCGACGCCGATACGCCGGCGAGCCTCGCCGCCGACGCGCGCTGGCTGCTCGCCTATGCGGCGCCGGCGGCCGACCCGGCGCGGCTCGCTGCCTGAAAGCTTAGCCTGGCCGCGGGTAGAGCGCGCCGAGCAGCGCGCCGGCCGCCGGCACCAGCAGGCGATCGGCGGCGCTCTGCTTCGACCAGTCAACGCTGCGTGCCGCGACGCGAATCGGCCCGCGATCGAAGCGATCGGGGTTGCCGTTGAGCGA
The DNA here is from genome assembly GCA_001295935.1 of alpha proteobacterium AAP81b. Lineage (GTDB taxonomy): Bacteria > Pseudomonadota > Alphaproteobacteria > Sphingomonadales > Sphingomonadaceae > Sandarakinorhabdus. The sequence goes on from LJHX01000031.1 coordinate 21,407, forward strand.
GTGATAATGCGCCCCGGCGACGACGCTGTGGCTGTCGGCCCAGGGGATGCCGGCGTCGCCGGCGATGCCCGCCGCGGCGAGCGCCTGCGCCAGCACCGGCGCGGGGTCGGCACACAGGCGGTCGTAATCGACCATCGCCACCGGCGCTTCGCGCGCCAGCCGCCGCGCCAGTTGCTCGACCTTCCACCAATCGGCGGCGGCCGCGGGAATGCCGGGGCGCGCCATCAGGGTGCCGAGCCCCTGATCGAACTTCTTCGATCGCCAGGAGGCGATGACCGCGGTCGGGTGGCGCCACAGATGCACGCTGTGGCTGGCGGCGAGCGTCGCCATGACAAAGGCGCGCGGGCCGGCCTTCGACGAATCGACGACGATGTCGCGCCCGGCGGCGCGTGCCACCGCAGCAAGGATCGCCAGCTGCGGCGCCAGAAAGGCCGTCACCTCGGGGTCGTCGCGCAGCCGGTCGAGCGAGAAGCCGGCGGCGGCGATGCGCCCCGTGCGGGCGACACGGGCTTCGAGACGGGCGAGCTCGGCGATTTCGGGCGCGCCGATCCCGGCGCTGGCGAGGACCGGTTGCCAGAAGGGGTCGTCGGGCAGGCGCGCGCCGCAGCTGCAGGTGATCTGATCGTGCGGCAGCCGCCACAGCACATGGAATTCGCCGACGGCGACGAAGCGCTGCGAGGCGTGGAGCAGGCGCTCGACGAGCGTCGATCCGCTGCGTCCCGAGCCGGAAATGTAGAGAAGGTCCACGCGTCGCCAGCTTAACAACTTGATGTTCCGGCCCTAGCACAGGCTTGCGCCAGCGTCCGTGGCAGATTCGTGAAATTCATTGCCCCCCGTGGCATGTGCGGAACCGTCTGCTAGAGGCGCCGCCATGGCCCGGCCCGCGTCACGATTCGGCTATCTCGACAGCCTGCGCTTCATCGCCGCGACGGTCGTCGTCTGGCAGCATCTGACCGACCATCGCGGCGATTTTCTCGGCCGCACCGTCGCCCAGGTCGGCCTCGGCCATGCCGGCGTGGTGATCTTCTTCTGCATCAGCGGTTTTGTCGTGCCGCTGTCGGTCGGCGGCCGGATGAATTTCGCCTCCTTCATGGTGCGGCGGATGTTCCGGCTCTACCCGCTCTATCTCGCGGCGCTGGCGCTGCTGCTCGTCGTCGGCGGCAGCGGGCTGCTGCCGCAATGGGCCTTCCTGTGGAGCGCGCCCCCGCGCGACTGGATCGCCAATCTGCTGCTCGTCCAGGATTTCGCCGGGGCGCGGCCGTTCCTCGGCGTCAGCTGGACGCTCATCATCGAGATCATGTGGTACACGCTGTTCGGCCTGTCGGTGACCTTGTTCGGCAAGCGCGCCGGCGACATCCTCGATATCGTTATGCCGGCATCGCTGCTGGCGCTGGCGGCGGCGTCGCTGCTGCTCGAAAGCCGCATCCCGCTCGGCCGGCCGATGATGCTCTATGCGACCGTCTTCGGTTATCAATGCTATCGCCACGCCACCGGCGAGACCGATCTGCGCCGCTTCCTGCTGTCGATCGCGGTGTTCCTGACGACGGTGCTGATCTGCACCTATGTCGGCTTTGCCGTCTTCCAGCATGCGGTGATGTCGTTCGCCCAGACGCTGGGTCCCTGGCTCGGCGGCATCGCCACCTTCCTCGCCATCGTCTTCTGGCCGCGGCTGCGCGATGCGCCGGTGTTCAATGCCGGCTGGCTGCCGCTGCTCGGCACCTTCAGCTACTCGATCTACCTGTTGCACCCGATCGCCATCAACGCCGCGACACATTATTTCGAAGGTCCGCTGCGCATGCCGATCGCCGTGCTGCTGCTCGTGCCGCTCGCCTGGGCGGGCTTCCGCTTCGTCGAAACGCCGGCGATCGGCATGGGGCGCGTCTGGGGTCGCCGCATCGACGCGCGCAGCGCGCCCGTTACCTGACGCCATGGCGAGCGGCGCCCCCGGGCCGACCGGCCGCGTCGGCGCGCTCGACAGCCTGCGCTTGCTGGCGGCGGGGCTCGTCGTCGTCCAGCATTTGTTCGAAGGCAACGGCGGCTGGATCGATCGCCATATCGTCGCCTTCGAGCCTGGCGTCGCCGGCGTCGCGCTGTTCTTCTTCATCAGCGGCTATGCCATCGCGCTGGCGAGTGGTGACCGCGTCGCCGTCGGGCCCTTTCTCCGCCGCCGGCTGTGGCGGATTTATCCGCTCTACCTCGCCGTGCTGGCGGTGCTGGTGCTGCTCGGGCCGACGGGCGTGCTGCCGAAATGGCGCTTCCTCGCCGATGCCGGCCCGGTGCAATGGCTCGCCAATCTGTTGCTCGTCCAGGATTTCGTCCGCCAGCGTGCCTTTCTCGGGGTGAGCTGGACGCTGATCATCGAGCTCGCCTTTTACGCGCTCTTCGCCGCCGGCCTGGCGCGCCGGGGCGCGCGCGCCGGCGGCCGGCTGATGGTGCTGGCGGCGGCGGCGCTGCTCGCGCTGGCGCTCGCCTCGCTGCTGGTCGGCGTGCGCGTGCCGCTCGGCCGGCCGCTGATGATCCTGGCGGCGCTGCTCGGCTGGCAGTGCTTGCGTTTCCACCGCGGTGGGCTGTCGGCGCGCGGGCTGGCGGGCCATGTCGCGACCTTTGCCGTGGTGGCGACGGTCGTGACGCTGATCGGCTTTGGCCGCTTCCACCACGCCACGCTCGATCTTGCCCAGGTCATGCTGCCCTGGGCGGCGGCGACGTTGTTGTTTCTCGGCGTCTTGCTGCTGCCGGCGCTGCGCGGCGCGCGCTGGCTCAGCCGTGGCCCGCTGCCCTGGGCGGGGGCGGCGAGCTATTCGATCTATCTGCTGCATCCCCTCGCCATCGAGGCGGCGAGCGTCCATTTCGCGGCGCAGCGCATCGCCATGGCGCTGCTGCTGACCGCGCTGTTCGCCGCCGCCGGGCGGGTACTCGTCGAAAGGCCCGGCATCGCCCTCGGCCGCCGGTTTGGCGCGGCGCGGCTGCCGCTGGCGGTGCCGCGATGACCGCGCTCGCCGCCATCGCGCCGGCGCCAGCTCCCGCGCCGAGTCCCGCGCCGGTCAGCCGCATCGCCTGGCTCGATATCGCCCGCGGGCTGGGCATCGTCCTCGTCGTCATCGGCCATTGCCTTGGCGGGCTGATCGATTCGAGCGTCGGCGATGGCGCGCCCTGGCTGCGGCCGGTGTTCTTCGCGATCTACACCTTCCACATGCCCTTGTTCTTCGTCGCCGCCGGCGTGCTCGTCGACCGCCGGCTGGCGCGCGATCCGATCGCCTTTCGTGACAGCCTGTGGAGCAGCATCGCCTGGCCCTATTTCCTCTGGTCGTTCCTCCAGTTCAGCCTGATCTATGCGCTGGGCAGCGCGGTGAATGCCCCGGTCGATCGCTATTGGCCGGTGATCCTGGCGCTGCCGTGGAAGACCGTCTCGCAATTCTGGTTTCTCCATGCGCTGTTCCAGTTGCACCTGCTGGCGCTGCTGTGCTGGCGGCGGCTCGGATCGGCGGCGTTCCTGCTGCTGATGCTCAGCCTCAAGCCGCTGGCGGCGCTGCTGCCACTCCCCGACGTGCTGCGCCTCGCCGCCAACCAGGCGCCCTATTATGGCATCGGCGTTGTCATCGGCACCGCCGGCCTGGCGCGCGCCTTTGTCGAGCGCAGCGTCGCCGTGCGGCTGGCGCTGCTGCCGCTGGCGGCGGTTCTGGTGGTGACCGCCTTGTGGGTGGTGCCGGGTTTGCGACCGGAAATCCCCTTCGCCAGCGCGCGCGCCGCGGGACTCGCCAATATCGCCTGGTCGCCGGTGGTGCTGCCGGCGGCCTTTGCCGGGCTCGGCGCGGTGGTGGCGCTCGCCAGCCTCGTCGGCGGACGCCTCGCGCAAATCCTCGGTTTTCTCGGCCGGCGGTCGATGGCGATCTTCATCCTCCACATCATGGCGGTCGCCGGCACGCGCATCATCGCCATCAAGCTTGGGCTGGCCTCGGTGCCGCTGCTTCTGGTGCTGACCGCCATCGCCGGGCTGACGGCGCCGCTCGTCGCCTATGCGATCTTCGAGCGCTTCGGCCTCGTCAAACGCCTCGGCCTCGGCTGATTACGGAAATTTCATGACCCGGCGTTTCATCATCAACGGCAAGTTCCTGCGCGCGCCGATGACCGGGGTGCACCGCGTCGCCGCCGAGCTGGCGCGCGGCCTCGCGCGCCTGCAGGCGGCGCGCGATCCGGCCGTCGCCGGCATGGCCTTCGAAGTCTGGCACCCGCATGACGCCCGCGAGCCCGCCAGCCTCGGCCTGCCGACCCGGTTGCTGGCGCCGCTGACGCACATCCCCTGGGAGCAACTGACCCTGCCGCTGCGCAAGGGCGACGCGACGCTGGTCAATCTCTGCAACATCGGCCCGGCGCTCGCCGCCGACGCGGTGACGATGATCCATGACATCCAGGTCCACCAGACCCCCGACAGCTACAGCCGCGCCTTCCGCCTTTGGTATCACGCCATCCAGCCGGCCTTCGCCCGCCGCCACCGCCGCATCCTCACCGTTTCGCACTTCTCGGCGGCCGAGATCGCGCGGGTCGGGCTGGTGCCCCGCGATCGCATCACCGTCATCCACAATGGCGCCGACCATGTGCTGGCCGAGCCCGCCGATCCGGCGGTGGTGGCGCGGCTCGGGCTGGCGCCCCAGGGCTTTGTCGTCGCGCTGGCATCGACGCAGGCGCACAAGAACATCGGCGTGCTGTTGCGCGCCTTCGCCCGTCCCGAACTTGCCGGCCTGCGCCTCGCCCTTATCGGCGGCACCGGCCGCGAGGCCTTTGTCGCGGCGGGGCTGGTGCCGCCGGCCAATGTCGTCTTCACCGGCCGCGTCAGCGACGCCGAACTGCGCGCGCTCTACGAAGGCGCGCTGTGCCTGGCCTTCCCCTCGACCACCGAGGGCTTCGGCCTGCCACCGCTCGAAGCGATGACACTGGGTTGCCCGGCGATCATCGCCCCCTGTGGCGCGCTGCCCGAAGTCTGTGGCGACGCGGCGCTCGCCGTGGCACCCGATGACGTTGCCGGCTGGGCGGCGGCGATCGCGTCGCTCGCCGACGATCCGGCACGGCGCGCGGCGCTGGTGGCGCGCGGCCGGGCGCAAGCGGCGCGCTTCACCTGGGAGGCCGCGGCACGTGGCCTTGCCGCCACGCTCGCCGGCTTATGATGCGGCGCACAAGACATTGATCGTTATTTCTTCAAACTGACATAAACCTAGGGAATAGGGTGCGAGGCGGGGGTCTTGGCCCTTGATGGCGTTTCAGTCACTCTTGGTGGGCCTTGCAATGCGCGTGGGGGAGCAGTTTCGGAGAGGCAAAGGACTGGCAACGGCCTTCTTTGCCACGTCCTCGCTTGCTGCCGTCTTGCTTGCCGCGCCGGCACAGGCGCAGGGCGGCCGTTACGAAGTCCAGGCCTATGACGTTATCGGCGTCACGACGCTGTCGGCGGCGGAGATCGAACGCGCCGTCTATCCCTTCGCTGGCCCCGACCGCAGCGACAATGATCTCGAAAGCGCCCGCCTCGCCGTCGAGACGGCCTATAAGGCGCGCGGGCTCGAAGCCGTGCTCGTCGAGCTGCCGCCGCAGGATCCTGACCTGCTGCGCCAGGGCATCATCACCATCCGCGTCAACGAAGTGCCGGTGTCGCGGGTGCGGGTTACCGAATCGAAATATCACACGCCGAGCAATGTCCGCGCCGCGGTGCCGTCGCTGGTCGTCGGCCGGCCGCTCAACCTGCGCACCCTGACGCGCGATCTCGAGCTCGCCAACCGCTACCCCGATCGCGAGATCAATCCGAGCTTCCGCCCTGGGCTGATCCCCGGCACCGTCGAGGTCGAGCTGCGCGTCAAGTCGCGGCTGCCGCTGCACGGCTCGGTCGAATTGAACGACGATTCGAGTCCCAACACCGACGACCTGCGCCTCGCCGCCAGCCTGCGCTATTCCGATCTGTGGAGCCTCGGCCACACCGTCAGCGCCAATTATGTCGTGTCGCCGCAGGATCGTAGCCAGCAGGAAGTCTTTGCCGCCTCCTATTCGGCGCCGATCCTCGGCACACCCTGGACGATCCTGGTTTCGGGCTTTTCGTCGAACAGCAATGTCGCGGCGCTCGGCGGCACCAATGTGCTCGGCGATGGCTATCAGGTCGGCGTGCGCGGCATCTACCGCCTGCCGGGAAGCACCTATCAGACGCTGGGCTTCGGCGTTGATTTCAAGAATTTCAACCAGGACATCTTCGTCGGCAACGTCAACGCCACCACCTCGCCGATCCGCTATCTGCCCTTGGCGATCGATTACACCGCGGCGCGCGAAACCGAAAATACCTCGCTCGAAGTCAATGCCGGGGTGACGCTCGGCTTGCGCGTCGTCAAGCGCGCTTTGCTCGCCCAATGCGAGGGCGGCAACGGCCAGACCATCCCTTGTCTTGTCGACCAGTTCGAAACGCGCACGCCCAACTCCAGAGAGAATTTCCTGCGCTTCACCTTCGGCGCCAGCTACACGCTGACCAGCAAGAAGGATTTCATCGGCGTCTTCAAGCTGAACGGCCAGATCGCCGATTCGCCTTTGGTCACCAACGAACAATTCGGCGTCGGCGGCCAGACCAGCGTTCGCGGTTACCTCGTCTCGGAAGCCGTCGGTGACGAAGGCGTCAACGCCAGTGTTCAGGGTGAAACCCCGTCGTTCTTCGACAGCGGCATCATCGACGAACTGCGGCTGTTCGGGTACAGCGACTTCGGTTACGTTCGCTCGCAGTTTCCGCTCCCCGGCCAGGACGATGATTTCCGCCTGCTGAGCGTCGGCGCCGGCGTCCGTATCCGCTTGTTCGAACATTTCACGGGCCAGGCGATGTTCGCGGCGCCGCTGCTCGACGGACCGCTGACCAAGACCGGCCATCCACGCTTTACCTTCTCGGCCAGGGGCGAATTCTAGGCCGCCACGACGATTGCCACCGACTCTTGCCAATGACTTTTGCGACCAACGGGGACTGACGATGAGGAAATGGTATCTGGCGGCCTTCGCCGCCCTGATGACCCTGGCCACCCCGGCGAACGCCTGGTGGAACAAGGACTGGACGTATCGCAAGCCGGTGGTGATCGACACCTCGCCGTCGGGCGTCAACGTCGCCGGGCCGATCGGGCGGACGCCGGTGCTGGTCAAGCTGACCAGCGCCAATTTCACCTTCACCGACGCCCTGGACAATGGCGCCGACATCCGCTTCGTCGATGCCGACGACAAGACGCCGCTGCCCTACCATGTCGACAGCTATGATGCTTCGACCGGCATCGCTTACGTCTGGGTGTCGGTCACCAACGTCACCGGCGGCGAGAAGCACCAGGTCTGGCTGTATTTCGGCAACAAGACCGCCGGCGCCGGCAGCGACGCCAAGGCGACCTTCGACGCCGACCAGAGCTTCGCCTTCCACTTCGCCGAAGCCCCCGGCGCGCCGGCGCTCGATTCGACCGCCTATGCCAACAACGCCGCCGCCGGCGCTGCCGCCGTCAACGACGCCGGCATCATCGGCCGCAGCGTCCGCTTCGCCGGCCAGGACGGGCTGACCATCCCCGAAACCGCCTCGCTCGCCATGCCGGCGGCGGCGCCCTTCACCTTCTCGGCCTGGGTCAAGCCGCTGCAGCTGGGCGGCGAGCAGCGCCTCTTCAGCCGCGGCGCCTTCGTCTTCGGGCTGAACGCCGGTGTGCCCTTCGTCGGCAACGGCCCGGCGCGCGCCCAGGCGTCGGCGGCGGTGCCGCAGGCGCAGTGGAGCCACCTCGCTGTCGTCGCCGACGGCACGACCTTGAAGATTTATGTCAACGGCGTCGAAGCCGCCGCCGCCTCGGTGGCACTGCCCGAACTCACCGGGCCGATCGCGCTCGGCGGCGCTGCCGGCGTCCCCGGCCTTATCGGCGAGCTTGACGAAGCCCGGCTCGCCAAGACGGCGCGCCCGGCGGCGATGCTGCTGACCATGGCGCAGAATGAAGGCCCGACGTCGAAGCTGGTCAGCGTTTCGGAGAGCGCCGAAAAGGCCGAGGCCGGATCGACCTTCTTCTTCATTCTCGGCAAGGTCGAGGCCCTCGACGCCGGCATCATCGCGCTCTGCCTCGCCCTGCTGGCGCTGGCGATCTTCGTGATGATCACCAAGTCGAGCTACATCTCGGCCGCCGACCGCGCCAATGCCGCCTTCATGAAGCGCTATCAGTCGATGCGCGAAAATCTGCAGCCGCTCGACCAGGTTCCCGGCCTGTCGCCGAACGAGCTGAAGTATCTGCGCACCGCGCCGCTCGCCCGGCTCTACGACGCGGCGATCGAGGAGCGTGACGCGCTGATGGCATTGTCGCGCGGCCGCCTGTCGGGCGAAGCCGTCGAGGCGATGCGCGCCGCGGTCGACGCCCAGCAGGTCGCCGAAAACCAGAAGCTCGATACCTGGATGGTGGTGCTGACCATCGCCATCGCCGGCGGTCCCTTCATCGGGCTGCTCGGCACGGTGCTCGGGGTGATGAACACCTTCGGCGGCGTCGCCATCGCCGGCGACGTCAACGTCAACGCCATCGCTCCCGGCATCGCCGCGGCGCTGATGGCGACCGTCGCCGGCCTGACCTGCGCCATCCCGGCGCTGTTCGGCTACAACTGGCTGTCGGGGCGCATCCAGGCGCTGTCCGACCGCATGCGCGTTTTCGTCGACCGGCTGGTGACCAACGCCGCCGAGCAGACGGCGCGTCACCACGAAATGCGCGAGGCGGCGGAATGATCGCGGGCATTTTCAGGAGCATCGCGCCATGAAGGCAGGTCCCGGCGGTCGCAAGGCCTATGACGACATCAACATCACGCCGATGCTCGATCTGGCCTATGTGCTGCTCGTCATCTTTATCCTGATGGCGACGGCAAGCGTTCAGGGCATCAAGGTCGAGCTGCCCAAGGCGTCGTCGTCGGTAAGCTTGGCCCAGCCCAAGACGATCGCGCTGACGGTCAACAACCAGGGCCAGATCTTCATGGATGCCTTTCCGGTGACGATCAGCGACCTCGAGACGCGGCTGCGCAACGCCAAGGCGCAGAATCCCGAGGTGCCGATCGTGCTCAAGGGCGACGCTACCGCGCAGTACGGCAAGATCACCGAAGTCCTCGACCTGTGCCGCCGGCTCGACCTCAACAAGGTCGGCCTCGTCACCGGCAAGCAGACCGCGGGCTGAGGGCAATTGTGATGGCCGGCATCGACGACAGCTTCGAGATCCCGCGGGAAAACGCGCTGATGCGCGTCCTGCCGGCGGTCATCGGGCTGCTGGTGGTGGCGGCGATCGTCTGGTTCGTCTGGACCCAGCTCAACAGCGTCGTCGGCGTCAGGAAGGACGAGCCGCCGCCCGTCGTCGCCAATCTCGATTTCCTGCCGCCGCCGCCACCGCCGCCGCCACCACCCCCCGAGCCCGCCGAAAAGCCACCCGAGCCGAGCCCGGAGGCGCCGACCCCCAATCCTGAACCGTCGCCCAAGCCCGACGCCCCGGCCGAGATGAAGATCGACGGTCCGGCGCAGGCGGGGACCGACAGTTTCGGGATTTCGGCGGGCGCCGGCGGCGGCCTCGGCGCGCCTGGCAGCGGCGGCACCTGCGTCGGCACCAAATGCGGCGGCGGTGGTGGCGGGGTGTTCAGCGATGCCTTCTACCGTCGCGGTCTCGGCGATGCGCTGCAGCGTGAGATCGACCGCAACGACGAGCTCAAGCGCAAGACTTTCAAGGCCTATTTCCTGATCACCATTTCGCCGCAGGGGCGGGTGACCAACGTCAGGCTCGACCAGTCGAGCGCCAACAGCGAGGTCGACAAGCTCCTGCAATCGCTTCTCGAAAGCGTCCGCGGCCTCGATGCGCCGCCGGCTTCCGTGAAATTCCCCCAGCGCATTTTGGTCACCGGCAAACGCTCGGGCAGATGACAAGGACGATGACGATGCTTCGACACGCCCAGAGGTTCCTGCGAACCCCGCTGCCGGCCGCGGCGCTGGCGCTGCTGCCGTTGGCCATGCCCGCCGCCGCGCAGGAAGCCGCACCGGCGGCGCCGGCGCCGGCCGCCACCGCGCCGTCCGACAGCGCCATGGTCAATCTGGTTCGCGCGCTGGTCGCCCAGAAGGCGATCACCGAAGCGCAGGGCAACGCGCTGATCGCCCAGGCCGAAGCCGAAGCCGCCGCGGCGCGCGCGGCGCGCGAGGCGGCCCCTGCCGGGATCGCCGCGGCGCCCCCCGGCACCATCCGCGTGCCCTATGTGCCCGACACGGTGCGCACCCAGATCAAGGAAGAGCTGAAGCGCGAAGTCCTCGCCGAGGCCAAGGCCGAGCGCTGGGCCGCTCCCGACGCGGCGGCGCCCGAATGGACGCAGCGCATCACCATCGGCGGCGACCTGCGCGTCCGCTATTATGGCGAATATTATTCGAACCAGAACAGCAACCAGATCATCGACTTCGAGCAGATCAACCTGCAGGGGCCGTACGACGTCTTCAACAACCCGGTGCTGCCGTTCCTGAACAGCCGCCAGAACCGCAACACCGCCGACTTCCGCCTGCGCCTCAACATCGGCGCCAAGATCACTGATCGCCTCGCCGTCGACCTGCAGCTGGCAACGGGCGACGATCGCTCGCCGATTTCGGTGTCGGACAGCCTGGGCGGTGGTCTCCGCCCGCGCAACTTCTGGGTGCAGCGCGCCGCGATCATCGCCAAGCCGACCGACTGGAGCCGCGTCTGGGCGGGTCGCTTCACCAACCCCTTCACTTCGGCGGCGCTGACCACCGAGCGCGTCACCCTGTTGTTCGACAACGATCTCGCCTTCGACGGGATCGCCGCCGAAGCCAATATCGGCAAGGCGCTCGGCCAGGATTTCAACGCGACGGTGCGCGGCGGGCTGTTCCCGATCGATCTCGGCGGCCGTAATTATCCGTCGACGTCGCAGGACAAGATCGCTTATCCGGCGAAGTATTTCTACTCGGGGCAGCTTGAGCTCGAGCACAAGTTCGGCGGCGTCGATGTCCAGGCGTCGATCGCCTATCACGACTTCAAGAACATCCAGGGCCAGCTTTCGGAGCCCTGCCTCGTCTATCTCGGCGCCGTCGAATGCTCGACCGACGGCTTCCGCCCGAACTTCCAGCGCAAGGGCAACACGCTGTCGCCGCTGCGCCGTATCGCCGTCGATCCGACCCTGCCGTCGGGCCAGGTTCAGCCGCAGCCGCAGTTCTTCGCGCCGACCTTCGGTTTCCGCGTCCTCCACCTCAGCGCCGAAGCCAATGTGCCGGTGTGGGACAAGACCTTCGTCAAGGTGACCGGCCAGTACATCAACAATCTGGCCTTCAAGCGCAGCGACATCTGCCGCAACGGCATCGCCGGCCAGCCCTTCAACAACGGCGGCGACGGCGGCGATGGCAATATCTGCTCGGCGACCAATGCGACGCCGTTCGTCGGCGGCAACCAAGGCTATCAGATCGGGCTGGCGCTCGGCACCGCCAAGATCAAGACGCGCGGCGACTGGTCGCTCAACCTCGGCTACCGCTACCTCGAATCGGACGCGATCCTCGACAGCCTGACCGATTCGGACTTCCATCTCGGTGGCACCAACAACAAGGGCTTCATCGTCGGCGCCGAAGTCGGCATCGCCAAGAACCTGGTGGTCGGCGGGCGCTGGCTGAGCGCCAACGAGATCGCTGGCGAGCCCTATGCGATCGACGTTCTGCAGATCGAAATGGTGGCGAGCTTCTGATGCGCAGCCTGATCCTTCTCGCCGTCCTGCTGGCAACGCCGGCGCTGGCGCAGCGCGCCCCGGCAGCGCCGGCCCCGCCCGCAGCGCCGGCAGCGCCGACCGATGCCGAACTGCTGGCGCGTGCCAACGCCCAGCTCGACGCGGCGCGTGCCGAGATCCAGCGGCTGCGCGCCATCGGCGCCGAAGCCGAAGCGCTGCAGGCGAGCAGCGCCGAAGTGCGCGCTCGCAACGAGCGGCTGGTCGCCATCGCCAACGAACTCGTCGCGGCGTTCGAGGCGCGCTACGGCAAGACCGTGCGTTTCGCGCCGTTCAATCGCGCGCGGGTCAAGTTCGAGGCCGAGCTGGCGAAGACCAGCGAACGAATTTACCAGAATCAGGCCGATGCCGTGGCGGTGCGACCTAACGAGGTTAACGCCGCCGATCCGGCGCCGAAGCCCGAGTAATTGTCACAGGAATGCAGTAACTCTTCGCGAGTGGCTGCATCTTTGGGGCTGCGAGTGGAGAGCATTGTGAACGCCAAGGTCGAACCCGCCACCCCGCGCCGTGCCTTCCGCTTGCTGGCGGGTGCCAGCGTCGTGGCGCTGGTGGCCAGCGTGGCGGCCGTGCCGGCGCTCGCCCAGCTTGCCCGGCTGCGTGCCGCCGCCGGGGTTGGCATTACACCCGCGACGGTCGCCGCCGCGGCGGCGCGCCCGCCGGGCGCCGGCATCGTCCGCCCGGCAACCCGCGCCGAGGCGCTCGCCCGCGCCCAGGCGTTGCGGACGCGGTCCGACACGCTGCGCAGCTACATCGTCAACGCCCGCAACGCGTCGCTGGCAGCGATTGGGCCGCAGCCCGGCAACGGCCTTGTCGCCAATGGTCTCAGTCCGATCCAGGCGATCCGCGATGCCATTGCGGCCGGCGCAACGAGCGTTCCCGCCGGGCTCACCGCCGACCGCGACGCGTCGGGCGTCGCCACCTGGCAGAACGTCAACCTGCCGACGCAAACGACCGAAGGCGGCCGCGTTGTCGTCGGCCTGGTCCAGACCAGCTCGCGCGCCATTGCCAGCTGGGATCGTTTCGACATTGGCGCCAACACGACGCTGCGCGTCACCCAGAAGGTCGGCGCTGTCGATCAGCCCGGCTGGACGCTGCTCAATCGCGTCGCCAACAACGTCGCGCCGAGCACCATCCTCGGGCGCATCGAAGCGCCGGGAACGGTGGTCGTGCTTAATCGCGCCGGCGTCGCTTTCGGGCAGGGCAGCCAGATCAACGTCGGCTCGCTGCTGGCGTCGAGCCTGGAGATCGGTGCGTATCTGACGGCGTCGGTAAATCGCGTCCCGACGCTTGCAAGCCTCGCCGAGCGCAATGCGACATTCCTGCAGAATGGCCTGTTCAGCGGCTTCGATCCGGCGAGGAGCGAGCCGACAATTCAACCGATGCTGTTCTCCCCGCAGTTCAGCCTCGACGGGTCGGCCCTGCCGCCCGAAGGCGCGATCACCGTCGATCGCGGCGCCAGCATCACCGCCGCCGCCGGCGGCCAGATCATTTTCGCGGCGCCCAATGTCGTCAACAATGGCTTGCTGTTCGCCAGCGACGGCCAGGTCAGCCTGCAAGGCGGTCGCTATATCGGCATCACCAACTCGACGGGCGCCGATGATAGCGCCGATCGCGATGTTCGTGGCTATATCCTCACCAGTTTCCGGCCCTTGGATCCGGCGCAAAGTCTGACCGGCGGGATCGTGCCGCCGGCGGCGAGCTTCGACGATGGCGCAATTGTCAACGCCGGGCTGATCCAGTCGCTACGCGGCTATGTCTCGCTCGGCACCACCGAGCGCGGCAGCGTCGCCAACAATGGCCTGATCGAGGCGACGACGAGTGTTTCGCGCAATGCCAAGGTCGCGCTTTATGGCGGCACGGTGACGTTCGGCGGCGTTCGCAACGATAGTGGCGTGCTGCTCGGTGGCGGCATTCGCATCCTGCCCGATGGCAATGGTGAAACCCTGCCGCAGGGCAGCCCCGGCGCGGATTCGACCTTCAAGACCTCGCAGATCAGCATCTCGTCGTTCGCGACCAGCCGACTCGCCAAGGATGACAGTGGCGTGTCGGGCCAGTTGCCGACAATCGTCGACTTCCAGCAAGGCAGCTTCATCGAAGCGCCGGGCGCGACGGTGCGGATCGGCCGCGATGTCGATAGCGACCTGGCGGCCAACCGGCTGTTTCCCAGCAGCATTACCCTGGGTGCCGATGTCGTCATCGATGTCAGCGGCAGCAAGGGCGAGCTGTTCGTCACCGAAGACGGCGTGCGTCGCGCGGTAGGTGTCGATGAATCGGGTATCGCGGTCGACGGCGACCGCAATTTCCTGACGATCACGCCGGTCACGCGCAACGAATTGCGCGACACGCCGACCTATCGCGAAGTCGCCGTCGACGGCAATTTCACCTTGAACGCCTCGACCCTGACCGTCGATATCCGCAATTCCGGGGTGCGGTCGGACGGCGTGCGCTGGGTGGGTTCGCCGCTGCTCGAAGCCGGCAGCGCCGCCGCCCAGATCGCGGTGACCGCCGCCGAATTGCTCAGCACCGGCGGCAGCGTGACGCTTGGCGTCGTGCCGGTAACGTCGCTGCTTCCGGTAAACATTGCCGATCAGGCGCCGTCGGTGCGGATCGCCACGACGGCGACAATCGATATCTCGGGCGGCTGGCTGAATTATTCGGCGTCGAGCAAGGGCACCAGCAAGCTGCGCACCGCCGACGGGCGGGTGGTCGACATCCGTGATGCCGATCGCAACGACAATTTTGTCGCGATCGTCGATGGCTTCGTTTCGGAACAGCCGCGCTTCGGGTTGCGCGACGTCTTCAACAGCCCGTTGACGCCATCGGTGGTCGGCGAACCCGGCTATACCGAAGGGCGAGACGCCGGCGCGCTGATCATCAACGCCGCCGCCGCCGATGTCGGCGGCAAGATCTTCGGCAATGCCTTTGCCGGGCGTGTCCAGATCGCCAACGGCAGCCGCGGCACGACGGTGTCGTCGCGGGCCCTCGATCCCCGCCGCTTGCAGACCAATCGCACCGATCTGCCGAATGGCGGCTATGTGCGGATCAGCCCCTTTGCGACCGCGAGCGAGGCGCAAACGCCGTCAGCCGCCGCGATTGTCGTTTACCGCGGCGCGCGCACCGCGATAGCGCCGGGTACTTCGGAGCTTCCCGAAACCAATCCCAACACCGATGCCGGTTTCTGGCTCCGCGACATCCTGCTCGATGGCGACATGCTGTCGGCGGCCGGCCTTTCGGCGCTGACGCTTGAATCGACGGGTGGCATTAGCTTCGCTGGCGCCGGCGACCTTGCCGGGCTGCCGATCACGGCGACCGGCGACGCCGCGCTCGGGCTGGCGCCGGGCGGCAATCTGACCCTCAGTGCCGGTCGCTCGATCCTGTTCAACGGCACGGTCGTCAGCGCCGGCGGGGTGATTTCGGCGACCACCCGCAGGGGCTTTAGCCCAGGCCAGAACCCCAGCATCGATGCGCTCGACGCCACGGGGTCGCCATTCGATAGCGCCGACGATCTGTTGCTTGCCTATGCGCCGGATGCGGTGCTGCCGTCACGGACATTCGATATTGTCGTCAACGGATCCCTGTCGACTGCCGGACTTTGGACGAATAGCTTGACCGACACGGATGTGGCGGGTGGCAGGGCCTTCCTCGATGGCGGCAGCATCAGCCTGACGGTGGCGCCCAAGGCGCTTGTCGCGCAGATCGGCAGCAATGTTGCCACCGATCTTTCCGGCCGCATCGAAATCGCCAGCGCGGCGCGGATCGACGTTTCGGCGGGCGGCTATGTCGCGACCGATGAGCGCTTCGATCTTTCGGGGCGCGGTGGCAATGTCAGCCTGATCAATCGGACTGTCTATGCGTCGCTGATCCGGAATCAGCCGCAGACAGCTTTGGGAACGGAGCTCGGTGACGAACCGATCGACGGTGCGAACCAGTCGGTCGACTTCGATCGCACCGGCCTGCCGAACGACCTTACGCCGATGATCATGCCGGCGGTCCGGCGCGCGGCGGTGCTGTTCGACGAAAGCTCGCTGATCGGCTTCGGCTTCACCGGCGGCGGCCGCTTTGAACTGGTCAGCCCCGATATCCGCTTCAACGAAGCGCCGGCCGCCAATGCTTCGAACGTCTCGCTCGACTTCCTGCAGAAGACCGGCTTCGGCACGTTGGCGCTGACGACCACCCGGTCGCGCTTCTTCAACGACCTGTTCACCAACGCCCGCGATGGCGTTTCGGCCTTCCTCGATACGACGACCTTCCGGATTCGCAGCGGCCAGACGCTCGATCTGACCCAGGTCGAATTGCCGCGCTTCCTGAACCAGGGCCAGTCGGACCTGCTGCTGGGGCTGACGAGCGGCAGCGATGTCGTCGCGGCGCTGCGGCCGACGGTCGACGGCGGTGTGTTCGTCGCGCCGACCGCAGTCTTCGACCAGACCGCGGCGAAGCTGGAATTCGGCGGGCTTACCGAGCTTGTTGTCGATACCGGCGCGACGATCAGCACGCGGGCACCCGGCGCCGAGATCGACGTCACCAAGCTGCTGGTCCGCCGCGCCGGAACGGGACTGCGCGATGACGGGACGATCGGCACGATCGCCAATATCCGCCTGCCGGGCGGCAAGATCGTCCAGCGCGAGCAATTGTTCCCGCTTACCCCTGGCGCGCAGCTGCGCGGCGTGCGAGCCACGGAAAATGACAATGGCCTGTCGGCGGTGTTCGGCACGCCGGTCGCGGGCGGTCAGTTCGATCTGCAGGCGCCCATCGCCGGCGGTCCGTCGATCCAGACCCTGTTGACGGTGATCGACGATCGCGTCGTGTTCGCCGGCGCACTCGATCTCGACGAAGCCGTGCGCCTCGAAGCCGGCAGCATCACCGATCTCTCCGGCGGCCCGGCGATCTACAATCCGCGCGCGCCGATCAACGTCAACGGCCAGCTGCGCCAGGGGATTCTGCCCGATGGCGGCTCGCTGTCGACCGCGCCGGCGGACCCGAATGCCGGCGTTTTCCAGCGGCGGTTCACCGCCGA
Source organism: alpha proteobacterium AAP81b (assembly GCA_001295935.1). Lineage (GTDB taxonomy): Bacteria > Pseudomonadota > Alphaproteobacteria > Sphingomonadales > Sphingomonadaceae > Sandarakinorhabdus. Next base: position 38,166 of record LJHX01000031.1, read on the forward strand.
AGCCGGCGCCCTGCTCGATCTCTCGGGCTCGGCGGGCGTTTTCGACCAGGCGGCGTCGGGCAACCAGCAGATTGCCACGACGGTTCTGAGCAATGGCGGGACGCTGTCGATCCTCGGGGGCGGCACCTTGCGGCGCGGCGTCGTCCGCGCCGGCGGCGGCGTGGCCCCCGCATCGCCTGGCGCCAATGCGCCGGTCGCCATCGGCGGTACGCTGGAATGGCTGCGCCCGACGTTGGCGCCCGATGCCACCGACGGCTCGCTGTTGGGTAACAATGTTCTTGCCTCCGGCGCGATCGGCGATGCCGGCTTCGATACGCTGATCACCCGCGGCGGCTTTACCGTATCGGGGGCGCTCGACCTCCGGCTCGACAAGGCGCTGCTGATCACCTCGGGGCCGAGATTGTCTGAAGTGGGCAGTGCGACCGTGGCACCTGGCCTTGCCCAGATCGGGGTCGCCCAACAGATCGTCATCAGCGGCGCCGCGGGCGCCAACGCGACGATCAGCGCGCCCTTTATCCGCAGCGAGAGCCTGATCGGCTATGCCGTGACGAATACGGCAAGCCTGGGCGATGCCAGCCTGCGCCTCGAAGCGGGCAACAACGGCCTCGATGTCGCCGGCGCGGTGCTGTTCGATCGTTCGCTCGCCAACGTCCGGCTTGGCAGCGCCCGCGACATCCGCCTGATCGGCGTCAACGACATCTTTGTACCCGGGCAGATCGCCGCGCTGAATGGAGAGATCCTCGGCTTCGGCAATCTGACCTTCGATGCCGTTCGCGTTTATGCGACGACCGGTACCGGCAACCTCCAGCGCAATCTCGAGAATTTCCAGGTGCGCCCCAACGAGTTGGCAGCGCTGCCCTATCAGATCACGGCGCTGCCGACGGATGTCGTCGGGGCGGCCGCGACGGCGCCCAGCATCACCTTCCTGGGTCGCCAGGGCGACCGGTCGGTACCGCTGTCGGCGGGCAGCTATCTGCGCGTCCAGGCGCGCACGATCATCCAGAATGGCGCGCTCTACGCGCCGCTCGGCGTCCTTGAACTCGGCAGCATCGATTCGGCGCCGGTATTCCTCGGCGTGACGCCATTCGTTGCCGGCAACAATGTCGCCCGCACGGTGGCGACCTCGGCCCTGACCTTCGGCGCCGGCAGCCTGACCAGCGTTTCGGCCGTCGGTGCCAAAATTCCCTATGGTACGACCAGCGACCTCAGGGAGCTGTTCTTCGCGCCCACCGGCACCGCCGATCTGTCGGTGCTGCCGTTCGGCCAGCTTCGCCTCGCCGGGCGAGACATCACCTTCGGCGGCACCACGGCGCGGATCGACGGCCGCGGCACCGACGATCCGCTGGCGCTGTTCGCCTTTGAATTCGTGTCAGGCGTCGGCGGCTCGCGCGATGTGCTCAGCCGGATCAACACCGACGCGTTCAGCAGCAACAATTTCGATCCGGCAACCGGCCAGGGCCAGCAATATGCCGATGGCCGCCAGGTCTTCGCGCTGCTGCCGGTGGCGGCGGCGGGCAATCTGGCATTCAGCGACCCGATCTACAGCGCCGATTATGGCAGCGCCGGCCCCGTCGATCTTTATGGCGCCGCCGCCGGGCGCACCGTGCGGCTCGACGCCGCCCCCGGCTTCGCCGGCGGCGAATATCTCTTGCTGCCCGGCCATTATGCGCTGCTGCCGGGCGCCTTGCGGCTGGTCGAGAATGTCGATGCGCTGGCGCCGGCCGCCGATCAGGCGCAGACGCTGCGCGATGGCAGCTTCGTCGTCGGCGGCACCTATGCCACCGCCGGGACGAGCTTCAACGAAGCGCAGCGGCATTCGTTCACCGTGCAGAATGCCGCGACCTTCGGTTCCTATTCGCGGATCGCAGTGACCGGCGGCAGCGCGGCGATCACCGCTGCCGCCACCGCCGCCAACCGCGCGACACCGCGCCTGCCGCTCGATGCGGCGCGCGTCACGCTGGCGCCGCTGATTTCACTGACCGGCACCGGCTTTTTCGACACCGCCGCGGCGACGGGCGGGCGCGGCAGCGAGGTCGATATTTCAGGGCAGGGCATCGTCATCGCGCCGAATGGCACGCCGGCGCGGACCGACGCGCTGGTGCTGACGCCGTCGGTCCTCGCCGGCCTCAACGCCAACAGCCTGTTCATCGGGGGCGAGCGCCGCGACAACCTCGACGGTACGACGGCGCTGCGGATCACCGCGACCGATCTCACCGTGAGCAGCGGCGTGACGTTCGAAGCGCCGGAAATCCTGCTTGCCGTCGACGCGCCGACGGTGACGAGCGTTCCGACCTTGCGGATTGAAGACGGCGCCACGATCCGGGCGTCGGGGGTGCTTTCGGGCGCCCGCACGACCAATTTTGTGATCGAAACCGGAGACTCGGGGATCAACACCGGTATCGGCGCCGTCGTCCGCGTCGCCGACGGCCCCGAGCGACTGCTCGTGCGGCGCGGCGCGCCCGCCGCCGCCAATTCGACGCGACAAGCCAATCTGATCATCGGGTCGGCGACGCTGCGCGGCGACGCGGTCCTGGTCGACTCGAGCCGCACGCTGACCATCGAGCCCAATACGGTGCTTGCCGGGCAGTTCCTCGCGCTCGGCGCCGACAATCTGCGGATCGGCGAATTCTACAACAGTGACGCGCAGCTCGCCAATTTTGCCGCCGCCGAGCGGCTCACCCTGACATCGAGCGATCGCATCCGCATCTCGGGCGGCGATTATCGCTTCCGCAACCTGGTGCTCGACGGCCCGGGGCTGGCGCTGCAGACCAGCCCGCCGGCGCAGGCCGCCGGCGATTCGGAAACCGTTACCATCGCCGCCGACAGCGTCAGCCTTAGGAACAGCAGCGGTATCGCCCGGCCCTGCGGTGTCGCGGCGCTGGCCTGTGCGTCAAGCGCCAATCGGCTGTTCGTCAACGCCGGCGAGATCGTTTTCGGCGATGGCGACTTCGGTACCTTCGGCTTCGATGGCACCGTGGCACTGGCCGCCTCGCGCGGCGCCTATTATGAGGGTGTCGGCAGCTTCGACACTGACGCCACCTTCCTGACCTTGTCGACGCCCTTCCTCATCGACCGCGCCAACGCCGGTCGTAGCAGCCAGGCGGCGGTCGATTTCGCGCTGCTCACCGACAACCAGATCGACATCAACCGGCTCGGCGCCATCGCCGGCGCGACGCCGACCGGCGAGCGTGCCCCCGGCGCGCGGCTGCAGCTCGGCAACGCCGATCGTCCGCTGCGCGCCCTTGTCGTCGATGGCACGGCGGTAACCGCGACCGCCGGCGTCATCGCCGCGACGGTCAGCGGCGACATCGTCGTCCGCAACGCCGCGCAGCTCCTTGCCACCGGCTACACCAAGACGTTCGGGGACAATCTCGACGGCTATACCGTTTCGGCATCGGGCGGCACGATCAGCCTGGTGTCGACCCGGGGCAATATCCGCCTGACCAGCGGCACGCGCGTCGATGTCGATAACGGCATCGGCAACGCCGGAACGCTGCGCTTCCTCGCCGGCCGCGGCGCGGTCGAACTCAACGGTGCCCTCAACAGCGCCACCGGCGTTCGCACGGGATCGCTGATCCTGGAAGCGGCGCGCAATTCCTTCGATCTCGCCGGTTTCGTCACCGCGCGCGGCGCCGGCTTCCAGGGCCGCATCGATATCCGCACCGGGCTCGGCGATCTGACGCTGGCCGACAACCAGCGGCTGCGCGCCACCTCGGTCCGCCTTGTCGCCGATGGCGGCGCCGTCAATATCGCCGGCACCATCGATACGTCGGGCACCAATATCGCCACCGCGGGGCCCAATGGCACGCGTCTCAGCGACGATGCCGCGCGCCAGGCCAACCCCGATGGCGGCAACATCGAACTGTTCGGCGAAACCGGCGTCACGCTCGCCGGCGACGCCCGGCTCGATACCCACACCACCGGCTATGCCGCCGATGAAGTGCGCGCGCGCACCTTCAACGGTGTCACCCTGGGCGGCGATACCCGCACCGCGACGGCGGGCGATGTCACCATCGGCATCGGCAGCGACGCGGCGCGGATCGTCATTTCCGCGGACGCCGCCATCGATCTCGGGGCGCGCCGCGCGGGCAACCGTCTGGTCGCCGAACTGACCAAGACCGCGTCGCTGACCGATGAAGTCGTCTATCGCTTTGTCGAAGCCGACAAGGGCGGTGCCCTGCTGCTGCGGGCACCGGTGATCGGCGCGACCGGCAATGCGGTCGGGATCGAATTGCCGGAGACCAGCGTCGTCACCGGGGCGCGCAGCCTGACCGTCGAGGGCGTCCGGACCTATGATCTCGACAATCTCGCCGGGCGTTATGCCGGGGTCAGTCTCGATCCCGACAGCAACAGCATCCAGCTCAACCTCGCCACCGGCTATAACAATGGCGGCAGCACCGGCAGCAACGCTCTGGCCAACAGCTTTACCGACGGCAGCTTCCAGTCGGTGGCCTATTTCGTCCAGAACTTCCGCATTGCTGCCGCGAGTGGCTCGCTCGCCGACTTCGACGCGCGCCCCGGCGTCGAGCTGGTGTCGACGCGCGCGGTGAACCTTGCCACCAACTGGAATCTCGCCGCCGCCGATATCAATATCGCCGGTATTCTTGCCGCCCAGCAGGCGCCCGGCGCCGTGCAGCTGCTGCGGCCGGAGCCGGCGCTGACCGCCAATAGCGGCGCGCGCTATTCGGTGGTGCCTGGCAGCGAAGCCGCGCTGCTCGAAAGCAGCTTCACCCGCTTCGTCTATCGCGTCGACGGGCTCGCGACGGGCGCGGCGCCGGTCCTGACCATTCGCAGTGCCGGCGATTTCACCAACCGCGGTCGCCTGGGCAATCAATCGACGGGCAGCAGCATTTCCGACGGCTTCTTCCTGTTCACCGACTTCACCGATCAGGCCTTTGTCAGCGCTCGTCTCGGCGGCGCCGGCGCGGCCGGTGCGCCGCGCGCGCCGTTCAGCGTCGCCGGCAACCGGCCGGCGGCGCAAGGCACCGTCACCACCAACAACGCCGGGGTGGTGCTTGCCGAAGTGGGCGATCCGCTCGGCTCGGCGGCGCTGTTCCCCTTGCTCGCGGGCGGCAGCCAGACGATGGCGTCGTCGAGCTATCGCATCGTCGCCGGTGCCGCGCTGGCATCGGCCGATCCCTTGCAGGTCGACCGCGGCCGACCCGCCGATCTCGCCATCGGCGGCGAGCGGACTTACAATGTCGACCGAACCACCGGCGCCAATGGTTTGCCCAATGCGGGCACCGCTTTGAACGATGCTTATGTCGGCGCCGTGGTGCGAACCGGCACCGGCAGCATCGCGCTGGCGGCATCGCGCGACGTCAATCTGCTGCGCACGGCGGCGCCGGTCTATCGAAGCCTCTCGCGGCAAGCCGATTTGACGAGCGTGCAGCAGGTCGGCAGCAGCGCCGTCTATACGGCCGGCGCACGGATCGTGACCACGACGCGCCTGACCGCGGCGACCTTCGGTGGCGGGACGCCTATCTCGTTCGATTGGGACGCGCTGGTGCCGACCGCGGCACCGTTCGACACGGCGACCTATGTGCCCCGTCGGAGTGGCCAATATCTGCTCGACCCGGTCCTGGCCGCTGGTGGCGGCGACGTCGATATCGTCGCGCAGCGCGATATCGTCGGCCGCCGCGATGCCGCGAATGAGTTCTACCTGTCGCGCGACGTGCCGATCGAACAGGCAGACCGGGTCGGCGAGACCGGCCAGGCCTGGCGTGTCGGCCAGTCGCGCGGGGCGATCGTTGCGGCGGCATTGCCGCACTTCTTCCGGTCGGGTGTCGGCACCCTGGCGGGGGGCGATACCACTGTCGTTGCCGGACGCGACGTCACCGAACTGACCGTCGTCGCCAACAATGTCGCCGTCAACGCCGACGAACGCAGCACCGCATTGCTCAAGCCGCAAGCCGTGGGCGGCGTGACCCCGCGCGTGCTGGCGAGCTTCGGCGACGGCGATGTCGTCGTGCGTGCGGGCAATGATGTCGCCGGCGGCCAGATCGATGTCGCTTCGGGCCGTGGCACGATCACCGCCGACGGCGCGGTTGTCGGTGACGACGTTTTTGCCGGCGTGGGCCGGACCACCACCGTCGCCGCCGATTTGCGGGTTCGCCTCACCGATGCAACGGTCGCCGTCAGTGGTCGCGGCTCGGTGACGCTCGACAGCGTCACGTCACTCGGTGCCGATGCCCGCTCCGGCCTTGCCTCGACGCTCAGCACCGGGGACATCAGCGCCGCGTCGGGCCTCAAGGTCCTGACGGCGGGCTTCATCAATTTTACCGCTCGCCAGATTTCCAGTTTCGACGCGCTCAACGCGGCAGTCCCTGTCGATATCGGCACCACGTTGCTGACGACCTACTACGACCCGCTGACACCGGGCGGCACATATCAGGTTACGAGGGGCCTGGTCTCGCCGGGATCACTTGAACTGGTGGCGCTCGGCGGCGATATCGACTTCAGCAATGCTGCCGGTGGCCGCAGTATCTTCATGCTGCCCTCGCGCCTCGGCCAGTTGCGTCTGCTCGCCGACGGCGACATCAATCGTCTCAGTCTGGCGATGAGTGATGCCGACCCCGGCTTGCTGCAAGGCAATTTCTCGGCCTACGCCGCACCGGACGCACTGCTCGCCGGCTCGGTGTCGACCGACCGCTTCGGCGTCGAATTCGGCTTCCCCGCCACCTGGCCCGGGCTGGCCGAAAATCGCCTGCGCAACTTCCACAATGAACGGCCGACGCACGCCGACAATCCGGACCCGGTCTTCATCGCCGCGGAAGGCAGCCTGCGACGCGCCGTCCTGAACCTGCCCAAACAGGCCCGCATCCGCGCCGGCGGGGACATCAGCAATTTCTACTTCACCGGCCAGAACCTCGCCGCCAGCGATGTCACCCGTATCGTCGCGGGTCGCGATATCGTCGGCACGCTGGCGCTCGATGTCGGTATCGTCGGCGCACTGCCCTATGTTGCCGGCAACAATTTCGTCGTTGGCGGCCCGGGTTCCCTGGTTGTCGAAGCCGGGCGCAACCTCGGTCCGTTCCTGAGTTCGGGCCGGCTCGGCGACCCCAACCAGAGCTTCGCCGGTGGCAGCTATGCCGGTGGCATCCGCACCGTCGGCAACGAACTCAATCCGTGGCTGGGCAGCGATGGCGCCTCGATCATCGTCGGCTTCGGCATCGGCGGCGGCGCCGATTACGCGGCGTTGCGCGAAGCCTATCTCAACCCCGGCAATTTCGACAATCTCGATGGCGATCTCTTCGTCCAATATGTCGACACCCTCGGCAATCGACGCCCCCTCAACCGCACCAATGTCGAGGCGCTGATCGCCGCGGGCGGCGGCCCGGTGACCATCGAACTGCTCGACAGCAGCGGCAGGCTGGTTCAGGCGACGCTCGACACGCCGGCGGTGCTGCCGGTTCGCGCCGCCACCCTGGCGCAATGGCTGCAAGTCAACGCCCCCGCCGCTTATGAAGCAGCGGTGGCGGGGGCGTCGCCCGGCGTCAGCTTCACCGGCCCGCAATTGAGCGATCCGCAAGCGGCCGCGGCGCAGCAGGCCGAAATTCGCTTTGCCCTGGCCGCCGGCTTGCGCGCCGGGGCGCTGTACAATGCATTTGTCGATCCGGCGGTTGTTTCGCCGCTGCAGCAGCAATCCTTCCTCGCCAGCGATCTGCTGTTCGCCGAGTTGCGCGAACCGGCACTGACCAACAGCGCGTCGTCGCAGCAGTTCATCCGCGGTTATCGCGCCTTGCAGACGCTGTTTCCGACCAGCCGCGGCTATACCGACAATCTTGCGGAAGCACTTTACGAGACCGACCCCGCCACGATCACCACCGACAATCCGCAAGGCGTGCCGCGCCGCCGTCTCGATGCCAATGGCCAGCCGGTTGTCGCCGATCGCAAGCTGACCGGCGATGCCGATCTGCGCTTGTCGACCTTGCAGACCGCGCGGGGCGGCTCGCTGACGATCCTCGCGCCGGGTGGCGACCTGATCGCTGGATCGGTCGTCCGGCTCAGCGAGCAGCTGTCGCGCCGCTACGGCCTTGGCCGCTCGGCGTCCGAGTTTGGCCTCTTTGTCCCGCCGACCCTGCCGTCGATTGGGTTCGGCGGCGTCGACAGCTTCCCGCGCGGCTTCGAAGGCCTGCTCACCCTGCGGTCGGGCGACCTGCGCGGCTTCTTCGATGGCGACTTCCGCCTGAACCAGAGTCGCGCCTTCACCTTCGCCGGGGGTAACATCAATTTCTGGTCGTCGAACGGCGATTTGAACGCCGGCCAGGGCCCGCGGACGGCGGCGAGCTTCCCGCCGATCACGGTACGCTTCAACAACGATGGCGTTGGCGAGGTCAACAGCATCGGCAGCGTGTCGGGCGCCGGCATCGGTACCTTCAAGCGCAATCCCGAGGACGCCGATTCGGAAATCGTGCTCGTCGCCCCGGTGGGTGAAGTCGACGCCGGCGACGCCGGGGTGCGCGCTTCGGGCAACATCTTCGTCGCCGCGGCGCGCGTCGCCAATGCCGCTGGCTTTTCGGCCGGCGGCTCGATCTCGGGCGTGCCGACCGGCGTCGGGGTTGCCGCGCCGGGGCTGCCGACGGGTGCCAATTCCACCCAGCAGGCGGCGCAGCAGGCGGCGCAGATCGGTAATGCCGGCGATCGCCGCTCGGTGATCAACGTCGATGTTCTGGGCGCCGTCGATCCCTGCAGCGTCGATCCGCGCGACCCCAATTGCGTCAGGCCGCCGACCAACCCCTGATCGGCTGACAGCGCCGCGCCAAGGCAGCGCCCGCCGGCTCCCCAGCCGGCGGGCGTTTCCTTGTCGCCGGCAGCGGCGGCGCGGCTGCCGCCCCGCCGGCCAGCGGTCGCTCTCCGCCACTAGAGCGGCTTTCACGGTGGTTGAATCGCCGTCATCGCCCTTCGGGCGACCGCTTCGCGGCGGGGCGCTTTTGCTCC
>LJHX01000032.1 GCA_001295935.1 alpha proteobacterium AAP81b
CCCTCCCGCTCGCGGGAGGGGTCGGGGGTGGGAAGGGTTTCGGTTTCGGCGGTGGTCTCGGTGAGGGCGGGCTCATTCCCTCCCCCAGCCCCTCCCGCGAGCGGGAGGGGAGCGGCCGGCGCGGCGGCGCCATGGCCGCCCAGATGGCTCGCGCCGGCCGCATCCGAAAACTCGAAATCGTCGCGGAACATCGTCAGCAGATGCTCCTCGAGGCCCATCACCAGCGGGTGCACCCAGGTATCGAACAGCACATTGGCGCCTTCGAAGCCCATCTGCGGGCTGTGACGCGCGGGGAAATCCTGGACGTGCACCGGCGCCGAGATCACCGCGCAGGGGATGCGCAGGCGCTTGGCGATGTGGCGCTCCATCTGGGTGCCGAGCACCAGTTCACACGCTGACGCGGCGATGGCGTCCTCGACGGCGAGATAATCGTCGGTGATCAGCGGCTCGACGCCATATTTGGCGGCCGCCGTACGGATGTCGCGGGCGAATTCGCGGTTGTAGCAGCCAAGGCCGACGACCTTGAAGCCGAGTTCCTCCGAGGCGACGCGCGCCGCGGCGACGGCATGGGTCGCGTCGCCGAAGATGAAGACGCGCTTGGCGGTAAGGTAGGTCGAATCGACCGAGCGCGACCACCAGGGCAGGCGGCCCGAGTCGGGATCGGCGGGAACGGCGATGCCGGCGGCGGCACAGACTTCGGCGATGAACTCGCGCGTTGCGCCGACGCCGATCGGCACGGTCGTCACCGTCTTCTGGCAGAAGGTCTTCTCCAGCCAGCGCGCCGCTTCCAAGCCGGTTTCGGGGTAGAGGACGATGTTGAAATCGGCCTCGCCCAGCCCGGCGAGATCGGCGGGCGAGGCGCCGAGCGGCGCCGTCACCGCGACATCGACGCCGAGGCCCGCGAGCAGCCGGGTAATTTCCGAAACATCATCGCGGTGGCGGAAGCCGAGCGCTGTCGGCCCGAGCAGATTGGCGCGCGGCCGCCGGCCATCGCGCGGACCCGGCCGCCGCGCCGGATCGGCGAGCGCGCGGACGAGACGATAGAAGGTCTCCGACGCCCCCCAGCTTTCCTTGCGGCTGTAGCTCGGCAGGTCGAGGGCGATCACCGGGCAGTCGAGCCCCATCGTCGCCGCCAGCCCGGCGGGATCGTCCTGAATCAGCTCGGCGGTGCACGATGCGCCGACGATGATCGCCTGCGGGCGGAAGCGCTCGGCGGCATCGCGGACGGCGGTCTTGAACAGTTCGGCGGTATCGCCGCCAAGGTCGCGCGCCTGGAAGGTCGTGTAGGTCACCGGCGGGCGGGCGCCGCGGCGCTCGATCATCGTGAACAGCAGGTCGGCATAGGTGTCGCCCTGCGGCGCGTGCAGCACATAGTGCAGCCCGGTCATGCCGGTGGCGACGCGCATCGCCCCGACGTGCGGCGGTCCTTCATAGGTCCAGACGGTCAGTTGCATTGCTACACCGCCAACAGATCGCGGCGCACCAGCGGCCGCGCGAAGAGTTCGGCGAGGTCGCCGGCCTGGTCGAAGCCATGGACCGGCGAGAACACCAGCTCGATCGACCATTTCGTCGTCAGCCCCTCGCGCTCGAGCGGGTTGGCGAGGCCGAGGCCGCAGACGGTGAGGTCGGGACGCGCGGCGCGCACCCGGTCGAGCTGGCGATCGACGTCCTGGCCTTCCGAAACGACGCAATCGGGCAGCGCCGCGAGCTCGTCGGCAAGGTGACCGCGATGCAGATAGGGCGTGCCGACTTCGACCGGCACCATGCCGAGCTCATTGGCGAGGAAGCGCGCCAGCGGCACTTCCAGCTGCGAATCGGGCAGGAAGAAGATCGACTTGCCGGCGAGCACCTTGGCCTGGCGCTCGAGCGCACGCTTGGCGCGTTCGCGGCCGGGCGCGACGACGCGGCGGAAGTGCATTTCGTCGATGCCGAAGGCCTTGGCCGCGGCGTGCAGCCAGGCGGTGGTGCCTTCGGCGCCGAAGGGGAAGAGCGCCGGCAGATGCACCGCGCCGCGCGCCTGCAGCGCCGTCGCGGTATCGCCGAGGAAAGGCTGCGCCAGCAGGAAGCGCGTCCCCGGGCCGACCGCGGCGAGCTCGCCCGAGCGCCGCGGCGGCAGCGAGTCGACGCGCGCGATGCCCAGCTCGGCGAACAGCCGGCGGAACTGGTCCTCGACGATGTCGGGCAGGCTGCCGACGATCAGCAGCTGTGTCTCGGCGGTTGTCGCCATCTGCGGCACCAGCGCGGCGAGACAGGCGTCTTCGCCTTGCGTGAAAGTCGTCTCGATGCCGCTGCCCGAATAGGCCAGCACGCGGACGCCGTCGGTCGACTTGTCGAGTCGCGACGCGGCGCGAGCGAGATCGAGCTTGATGACTTCCGACGGGCACGACCCGACGAGGAACAGCAGCCGGATATCGGGGCGCCGCGCCAACAACCGGGCAACGACGCGGTCGAGTTCCTCATTGGCATCGGCGAGCCCGGCGAGATCCTTTTCCTCGATGATCGCCGTGGCAAAGCGCGGCTCGGCGAAGATCATCACGCCGGCGGCCGACTGCAGCAGATGCGCACAGGTGCGACTGCCGATGACGAGGAAGAAGGCGTCCTGGATCTTGCGATGCAGCCAGACGATGCCGGTCAGCCCGCAGAAGACTTCGCGTTGGCCGCGCTCGCGCAGGATCGGGCGATCGGCGCCGAGCGGAGCGACCGCGGCGTTCATGCGGCGAGCCCCTGCGGCACGCCTGAGTCGCGGCTGCCTTCGAGCCGCGCCATGCGCAGCTTCCAGACGAACTGGCCGGCATTGACGACATAAGTGGCGTACGCTGCCAGCGCGAGCCACATCAGCTGGCGGGCGTCGAGCCAGCCCCCCACCAGCGCCACCAGATAGGCGGTGTGCAGGGCGATGACGAGCATCGAGAAGACGTCTTCCCAGAAGAACGCCGGGGCGAACAGGTAACGCCCGAAGACGACCTTCTCCCAGATCGCGCCGGTGACCATGATCGCATAAAGCGTCAGCGTCTTGACGACGACCGAGATGATCGCGGCGTCATGGCCTTCGCCAACGGCCAGATAGCGCAACACCAGCGCCAGGCTGACGAGGAACACCAGGAACTGCACGGGCGCCAGGATGCCCTGCACCAGCGTCCACGGCGTCGCGTCGCGGCGCGCCCGCTCCTCGGCGGTGTAGAGGGCCCGCTTGGGCCGGTTGGCGTCGCTGTGTGGCACTGTCACTCCCCGACGTGAAACCTATCACCCGGCGGGAGAGTGTCAACCGCGCTTTACGTCAATGCGAATTGACAAAGCGCCGCGGCACTATCAGTCTTTCGATTTGCGAGACGTCGCGAAATCGCGTTATCCTCGCGATATTGGGGATTCCTACTCCCGGAAAGCCGGAAGTTCGAAGCCAGTCGCGCAAGACGACGGGGGTCGAGAATGGCATCAGTGCTGGAGATTGTCGCCGAAGCCCGCAACGCGGCAACGCGCAGTTGGGACCGCGCCCGCCGTGCCGCCCTCGGTGCTCCGGTGGCGCCGCGCGCAACTGCCAATCCCGATGTCCTCGCCCGGCTGATCGAAGCCGATATCGTGCCGCGCCTGCTGCTCGCCCACCGCGGCACCGAACCGCGTACCACGGTCGTCGATCCCGGCATCATCGCCCCGAGCGTCGCCGACCAGTTCGCCGCCGCGACGCTGGAGGAAGAGGTCGGGCCGCTGCTCGCCCGGATCGAGGCGCTCATCGCCGCCGGCATCGAGGTCGAGACGATCTATCTTCACCTGCTTGCCCCCGCCGCCCGCCGCCTCGGCGAGATGTGGGAAGACGACAGCTGCGATTTCGTCGATGTCACCATGGGGCTGTGGCGGTTGCAGGAACTGGTCCACGCTCTGGGCTCGCTGGCGCCGGGTCGCGGCGGTACCGACGGCCTGGCCCGGCGCGCGCTGCTCGCGCCGGCCCCGGGCGAGCAGCACAGCCTTGGCGCCATATTGGTGGAGGAATTCTTCCGCCGCGCCGGCTGGCAGACGTGGAGCGCGCCAACGCTCGATGAAGACGAATTGCTGTCGCTCGTCGCCGGGCGCGGCTTCGATGTCATCGGGCTCTCGGTCGCCGCCGATCGCAATCTCGCCGGGCTGACGCGCACCATCGCCCAGATCCGTCGCGCTTCACGCAACCCCGATCTTGTCGTTCTCGTCGGCGGTCGGCCGTTCGTCGAAACGCCGCAATTGGCGACCGAAGTCGGTGCCGACGGCACCGCCGCCGACGGCCGCCTTGCCGTGGCGATGGCCGAAAGCCTCTTGACGAAACGGCTGCGAGCGGGAGTTACGCACGCCAACTGATTTTTTGTGCGGCGCAACGTCGCGATACCGGTTCCGGAAAGGGGCGTTTCGCCAAGACAATGGATGCGCGCCCCCCCCGAGCCGATCGACTGGCCGATCGCCGCACCGCTGTCGCGGTCGGTACGCTCGTCGAATTGCCGCCGCGCGTCGCCAACGAGGCACTGGCTGCTGCCTGCGACCTGATGCTGGCGATCGATTCGGGCGGCGTTATCCGCGATATCCGCCTCGGCGCCGACGATCTTGCCGGGCTCGGCATCGAAACCTGGCTGGGGCGGCCATTCGGCGAAACGGTCGGCGCTGAAAGCCGCGGCAAGGCCGAGGAGCTGCTCGCCGGCACCAGTGACCCCGGACGCTGGCGCCAGGTCAATCATCCAATCGCCGGCGGCGAGGTGCCGATTCGCTATCTGATGCTCGATGGCACCGGCGACGAGCGGCTGGCGATCGGTCGCGACATGCGCGCTGCCGCGGCACTGCAGCAACGGCTGTTGCGCGCCCAACAGGCGATGGAGCGCGATTCGCTGCGCCTGCGCCAGCTCGAGGCGCGCTATCGGCTGTTGTTCGAAAGCGCCAGCGAAGCGATCCTTGTCGTCGACACGGCGAGCCGCCGCATCACCGATGCCAACCCCGCGGCGCGGCGGCTCGCCGGCGGCGGCGGCCTCGATGGCCAGCCGTTCGTCACCATCGTCCACGCCGACGATCGCGATGCCGCGACCGCGCTGCTCGGCGCCGTTGCCGCCGCCGAACAGCGCCACCCCGGCCGCATTCGCCTTGCCGATGGCGAGGCGGCGCTGATGTCGGCGACGCTGTTTCGCCAGGATCGCGCCGCCCAGCTGCTCGTCCGCCTGCGCCCGCTCGCCGCCGAGATCGAGGGCCCTCGCGACCGGCCGCTGAGCGAAGTCCTCGAGCGGATGCCCGACGCCTTTGTGCTCACCGACCGCGACCTTGCGGTGCTGGCCTGCAATGCTGCCTTCCTCGATCTCGTCGCCGAGGCACGCGACGCCGATGTCACTGGCGCGCCGCTGCCGCGCTGGCTCGGCCGGCCGGGGATCGATGTCGGCCTGCTCGAGGCGCAGCTGCGCGAGCATGGCGCGGTCAGCAATTTTTCGACCATCGTCCGCCCGCGCCACGGCGCCGACCTCGACGTCGAGGTGTCGGCGGTCAAATCCGCCGACGCCGACGGCATTCGCCATGGTTTCACCATCCGCCCCGTCCAACCGCTGGCGGCGCGCGGTGCCGGCATTGCCCAGCCGCGCTCGGTCGAGCAATTGACCGAACTTGTCGGCCGCGTGTCGCTCAAGGAAATCGTCCGCGAATCGACCGACCTTATCGAGCGTCTCTGCATCGAAGCAGCGCTCGCCTATACCGACGACAACCGCGCTTCGGCCGCCGAAATCCTCGGCCTGTCACGCCAGAGCCTCTATTCGAAACTCCACCGCCACGGCCTCGGCAATCTCGGCGACGGCGAGTAGCGCTGCATCGTCAGCACGATTGCGCTAGGTCAGCCACATTTCCGCCCAATCTGATTGACGCCCTCAACTGTCAAGCATAGCTTACAGTTATGACCGGCGCTTCCCTCGCGATTCCGCCCCGGCGGCTGCCGGCGCTGCGCGATGTCGTCGTCCTATTGAAGCCCGTCACCTGGTTCCCGCCGATGTGGGCCTTCATGTGCGGCGTCGTCTCGTCGGGGGTGCCGGTCGCCGAACGCGCCGGCTTTCTGGTCGCCGGCATGATCCTCGCGGGGCCGCTCGTCTGCGGTACCAGCCAGGCGGTCAACGACTGGTTCGACCGCCATGTCGATGCGATCAACGAGCCCGACCGCCCGATTCCATCGGGGCGCATTCCCGGCCGCTGGGGGCTGTGGATTGCCTGCATCGGCACGATCCTGTCACTGATTGTCGGCTGGACGATCGGCGTCTGGGTCGGTGCGGCGACCGTGCTCGGGCTGATCCTCGCCTGGGCTTACAGTGCGCCACCATTCCGCGCCAAGGCCAACGGCTGGGTCGGTCCCGGGCTCTGCGCTGCCGCCTATGAGGGGCTGACCTGGTTCACCGGCGCCGCGGTGATGTCGGGCGGGCTGCCGGCGCCGGCGATCCTTCTCGTGTTGGCGCTCTACGCCGCCGGCGCCGATGGCATCATGGTATTGAATGACTTCAAGGCGGTCGAGGGCGACCGCCTCAGCGGCCTGCGCTCGCGCCCGGTGATCCTCGGCGAACGCCGCGCGGCGCTGCTTGCCTGCCTGACGATGGCGCTGCCGCAGGCGGTGGTCGTCGGACTGCTCGCAATGTGGGGCGCGCCGATCTACGCCGCGATCGTCGCGGTGCTGCTGCTGGCACAACTGGCGCTGATGCCGCGGCTGGTGCGCAATCCCGCCGCCGAGGCGCCGCGCTACAACGCCACCGGCACCTCGCTCTACGTTCTCGGCATGCTCGCCGGGTCGTTCGGCCTGCGGGCGATCGCATGACGCCCGCGGCGCCGCTCGGCTGGCTCGGCATTGCCCGGCTGGGGCTGGTGCAGGCGGCGATCGGCGCCATCGTCATGCTGGCGACGTCGCTGCTCAACCGCGTCATGGTCGTCGAATATGCCCTGCCCGCGGCGCTGCCGGCGGGGCTCGTCGCCTTTCACTATATGGTCCAGCTCGGCCGGCCGGGCTTTGGGCATGGTTCCGATCGTGGCTGGCGGCGGACGCCGTGGATCATCGGCGGCATGGCGGTGCTGGCAGCGGGCGCGATCCTCGCGGCACGCACCACGGTGCTTTTGGCGAGTGCCTTCCCGCTGGCGATCGCGCTCAGCATCCTTGCCTATGCGATGATCGGTGCCGGGGTCGGCGCGGCGGGCACCAGTCTGCTGGCCCTGCTCGCCAGCCGCACCGCGCCGGCGCGGCGCCCGGCGGCGGCATCGCTGACCTGGATCATGATGATCGTCGGCATCGTCGTCACCGCCGGGGTCGCCGGAAAGCTGCTCGATCCCTTCTCGCCCGAGCGCCTGGTAAGCGTCGCCACCGGCGCCGCGCTGACGGCGTTCGCCGCCGCCTGCCTCGGCGTTGTCGGGGTCGAGCGCGGCGCCGAGAACCCGCGCCCCGCGCAAGCAACGATCGCCTTCCGTGCGGCACTGGCGGCGATCTGGGCCGACCCGCTTACCCGGCGCTTCACGCTGTTCGTCTTCGTCGCGATGCTCGCCTATGCGACGCAGGACCTGATCCTCGAACCCTTCGCCGGGCTGGTCTTCGGCCTGACCCCGGGCGAATCGACGTCGCTTTCGGGCGTCCAGCACCAGGGCGTGCTGCTCGGCATGATCCTCGTCGGCATTGGCGGCCATGGCTTCGCGCGCGGCAGCGCCTTCCGGCTGCGGCCATGGATCGTCGGCGGCTGTCTCGCCTCGGCGGCAGCGCTCGCCGCGCTGGCCTTTGCCGCCGGCCATTCGCGCGGCTGGCCGCTGGCGCCGACGGTCTTCGCGCTCGGCTTCGCCAATGGCGTCTTCGCTGTCGCGGCGATCGGCGCGATGCTCGATCTCGCCGGTCGCGACGGCGCCGGCCAGGAAGGCATCCGCATGGGGCTGTGGGGCGCGGCGCAGGCCGCTGCCTTCGGGCTCGGGGGGCTGTTCGGCGCCAGCGCCGTCGATATCGGCCGCGCCGCGCTGCATGCCGACGCCCAGGCCTTCGCCCTCGTCTTTATTCTCGAGGCGGCGATGTTCGTCGCCGCCGCCGCCATCGCCGCGCGCCTCGGCACCGCGCCATCAGCCCATCGTCACCCGCAGGAGGCACTCGCATGACCGGACACGAAAACTTCGACGCCGTCGTCGTCGGCGGCGGCCCGTCGGGGGCGACCGCCGCCGACGACCTCGCCCGCGCCGGCTTCAAGGTGCTGCTGCTCGATCGCGCCGGGCGCATCAAGCCGTGCGGCGGCGCCGTGCCGCCGCGGCTGCTGAAGGATTTTGACGTGCCGCTCGACCAGCTTTGCGCCACGGCGAACGAAGCGCGGATGATCGCGCCGTCGGGAATGATGGTCGACATGCCGGTCAGCGCCGGTGCCGCCGGCGGCTTTGTCGGCATGGTCGATCGCGACGTTTTCGACGAATGGCTGCGCGCCCGCGCCGCCAGCCATGGCGCCGAGCGCCGTGCCGGCACCTTCGAGACGCTGGCACGCGACGCCGATGGCACCGCGGTGATCGAATATCGCCCCAAGGGCGCGGCGCGCGGCGGCGAGCCGATGCGCGTTCGGGCCAAGGTCGTCCTCGGCTGCGACGGCGGCAATTCGGCGGTGGCGCGTGCGGCACTGCCCGAGCCGGCGCCAAAGTTCGTCGCCGCCTACCATGAAGTCATCGATTCGCCGCCTGAGGGCGTCAACGGCTTTGCCGGCGGCCGCTGCGACGTCTTCTACCAGGGCAAGCTGTCGCCCGACTTTTACGCCTGGATCTTCCCGCACGGCGGCAAGACCAGCGTCGGCGTCGGCAGCGCCAAGAAGGGCTTCGAGCTGCGCAAGGCCGTGGCGCAGCTGCGCGCCGAAACCGGGCTCGACGCCTGCCACACCGTCCGTGTCGAAGGCGCGCCGATCCCGCTGAAGCCGCGCAAGCGCTGGGACAATGGCCGCGATGTCGTCGTCGCCGGTGATGCCGCGGGCGTCGTCGCGCCGGCGTCGGGCGAGGGCATCTATTATGCGATGACCGCCGGGCGCCTCGCCGCCGAATCGGCAATGGCGTTCCTCAAGACCGGCAATGCCGCCGAGCTGAAGACCGCGCGCAAGCGCTTCATGAAGGCGCACGGCCAGGTCTTCCGCGTCCTCGGCATCATGCAGTGGTTCTGGTATTCGAACGACAATATGCGCGAACGCTTCGTCAAGCTGTGCCGCGATCCCGATGTCCAGCAGCTGACCTGGGAAGCCTATATGAACAAGGAACTCGTCCGGCGGAAGCCGATGGCGCACGTCCGGGTGTTCATCAAGGACACCCGCCAGCTGATCGGCGCGCTGTTCACCGGCCGCCGCCAGCCGGAAGCCCGGGCGTGAGCCGCACCGATGTGGCGATGAAGGCCGGGCGCTGGCTGCTGCCGGCGACAGTAGCGGCAATCGTCACCAGCTTCATTGCCATCATCGGCGCGACGATCACCGACATCGGCCCCTGGTACCAGGGGCTCGCCAAGCCAAGCTGGGCGCCGCCCGACATGCTCTACGGCCCGGCGTGGACACTGATCTTCGGCCTCGCGGCGATTTCGGCGACGACGGCGTGGATGGCGGCGCCCAATCGCGCCGCCGCCGAGACCATCCTTGGCCTCTTCGCGCTCAACGGCACGCTCAACCTGTTGTGGAGCTTCCTGTTCTTCCGCCTGCACCGCCCCGACCTCGCCGCGATCGAGGTCTGGCTGTTCTGGGCGTCGATCGCCGCGCTGATCATCGTGCTGCGGCGCTATTCGCGCACCGCGGCACTGTTGCTGCTGCCCTATCTCGTCTGGGTCGGCTTTGCAGCGATGCTCAACCAGGCCGTCGTCGCGCTCAATTAGGGTCAGGACCTGTTAAATCCATGCCCCGTCATTGCCCGTACAAGGCAAATGGCTAGGCGCGGGACCGCGGGCGGGGCGTTGCCCCCCGCCAAGGGACCGCAACGACGCCATTTGCCTTGCACGGGCAACCCGAAGGGCGGCCCGGAACGGCCCGGCACAGCGCTCGCGGCGCTTGGGCGGTAGCGCCGCTACCGCCGCTGCGCTTGCTCACTCGTGCCGGGCCGCTCCGGGCCGTGCCGGGGCATGGATTTAACAGGTCCTGACCCTAGGGCTCGGGGCCGGCGCCGCCCGCCGCAAGCCCGTCCCCCTTCACCGGGGCTTCACGCTTTTTGTCGCAATCATACAATCGCCGCCGGCCACCGCCGGCTAGAGAAGCATCGCGACCCGAGGGGAGCCCACCACCGGCAACCGGTTGGCGGCGGGTATCCTCACGACCTTCAGGCCCGGCGGCCGTCCCGCCGCCGGGTCCTTTTTGCGTTGTTGCTGGCACCTTTCCCAGATTGACCTCGGCGGCGGCGTCGCCGACATAGCGGCGGGGGCCGCAAGGAAAGGGGCGATGGTCAGCATCCGCTATTTCGCGCCCGCGGCCCCGCTACGCGCGCTGCTGTCCTCCTATTATTGGTTCGAGGCGCCGGGGCCGGTGTTTTCCGACCTGATGCGCGCCGAGCTGCCGCAGATCCGAATCATCGTCGAAGGCCGCGCGCTCAATCACTTCGCCACCGGCATCGTCCGCGCCTCGGGGGCGGCGCATCTGCAGGGGCCGACGAGCGGGCCGGTGCGCTTCACCGCCAGCGGCCGGCTGCTGGTGTTCGGCATCGGGGTGCTGCCGCTTGGCTGGGCAACGCTGGTCGCCGCCCCGGCCGACCAGCTTGCCGACGACATGGTCGATCTGCGCGGGCTGGCAGGCGCCGAGGTCGATGCGCTGGTCGATGGCCTCGCCACGGCGCGCTGCGATGCCGCGCGGGTGGCGGCCGCGGATCGCTTCTTTCTTGGCTGGCTGGCGCGTTCGGCGACGGCGCCGTGCTGGTTCACCGGGCTTGCCGATGCCTGGCTGACGGGCGCCGCGGCACCTTCCGTCGATGCGCTGGTGGCGGCGTCGGGGATGTCGGCGCGGTCGGTCGAGCGGCTGGCGCAGCGCGTCTATGGCGCGTCGCCGCGGCTGCTGGCGCGCAAATATCGAGCGCTGGGGGCGGCGGTGCGCCTCGGCAATGGCGAGGCCGAAGGCTGGGCGGAGCTGATCGACGATGGGCTGTTCTATGACCAGGCGCATCTGATCCGCGAGTTCCGCCAGTTCATCGGCATGACCCCGGCGCAATTCCTCAGCGGCGCCGCGGCGGTGACGCGGCTGACCATCGCCCGCAAACGGCTGATGCCCGACCTGCCGAAACTGGCGCTGTTCAGCTGAAGGCGTTGCTTGACACTCGCGGGGCGGCGCCCACATAAGCCGGACGAAATCGCTCCGCTTTGAAGGCTGCCCCGCTGCCGTGATCCGACTGACCAACCTTGCCGATTACGCCGTGGTGGTGATGACCGCCGCCGCGCGCGCGCCGGGCGAGCGGCTGTCGGCGGCGCGCGTCGCCGAGGTGACGGCGATTCCGGCGCCGACGGTGGCCAAGCTGATGGGAACATTGGCGCGTGGCGGCCTGCTGGTGGCATCGCGCGGCGTGGCCGGCGGTTTCTGCCTGGTGCGCCCGGCAAGCGAGATTTCAGTCGCGGCGATCGTCGAGGCGGTCGATGGCCCGATCGCGCTGACGCATTGCGCCGGCGGCGACGCCAGCGACTGCGCCATCGAGGGCCAGTGCGGGGTGCGCGGCCATTGGGGGCCGATCAACGCCGCGGTGCGCGCCGCGCTTGCCGCGGTCAGCCTGGCCGATCTGATCAAGCCTGCGGCGACAGCACGGCTTGCGTCCGCGCTCCCCGCCGATGAGGTGCACGCATGACCGACCAGTCCGCCGCCATTGCCGCCGAGCCCGAAATCCAAGACGCCGCCGCGCGCGCCGCGGTCGACGATCTCGCCACCTATAAATGGGGCTTCGTCAGCGACATCGAATCGGAGATGGCGCCCAAGGGCCTCAACGAGGACACCGTCCGCTATATCTCGGCCAAGAAGGGCGAGCCCGAATGGCTGCTCGATTGGCGGCTGAAGGCCTATCGCCGCTGGCTGACGATGACGGCGCCCGATTGGGCCAAGCTCGATCTGAAGCCGATCGACTATCAGGACGCCTATTATTACGCCGCCCCCAAGGCCAAGCCGACGATCGGCTCCTTGGACGAGCTCGATCCCGAGATTCGCCGTACCTATGAAAAGCTCGGCATCCCGATCGAGGAGCAGAAGATGCTCGCCGGGGTTGAGGGCGCGCGCCGCGTCGCGGTCGATGCGGTGTTCGACAGCGTTTCGGTGGCGACGACCTTTCGCGCCGAGCTCGAAAAGGCCGGGGTGATTTTCCGCTCGATCAGCGAGGCGGTGAAGGAGTACCCTGAGCTGGTGAAGAAGTGGCTCGGCAGCGTCGTGCCGGTGCAGGACAATTTCTTCGCCTGCCTGAACAGCGCGGTCTTTTCGGATGGTACCTTCGTTTACATTCCCGAGGGCGTCCGCTGTCCGATGGAGCTTTCGACATATTTCCGCATCAACGCCGCCAACACCGGCCAGTTCGAACGCACGCTGATCGTCGCCGACAAGGGCAGCTACGTCTCCTATCTCGAAGGCTGCACCGCGCCGATGCGCGACGAGAACCAGCTCCACGCCGCGGTCGTCGAGCTGGTCGCGCTCGATGACGCCGAGATCAAATATTCGACCGTGCAGAACTGGTATCCCGGCGACGCCAATGGCCTGGGCGGTATCTATAATTTCGTGACGAAGCGCGCCAACTGCCTCGGCAAGCGCAGCAAGGTCAGCTGGACGCAGGTCGAGACGGGGTCGGCGATCACCTGGAAATATCCCTCGTGCGTGCTGTCGGGCGAGGGCTCGGTCGGCGAATTCTATTCGGTGGCGGTGACCAACAACCGCCAGCAGGCCGATACCGGCACCAAGATGATCCATCTCGGCCGCGGCACGCGCTCGACGATCGTTTCGAAGGGCATTTCGGCGGGGCGCAGCCAAGGCACCTATCGCGGCCTCGTCCGCGTCGCCGCCAGCGCGGAGGGCGCGCGCAACCACACCCAGTGCGATTCGCTGCTGCTCGGCGCCGAGTGCGGTGCACATACGGTGCCCTATATCGAAGTGCGCAACCCCTCGGCGCAGGTCGAGCATGAAGCGACGACGAGCCGGATCAGCGACGACCAGCTGTTCTACGCCCAGTCGCGCGGCCTCGATACCGAGGCGGCGGTTGGCCTGATCGTCAACGGCTTCTGCCGCGAGGTGCTCCAGCAGCTGCCGATGGAGTTCGCCGTCGAAGCGCAGAAGCTGCTCGGGATCAGCCTCGAGGGCTCGGTCGGATGAAGCGCGTCGCCCTGCTCGCCGCGCTCGCCCTCGCCGCCTGCGACGCGCCGGCGCCGCGTGTCGACACCGCCGGCGCCACGGCGCGCGCCGAAGTCGACCGGCTGACCAAGACCTACACGGAGTGCATCGAAGGCCATGCCGCGGCGATGCCGGTTGCCGACGATACCGCCGGCGCGCTGGCCGACACCATCGTCAAGAGCTGCCGTCCGGCGCGCAACGCGCTTTTCGCCAAGGTCGCCGACTTCGATCGCCTCGGCCATCCGACGCACTCGCGCGAAATGGCCGAGGCCGTCGCCCAGGCGTCGGTCGCCACCCTCGACGACGCGCTGCGCCAGACGACCGTCGTCACCATCATCAAACGCCAGCAGGGCATCGGCGACGCGCCGGCGACCCCGGGAACCAGGATCTGATGCTGATCATCGACGACCTCCACGCCGAAATCGACGGCAAGGCGATCCTCAAGGGCCTGTCGCTGACGGTGAACGCCGGCGAGGTCCATGCCATCATGGGTCCCAATGGCGCCGGCAAGTCGACTTTGTCCTATGTCCTCGCCGGGCGCGCCGGCTATGCCGTCACCGGCGGGTCGGTGACCTTCCTGGGGCGTGACCTGCTGGCGCTCCAACCCCATGAGCGCGCCGCCGCGGGCGTGTTCCTCGGACTGCAATATCCCGTCGAGATTCCGGGCGTTTCCAACCTCAACTTCCTGCGCACCGCCTTGAATGCCCAGCGCGGCCAGCGCGGCGAGGCGGAAGCCTCGGGCGCCGAGTTCATGAAGCTGGTCAAGGCCGTCGCCGCGGACCTCGGCCTGCCCTATGAGATGCTCAAGCGCTCGGTGAACCAGGGCTTTTCGGGCGGCGAGAAAAAGCGCAATGAAATGGTCCAGATGGCGGTGCTGCAACCGCGGCTGGCGGTGCTCGACGAGACCGATTCGGGGCTCGACATCGACGCGCTGCGGGTGGTCTCGGAAGGCATCAACCGGATGCGCGGCCCCGAGCGCGCCACCTTGCTGATCACGCACTACCAGCGGCTGCTCGACTATGTCGTGCCGGACTTCGTCCATGTCCTCGTCGGCGGGCGCATCGTCCGCTCGGGCGGCGCCGAGCTGGCGCATGTTCTCGAGCGCGACGGCTATGTGAGCATCGCGGCGTGAGCGCGCTTCCCACCCGCCGCGACGAGGCCTGGCGCTACAGCGACCTCGCCGCCGCCGCCAGCGTCTGGCCGGTGCCGGCCGCCGAGACGGTCACCGTCGCCGCCGGCGAAAGCCTGGCGCGGACGCTGATCCTCGACGCCCCCGACGACGCCATCGTCATCCACGATTATGCGATCACCGTCGCAGCCGGGGCGAGCCTCGACTTCCGCATCCTCAACGCCGGCGGCCGCTATGGCCGGGTGGCGCTCGATGTCACCCTCCACGCCGGCGCGCGCTTCGATCTCGGCGGCGTCATCATCGGCCGCGGCGCCACCAATCGCGAGATCGTCACCACCGTCCGCCACGCCGGGCCGGGCGCCGTCAGCCGCCAGGTGGTGCGCTGCGTCGCCGGCGACACCGCGACGACGACCTATCTCGGAAAGGTCGCGGTGGCGCGCGAGGGCCAGCAGACCGATGCGGCGCAGTCGTTCAAGGCATTGCTGCTCGATCGCGGCGCTACCGCCAACGCCAAGCCCGAGCTCGAAATCTTCGCCGATGATGTGAAGTGCGCCCATGGCGCGACGGTCGGCGAGCTCGACGCCAATGCGTTGTTCTACCTCGAAAGCCGCGGCGTGCCGCCGGCGGCGGCGCGGGCGCTGCTGACGCGGGCGTTCCTGTCGGATGCCTTCGAAGGCCTCGCTGACGACGCGCGCGACGCGCTGGAAGCCCGGCTGGAGGCGCTGCTGTGAGCGACACCCTTACTTCTCCCCTCCCGCTTGCGGGAGGGGTCGGGGGAGGGAATGCCCTCGCCGCCAACACGGATTTTGCCGGGAAGGGACTTCCCTCCCCCAGCCCCTCCAGCAAGCGGGAGGGGAGCAAGGGTGACTTCCCCGGCCTCGCCGGCGATTGGGCCTATCTCGACACCGCCGCCACCGCGCAGAAGCCGCAGGCCGTCATAGACGCGATCGCCCGCGCCTATGGGCCGGACTATGCCACCGTTCACCGCGGCGTCTACGAACGCTCGGCGACGATGACCTTGCGCTTCGAGGAAGCCCGCGCCCGCGTCGCTGCCTTCATCGGTGCCGCGTCGCCCTACGAGATCGTCTTCACCCGCGGCGCCACCGAAGGCATCAACCTCGTCGCGCAGAGCTGGGGGCAGCGGCTGCAGCCCGGCGACCGCATCCTGCTCTCGGCGCTCGAACATCACAGCAACATCGTCCCCTGGCAGCTGCTCCGCGACCGCACCGGCATCGAGATCGACGTCGCGCCGCTGACCGACGACGGCCGCATCGACGAGGCCGCGCTCGTCGCGATGATCGGCCCGCGCACCCGGCTGGTGGCAATCGCCCATGTCTCGAACGTGCTGGGCAGCGTCGTCGATATCGCCACCATCGCCGCCGCGGCGCACGCCCAGGGGGCGTTGCTGCTCGTCGACGGCTGCCAGGCGGCACCGCGCCTCGCCCTCGACATGCAGGCGCTCGGCGCCGATTTCTATGTCTTCTCGGGCCACAAGCTCTATGGCCCGACCGGCATCGGCGTGCTCTGGGGCCGTGCCGAGCTGCTCGCCTCGATGCCGCCGTGGCAGGGCGGCGGCGCGATGATCGAGACGGTCAGCTTCTTGTCCACCACCTATGCCCCGCCGCCGCAGCGCTTCGAGGCCGGCACGCCGCATATCGCCGGCGCCATCGGCCTTGCCGCGGCGATCGACTATGTCGAGGGCATCGGCCTCGCCGCCATCCATGCCCATGAAACGACCCTCGTCGCCGCGGCGCGCGAGGCACTCGGGCGCATCAATTCGGTGCGGCTGTTCGGCCCGGCCGACTCGGCCGGCATCCTCAGCTTCGCCATCGAGGGGGTGCATCCCCATGATATCGGCACCATATTGGATGAAAGCGGCGTCGCCATTCGCGCCGGGCATCATTGCGCCCAGCCGCTGATGGCGGTGCTCGGCGTGCCGGCGACGGCGCGGGCGAGCTTCGGCATTTATAACGACCTGTCGGATGTCGAGCGCCTTGCCGCCGGCATCGCCCGCGTCACACGCATTTTCGGGGTGGAAGCATGAACGACCAGCCACGCAAGTTCGAGATCGAGGAAGTCGCCGAGGCGCGCGAGGTGCCCCGCGCGCCGCCGCCGCGCGCTCTCGCCGAGGTCGATGGCGACGTCGAAGGCCGCCACCCCGATTATCTCGAAGGCTTTCTGAAACCCCCGGCAGTGGTGGGCAACCCCGCCGAAGCCCCCGGCGGCGACACCTATGAAGCCGTGATCGCCGCGCTGCGTGACATTTTCGATCCCGAGATCCCGGTCAACATCTATGACATGGGGCTGATCTACGGTGTCGAAATCACCGGCGGCCACGCCAATGTGACGATGACCCTGACGACGCCGCACTGCCCGGTCGCCGAGACCATGCCCGCCGAGGTCGAGATGCGCGTCTCCAGCGTCCCCGGCATCGCGACAGCCGACATCAACCTTGTCTGGGATCCGCCGTGGGACCCCGGCAAGATGAGCGACGAAGCCAAGCTCGAAATGGGAATGCTGTGATGGAGACGACGACATTGCGCCGCCCGCGCCCGGCGCCGATCACCGTCACCGAGGACGCGGCGCGCCGCATCGCCGAGATCATCGCCAAGGCGCCGACGCCGGCCGCCGGCGTCCGGCTGACGACGCCCAAGCGCGGCTGTTCGGGGCTCGCCTACAGCCTCGACTATGTCGCCGACGCCAAGCCGGGCGACGAAGCGGTGGTGACGCCAGGCGGCACGCTGTTCATCGACGGCGGCAGCCTGATGTATCTGATCGGCAGCCGCATGGACTGGAAGGAAGACGATTTCGCCGCGGGCTTCGTCTTCGAAAACCCCAACGCCAAGGGCAGCTGCGGCTGCGGCGAGAGTTTTACCGTTTGAACCGCCGCTGGCGGGCGGCGGCGCCTTTGTTGCTCGGCCTCGCCCTGCCGGGCTGCGTCGCCTCGGCGATCGCCGGCGCGACGGTCGCCGCCGTCAAGGCGCCCTTCAAGGTCGGCGGCGCCGTCATCGACGCGACGACGACAAGCCGCGCCGAAGCCGACCGCAACCGCGGCCGCGCGCTGCGCAAGCAGGAGGAAGCGGCAGCGCGCGAGGCGAAGCGCACCAGGCGCGCCGCCGAACGCTTCGCGCGGCGTGACGCTGAAACCGCACCGCGCTGACCGCCGATGGCCCAGAACTTTCCTGACACGCGCGCCGCGGCGCAGGCGCAGCTCGCCGCCTTCCTGCCGCAGGCCGGCGAGGACTATGCGCGCTGGCGCAACCATCACGATCGCGATGGCATGCCGACGACGTCGCGCCTGTCACCGGCGATCCGCCGCCGGCTGATCAGCGAAGCCGAAGTCTGCGCCGCGGTCACCGCGCATCACGGCGCCGAAGTGGCAGCGAAGTTCATCGATGAAGTCTGCTGGCGGAGCTATTGGGTTGGGTGGCTCCAGGGCCGGCCGGAAATCTGGCAGCGCTGGCGCGACGATGTCGCAAGCCTGACCGCCACGCTCGCCACCGACGCCGACCTCGCGGCGCGCCACGCCGCCGCGCTCGCCGGGCGGACCGGCATCGATTGCTTCGACGCCTGGGCCGCCGAGCTCGCCACCACCGGCTGGCTGCACAATCACGCGCGCATGAACTTCGCCAGCATCTGGGTTTTCACCCTCGGCCTCCCTTGGCAGCTCGGCGCCGAGCTGTTCTGGCGGCGGTTGCTGGATGCTTGCCCCGCAAGCAACACGCTTTCGTGGCGCTGGGTGGCGGGGCTGCACACGCCGGGCAAGACCTATCTCGCCGACGCCGAGACGATCCGCGCCATGTCAGGCGGGCGCTTCGCCCTCACGGCGCCGCTGGCGACGGTCGCGACGGTGCCCCCCGATGACGGCAACCCGGCGCCGGTCATGATCGCGGCGCCCGATCGCGTCGACGACGACGCCCGCACCGGGCTGCTGATCATGTCGAGCGACTACAGCCTCGAAACCCTCGCCCTGCCACGCCTCGCCGCGGTCGCCGCCCCCGCCACCGTCAGCGCCGATCTGTCGCCGCGCCGCGCCGCCTATGGCGAAGCCGCCCGCGCCGACGCGCTCGCCCGCGCCGCGCTCCGCGCCGGCATCGCCCCCGATCGCCTCGACAACGACCGCCTGACCGAGGCAACCCGCGTCTGGGCCGCCCGCCACCGCCTGGCGCAGATCGTCACCGCCGACGCCCCCATCGGCCCGATCGCGGCGCGCCTCGATCGCTTGGCGCCGGCGCTCGCCGCCGATGGCGTTCGGCTGGTCCGCCTGCGCCGCGCCTGGGACGACCTCGCCTGGGCTCACGCCGACAAGGGCTTCTTCGGCTTTCGCAAGGCGATCCCGGCGCTACTGGCGCTGCCGGTCGGGGCGGTTTCCCTATCCTAAAGTATCAAGAGATTATGCCTCCGGCGGGCAGGGCCTGAGGCCCTGCACCCACTCTTGTTGGTCCCGACCTCATGCTGGAAAGGCGGCGGCTCAAGGAAAGCGGGTCAAGGGGCTCATACCAAGTCCCATTAACGATAACCGACTCAAGAAGAATAGCCTCCGGCGGCAAGGAGCTGAGCCCCTGGACCCACTTTCCTTAAGTTGTTGCTTTCGCAGCATGAGGGCGGCGCCAATAAAGGTGGGTCAAGGGGCTCAGCTCCTTGCCGCCGGAGGCCATACTTCCTTCGCTCCTAGAGCGGCTTCCAACCAACTTGAATCACCGTCATCGCCCTGCGGGCGCCCGCTTCGCGGCGGGGCGCTTTTGCGCCGCGGCAGCGTCGCTCATCGGTTACGATGCTGAAGCATCGCGCCCTCCTCGCTCCTCACCGCGACCCAGTATCGCTGCCGTGCCGATGATCCAACTTGATCGGAAACCGCTCTAATCGTCGGGCCCAAGTGATGGATCGAGATCGCGCGGCCGGATGAAGTGGCGCAGCACGGCGCGGCCGCCGTCGACCTGGGCCCAGCGGTCGACGGCGAGGTCGAGATGGGCGAGCGTCGCGGTCGGGTATTTGGCTTCGGCTTCGACGCGCAGCGTGTCGCCCGGGGGCACGAGTTCGAGCAGCAGGTCCTCGAGGCCGGGGTTGTGGCCGACAAGCAGGGCATGGCGGCAACCCTCGGCGAAGCCGGCGCAGAGTTCGGTCAGGGTCGCCGACGACGACAGGTAGATTCGCTGTTCGTAGATCGGCGCCAGGCGGGCCTTCAGTCCAGCTTCGACGCCGTCGATGGTCTGGCGGACGCGGACGGCGGGCGAGGCGGCGACGTGATCGAAGTCGGGCATGTCGCCGCGGTCGCGCGCCGCCTTGAGCCATTGGCCGATGCGCAGCGCGGCGCGGCGGCCGCGGTCGTTCAAGGGCCGATCGAAGTCGCGCAGCAGCGGGTCGTCATAGCCCGATTTGGCGTGGCGCAGCAGGGTGAGGGTCTTCACGGCCGCTCCTCGGTGCTCGGCACGGGCGATGTGGCGCCATCGCCCGCCGCCGCGACACCATGACCCGGCGCGCCCCGCTTGGCAAAGCCATGCTGCAAGGATGTGACAGCCTCGGCCAAGGGCAGCCGCTCGATCGGCGTTCCGGGTGGAAAGGCGGCGAGCAGCCGCGACGGCACGGCGGGGCCGATCAGCACGAAGGCGCCGGCGTCGTCGGCGCGGCGGATCAGCCGCCCGAAGGCCTGCGCCAGCCGCCCCATGACGACACGATCGTCATACGCCGCGCCATTGCCGAAAGCAGCGCGCCGCGCGGCGTGGAGCACCGTCGGCCGCGGCCAGGGCACCCCCTCCATCACCACCAGCCGCAGCGAATCGCCGGGCACATCGACGCCGTCGCGCAGCGCGTCGGTGCCGAGCAGTGAGGCGCGCGGCTCGGCGCGGAAGATGTCGACGAGGGTGCCCGTCTCGATCGGATCAACATGCTGGGCGTAGAGCGGCAGCCCGGCGCGTGCCAAGGGGTCGGCGATGCGGGCATGGACGGCGCGCAGCCGGGCGATCGCGGTGAACAGCCCCAGGGTACCGCCGCCTGCCGCCTCGATCAGCGCGCGATAGGCATGGGCGAGGCCGGCCATGTCGCCGCGCTTGATGTCGGTGACGATGATGACGCGCGCCCGCGCCGCATAGTCGAAGGGGCTCGGCGCGGCGAAGGTCACCGGCGGGCGCGGCAGATGGGTGGCGCCGGTGCGCGCCGCGGCGTCGTCCCATTCCTCGCCATCCGCTCGCCCGCGCAAGGTCGCCGAGGTGACCAGCACCCCATGCGCCGGCGCCAGCACGGCACGCGCGAAGGGCGCCATCGGATCGAGCCAATGGCGGTGGATGCCGATGTCGATCTCGCGCGCGTCGATCCGCGCCAGCGCGAACCAGTCGACAAAGGCGGGGTCGGCGGCGCCGCCGAGGCGCGCCAGCAGCTGCATCCAGGCGGCGAGCGTCTCGGCACGCAGCCGCAGCCCCGCGGCGGCACCCTCGCAGCGCGCCCGCGCCGCGCCGTCAAGCCAGTCGGGGGGATCGTCGAGCAGCGCCGCCAGCCGCGCGTCGAGCGCCAGCATCGGCCCCGCCAGCCGACCGAGCGCCGTCGCCGCACCGGCGGCGGCGTCGATCACCGCCGGGAGCACCTCGGCGACTTCGGTTTCGAGGCCATAGCCGCTGTCGGCCTCGCTGCTGGCGCGCGCCAGCACCTGCGCGCGAACCGCGGCGAACAGCGCCTCGACCGCCCCCTCGGGGGCGCCGGCGACGATCCGTCCGAGCCAGCCCTCCTGGGGCAACACCCGCGCCGCGGCACCGACGACGCCGATCGCCGCGGCGACCTCGGCGTCATAGCTGGCGACGTCGGACAACCGCGCGGCGAGGCCCCGCCGCCGGCCGCGCGTCGCGCGATCGGGGCCGAGCAGCCAGTTCCTCAGCTCGACCGCCTCGCGGCCGGTCAGCTCGACGGCGAAGGTGGCGTCGGCGGCATCGAAGAGGTGATGGCCTTCGTCGAAGACCAGCCGCGTCATGCCGGCGCCCTCGGCACGGCCGCGGACGGCGTTGATCATGACGAGCGCGTGGTTGGCGATGACGAGGTCGGCATGTTCGGAGGCGCGCGCGGCGCGTTCGATGAAGCAGCTGCGATAATGCGGGCAGCCGGCGTAGATGCATTCGCCGCGCCGGTCGGTCAGCCCTGAGAAGCTGGTGCGGCCGAACAGCGCCGGCAACCAGCCGGGCAAGTCGCCGCCGACCATGTCGCCGTCGCGGCTGTACTCGGCCCAGCGCGCCGCGATCGCCGCGAAAACCGCGCCGCGGCCGGCGAACCCGCCCTGCAGCGCGTCCTCCAGGTTCAAGAGACACAGGTAATTCTCGCGCCCCTTGCGGACGACAACCCGCGCGCGCTTGTCGGCGGGGTCGGGAAAGGCGCGCGCGCTTTCCTGGTCGAGCTGGCGTTGCAGCGCCTTGGTGTAGGTCGAGAGCCACACCGCGCCCTCGGCGGCCGTCGCCCAGGCGGTCGCCGGGGCGAGATAGCCGAGGGTCTTGCCGATGCCGGTGCCGGCTTCGGCGAGCACCATTGTCGGCGCGCCGGCGGCGGCGCGCGGGCCGAAGGCGGCGCTGACGGCGCGGGCATAGGCGTGCTGGCCGATGCGCTGCTCGGCGCCGGGGCCGAGGAGTTCACCGAGCCGCGCCTCGGCGGCGTCGGCGGTCAGCGCCACGGTGCGCGGCGCCGGGCGCGGCGGCGCCTCCTCCCATTTCGGCAGCATGGTGAACAGGCTGCGCTCGGGGGGATGCGGCTTGGGCAGATTGGGGGCGAGCAGCGGCGCCCAGCTCCAGCGGTGGCGGATGAGGCTCTGCAACACCCCCCAGGCGCCGTGGCGCTGCGGCCAATTGTCGTCGCCGAGGCTCGCCAGCAGCGCCGCGGCGGCGCGGCCGAGGAAGCCAGTGTCGCTATCGGCGGCCGGCGCGGCGATATCGAGCGCGGCGGCGAGCCCGCGCGGCGTCGGCACGGCGAAGCGCGCCGGATGGACGAAGGCGAACAACTCCAAGAGGTCGAGCCCCGACAGTTCGGGATAGCCGAGCCGGCTGGCGACGACGGGGGCATTGAGCAGCAGGTGCGGCGTGTCGGCGGCACGGCGGATCGCCTCGCCGCGGCTGACGGCGCGGGGGCCACCGCCGTCGCCGCCGCCGATCCAGACGCCGGCATGGGTGGCGATCAGTGCCGGCAGGATCACGCGTGCGTCGGGGGCGGTTGCACCGCACGCGCCATAAGCGGTTGCACCGCATCGGAGGAGCCGCCACAGATCATATGACAGGAATATACGGAACAGATGAGCAACGCCACCGCCTTGAACCCTGAAGACCTCGTTGCCGTCGCGCGCGACAACAAGGCCTGGCCCTTCGAAGAGGCGCGCAAACTGATCGCGCGCTACCCGCAAGGCTTCCCCGCGCACGGCGTGTTGTTCGAAACCGGCTATGGCCCGTCGGGGTTGCCGCACATCGGCACCTTCGGCGAAGTGGTGCGGACGACGATGGTGCGCCGTGCCTTCGAAGCGATGTGCCCCGGCGTGCCGACGCGGCTGATCGCCTTCAGCGACGACATGGACGGCCTCAGGAAGGTTCCCGACGGCATCCCCAACCCCGAGCTGCTGCGCGCCGCGCTGGGCAAGCCGTTGACGCAGGTGCCCGATCCCTTCGGCACCCATCAAAGCTTCGGTGCCCACAACAACGCCCGGCTGCAGGCGTTTCTCGATGGCTTCGGCTTCGAATATGAATTCCTGTCGTCGACCGATTGCTATCGCTCGGGGCGTTTCGACGCGACCCTGCTCGACATTCTGGCGCATTATGACGCCGTCATCGACGTCATCCTGCCGACATTGGGCCCCGAGCGCCGTGCCACCTATTCGCCCTTCCTGCCGATCGACCCCGACAGCGGCATCGTCCTGCAGGTGCCAATCGTCGCCTTCGACGTCGCTGCCGGCACCGTCAGCTATGTCCGCCCGGGGACCAACGAGACCGTCACCGTTCCGGTCACCGGCGGCGCATGCAAGCTGCAATGGAAGGTCGATTGGGCGATGCGCTGGGTGGCGCTCGGCGTTGATTACGAGATGGCCGGCAAGGACCTGATCGATTCGGTGATGCTGTCCGGCCGCATCACCCGCGTTCTCGGCAAGGAACCGCCGGCGGGGTTCAATTATGAGCTTTTCCTCGATGCCGAGGGGGCGAAGATCTCCAAGTCGAAGGGCAATGGCCTGACCATCGACGAATGGCTCGAATACGGCCCGCCCGAAAGCCTGGCGCTCTACATGTTCCAGTCGCCGCGCAAGGCGAAGCGGCTGCATTTCGACGTCATCCCGCGCGCTATCGAGGAATATGCCGATTTCCTCGGCCGCTATGGCGAGCAGCCCCCCGAGCAGCGCCTGGGCAATCCCGTCCACCATATCCACGAAGGCGCGCCGCCGGCGGCCGACCTGCCGGTCAGCTTCTCGCTGCTGTTGAACCTCGCCTCGGTCGCGGCCACCGACGATCCGGCGCGGCTGTGGGGTTTCGTCAGTCGCCATGCCCCCGACGCCTCGCCGGCGACGCACCCGCTGCTCGATCGCCTCGTGCGCCACGCCGCGCGCTACGCCCGTGACTTCGTCATCCCGACGCTCAAGCGCCGCGCGCCCGACGCCCGCGAGGCAGCGGCACTCGCCGATCTCGACGCGCGGCTGGCGGCGCTCGGCGAAACCGCCGATGCGGAGGCTTTCCAGTTCGAGGTCTATGAGGCCGGCAAGGCAGCGGGCTTCGAAAATCTGCGCGACTGGTTCAAGGCGCTCTACGAAATCCTCATCGGCTCGTCGCAGGGGCCGCGGATGGGATCGTTCATCGCCCTTTACGGGTTGGCACAGACCCGGGTGCTGATCGCCAGCGCACTCGCGACGTCATTATCGCAGGAGACCCCATGAAGCCCGTCATCGCCCTGCTGCTGTTCGGCCTCGCGACCCCGGCTTTCGCCGATGCTGTCGCGTCGTTCCGCGACGGGCGTTTTCTCGCGGCGGCGCAGCAGGGCCGCGCCGAAGCCACCGCCGAAAGTCTCGAAATCGCCGGCCGCGCGACGCTGACGATCGCCTGCTACGAAACCCGCGACCGGGCGCGCGCGCTCGAGCTGCTCAGCGTCGCCGACCGCGATTTTGACGCAGCGCTCGCCAAGGAGCCGACCAACCTCCGCGCCCGCATGCAGAAGGCGCTGGCGCTCGGCTATCGCGCCAAGCTGACCAAATCGCCCGGCCTGGCGCGCGAAACCCGCCGCACCTTCGAGGCGCTACGCGCCGCCAATCCCAATTATGCCATCGCCGCGGCGGCGATCGGCGGCTGGCACGGCGGGTCGATCGCGACGCTCGGCAGCTTCCTTGCCGGAACCGTGCTCGGTGCCAAGGCAAACGCTGTCGATCCGGCCTTCCAGGCGGCGATGCGGCTCGAGCCGACCAGCCCCGTGCACCGCGTCTTCTACGCCCATGTCCTGCTCGACCTCGATCGCAACAATGCGCCGAAAGCGACGCAATTGCTGACCGGCATCGACCGCCTGCCGACGCACGACGGCTTCGAGGCGCTGCTCAAGGCGCAGGGCATCGCGCTGCTGGCCACCTTGCGCGCCGGCGATGCCCGCGCCGCGCAGGCGCTGGCACGGCGCCAGCAGCCCTTCGGGACGATCGGTTAAGCGGGCGCCACCCTCTCCTCCAACGGTCATGCCAGCGCACACGCGCATGACCGGGAAACAACTGGGGGGTCCTAAACCCGCACGCGGCCGAGGCTTGCCGCCGTCTCTCCCGGCACCGTCGCCGTTGCCCGGTCGATCGCCGCGCCGGCGGTGAAGCCGTGAACGATCGTCGACAGCACAATGGTAAAAGCGGTGATTGCCCAAAGCTGCGTCGCATCGAGCATGGTCATGTGGCTGAGGCCACATAGGACAAATAGTAGATCGAGCCGATGCCGCGGATGCCATAGAAGGCGACGACCAGCCGCTTGCGCCGACGCAGGTCGCTGCCGGCCAGCGCCAGCAGCCCGACCGCCGGCCGCACCACCAGCACCAGCGCGAGACCGATCGCCGCGCCGGCGACATCGAGATTGGCAAGCAGCCGCGGCGCCGCGGCGCCGAGCGCCAGCAGCAGCGCGGTCAGCGCGCGTTCGATCGATTCGGCGAAATCATGGAGGCGCCGGTTGAAATGATGGTGCGCCTCGCCGCGGCGCAGGACGATGCCACTGACAAAGGCGGCGATGAAGCCATAGCCCTGGATGACTTCGGTGAGGCCATAGCTTGCCAGCGCGCCGGCGAGGGCGACGATCCCTGCCTCACTTCCCGAAAGCGCGTTGCCGCGCGGCCAGGTGAACAGCAGCCGCGCCAGCAGCCAGCCACAGGCGACGCCGCCGGCAATGCCGAGCGCCACCTTGAGCAGCAGATCATGCCAGGCCCAGCCGAGCAGCAACGGCACATCGACCAGCCCGGCAGCAGCAATCGCCAGCGCCAGATGGACGAAGGGAAAGGCCAGGCCGTCGTTCAGACCGGCTTCGGCCGTCAGCGCGAAGCGTACCGGATGTTCGCCGCCTTCGAGCGGCGGCCCGACCTGGACGTCGCTGGCCAGTACCGGGTCGGTCGGCGCCAGCAACGCGCCGAGCAGCAGCGCGCCGGCGAGCGTCAGCCCGCCGAGCCACCAGCCGATGAAGGCGATCGCCGCGATCGTCAGCGGCATGGCGATCAACAGCAGCCGCGCCGTCGGGCGCCAGCGCCGGAAGGTCGCCAGGCTGTCGATGCGCAGCCCGACGCCGAACAGCCCGATAACGACACAGACTTCGCTTGCCCATTCCCAGGGCCGCGGATCGGCGACGGGATCGGGCGCCGCCGGCATCCCGGGGATGAGGAAGACCAGCGCGCCGGCGCCGATCAGCAGCGCCGAACCGGCGGGCTCGAGGCCCGAGAACAGCCGTGGCAGCCAGTTCGCCAGGATGATGGCGACGCCGATCCCGACCAGCAACAGGATGTGGGGGGCGGTGGGCGCGACCATGCTCTCCCAAGCCGCCGCGCGCCGGCGCGTTCCCGTCAGCCGATCGAATAGTGGATCGGCTTGAAGCTGCCGTTGTTGCTGTCGGGCGCCGAACAGGCGGTCAGGCCGATGACGAGGTCCATCTCGGCCTCGAGCACCAGCCGATCGCCGGCGCGGCTTTTCGGCGGCAGCACTTTCAGCGCGCCGCTGTCGCCATCGACGGCGACGTTCATGAAAATGTTGAAGGCGACCGGGATGCGGTCGGCGCCGATGCCCCAGGGCGCCAGCGCCGCGACGAGATTGCCGAAGCAGCCGCGATGGGGCTGGTCGTCACCATAGAGGATGCGAAAGGTATCGGGCGAGCACGGCGTCAGCAGGAAGTCGTGGCGGCCGACCGTGTCCTCGACCAGCCGCAGCATGATGTTGGAACGGTTCGACCAGATCGGATCGGGCACTGTCAGGAAGATCCGCGACAGATAGTCGAGGCTACGACCGGACGAGATCGCCTCGTCGGTGTCATGGCGGTTGAAGGCAAGGAGGTCCGCGACCTGCTCGCCCTCGGGGTCGATCACCGTCAGCCGCTGGCCCTTGGCAAGCTCGAAGGCCACCCCCGACCGCGGCGCAATCTCATGCCGCATCGCGGGCGCCCCCGCCGCGGCCGGCATAGGGGCATTGCCAGTCGTTGCCCACCGCCCGCCCGCTGTACTGGCGCGCTTCGCTGTTGTCGCCATGGCGCGCCAGCATCGGGTTTATCGACCCGGACAATGCTTCGTCGCGCGCGAGAATCGCCGAGCGCAGCGGTTCGTAGCGGTTCTGGCTGCGCAGCTGTTCGAACTGGTCGTGAAGGTTGAAGACCAGCGCCGGCCGCGCGAAGCGCCGCGCCGGGCGGCTGGCGCCGGGGTGCAAGCCAACGACGAAGAAGGCCTCGCCGCCGAAGCTCAGCGAGAAGTGCGGATCGCCGGGATCGTCGCTGACGCGGGTGTCGCGCGGGTTCCACATCCACAGATCGTCCTTGTCGGTAAGGCTCTGGACGCGCTCCCAAAGATGGGTCTCGAAACTCGCCTCGTCGAGGTCGTCGGGGCCTTCGAAGATCACCACCAAGGTCTGGAACAGCGCCGGATCGACCTTCCAGCCGCCGGCGAGTGCGATCAGTTCGGGCAGGATGCGCAGATCGTCCCACGCCGAGGCGAGATCGCGCGCCACCAGAATGCGCATGCCGCCGCGCTGCAACGCCGCCTTGGCGCCGACACAGGGAAAGGCAGGATCGCGGACGAAGTCGCGGAAGGCGACGGCAAGGGGATGCTCGGCGTCGGGGGTCATCGGAGGCACCCTGCATTGGAAAAGAGACGACGAGCGCAAACCCCTGCGCTTTGCCAGCGTTCCGCCGCGTGGCAGCACGCCGCAGCGCGAGCGGCGCAATGGCTTGCCAAGGCAGCGCTTTGCGGGAAGGGGGGCGGCATGGCCTCCCCCGCTGCTGTGCTGTCTTCCGCCCCCGCCTGGCGCGTCTCGCCCGGCGTGCTCGTCGCGCTGCTTGCCGCGCTTGGCTTTGCCGGCTGGGCGGCCTTCGAACCGCGGCTGTTCAATGATGGCGATACCGGCTGGCATCTCGCCACGGCGCGCTGGATGTTCGCCAACGGCCGGGTGCCAACCAGCGATCCCTTCTCCTGGACGGCGCTTGGCAAGCCCTGGCAGGCACATGAATGGCTCGCCGAAGTGCTGCTCGGGCTCGGCGAGCGCGTCGGCGGCTGGCGCGGCGTCGCACTGGTGCCGGGGCTGGCCATCGGCGCGATGGTGGCGATCGTCGGCGCCGAGGCGGCGCGCTGGCTCGATTGGCGCAAGGTGATCATCGCGCTAACGCTGCTGGTCGGCGCGTTGCTGCCCTTCTGTCTTGCCCGCCCGCATGTCATCGCCTGGCCGCTGCTCGCCGGCTGGACGGTGCTGCTGCTGCGGGCGCGTGAGGGGGGCCACGCGCCACCGCTCGCCGCGGCGCTGGTCATGCTGGTCTGGGCCAATCTCCATGCCAGCTGGCTGCTCGGGCTCGGCATCGCCGGGGTGTTCGGGCTGGAGGCGCTGGTCGCCGGCCCCGATCGCCGCGGCGTGCTGATCGACTGGGGCAGCTTCGGGCTGCTCAGCGGCCTCGCCGTGCTGCTGACGCCGCAAGGCTTCGAGGGCGTGACCTTTCCCTTCTATGTCAGCGGCATGCAGGCGCTCAATATCATCGCCGAATGGCGGCCGACGTCGTTCGTCCGTTATCCCGCGTTTGAGGCGTGGCTGCTGGCGCTGGTCGCCGTCGCACTGTGGCGCGGCGTGCGGGTGCCCGTGCTCCGGCTGGCGCTGATTGTCGGGCTGATGCACCTGGCGTTCCAGCACGAACGCCACCAGGCGGTGCTGGTCATCGTCGCGACGCTGCTGATGGTACGGCCGATTGGCGAGGGTTTTGGCCGCCCGGCGCCGGTCGCGTCGCTGCCGCTTGGCTGGCTGCCGCCGCTCCTGCTGGCGGGGCTGATCGCGATGCGACTGGCGATCCCCACCCACCGCCCCGAAACGCGTGCCAATCCGGCGCGCGCCATCGCCGCGGTGCCGGCGAGCTTGCGCGCCGCGCATGTCTTCAACAGCTACTCGATCGGTGGCACGTTGATCTTCCACGGCATCCGGCCCTTCGTCGACGGCCGCGCCGATCTCTATGGCGACGCGCTGGTCAAGGATTTCTGGGCGATGCACCAGGGCGACATGCCGCGCTTCCGCAGCGTCGCCGCTGCGCGCGACATTCGCTGGACGATCCTCGAGCGCAAGGCGCCGCTCGCCCGCGCCCTCGACCGCGAGCCGGGGTGGAAGCGCCTCTACGCCGACCGCTTCGCCGTCGTTCACGTTCGGCAGCGGTGATGGACAGTCTGCCGCTCTTCCTGACGCTGCGCGGCCGCGAGGTCATCGTCCTCGGCGATGGCGAAGCCGCTGCCGCCAAGGCGCGCCTGGTCACCGCGGCGGGCGGTATCGTCGCCGACGAGACCGCGCCGGCGCCGGCACTGGCCTTTGTCGCGATCGATGACGAGGCGGAGGCGCACGCCGCCGCCGCCCGGTTGCGGGCGCGCGGCCTACTCGTCAACGTCGTCGACCGCCCGGCGATGAGCGACTTTCTGATGGGGTCGATCGTCGATCGCTCGCCGGTTGTCGTCGCCATTTCGACCGGCGGCGCCACCGCCAGCCTGGCGCGCGCGCTGCGCACCCGGCTGGAAGCGCTGCTGCCGGCGTCGCTCGGCGACCTCGCCCGCGCCATCGCCGGCGCACGCGACGCCGCCGCGGCGCGCCATCCGACCGTCGCCGACCGCCGCCGGCTGTGGGAGCGCGCGCTTGCCGAAGGCGCGGCGCTCGATCCGCTGCGGCCGCTGGTTGATGCGGAGGCCGCCGTCACGGCGGCGCTGGCAGGGTCGTCAGCGGCGGCCGCCGAACTGGCGGTCATTGCGGTCACGTCGCCCGACCCCGGTGAGCTGACGCTCAACCAATTGGCGCGCCTCGGCCGCTGCGATGCGCTTGTCGTCGAAGGCGCGGTGGCGGAAGCGGTAGTGGCGCGTGCCCGCCGTGATGCCGTTCGGCTCACGGTGCGGCCCGATCCGCTGCCGCCGGGGCTGACCATGGTGCTGCTGGCCAGCAAAATCTAGTCGACCGCCGCAACCCGGTCCTGCCTGACGTGCCTCGACTTCGCTCGGCATGAGCGGACGAGTGATGCGTTTCGGCGGCTTCAGGTCAGTCGAAGAGCGAACTCACCGAGCTTTCCTCGCTCGTCCGCCGCATCGCCTCGGCGAGCAGCGGGGCGATGGTGATCCGCCGGATCTTCTTCGCTTGGCGGACGGCGTCGACCGCGGCGATGGTGTCGGTGATGACAAGCTCGGTCAGCGCCGAGCCGTCGACGCGCGCCACCGCGCCCCCCGACAGCACGGCGTGGGTGACATAGGCCGTGGCGCTCGTCGCGCCGGCTTCGAGCAACGCCGCGGCGGCGTTGCACAAAGTGCCGGCCGAATCGACGATGTCGTCGACGAGGACGCAGGTCTTGCCGACGACATCGCCGATGATGTTCATCACTTCGGATTCACCGGCGCGCTCGCGGCGCTTGTCGACGATGGCGAGCGGGGCGTTGCCGAGGCGCCGCGCCAGCGCCCGGGCGCGGACGACGCCGCCAACATCGGGCGAGACGACGGTAAGATTATCACGCGGCAGCCGCGCCTCGATATCGGCCGCCATCACCGGCGCGGCGAACAGATTGTCGGTCGGGATATCGAAAAAGCCCTGGATCTGCCCGGCGTGGAGATCGATCGACAGCA
The DNA here is from genome assembly GCA_001295935.1 of alpha proteobacterium AAP81b. GTDB lineage: Bacteria > Pseudomonadota > Alphaproteobacteria > Sphingomonadales > Sphingomonadaceae > Sandarakinorhabdus. The sequence continues at coordinate 30,664 of LJHX01000032.1, forward strand.
CGCGGTCCGCGCCGGCGCCGGTGATCAGATTGGCGACGAGCTTGGCCGAGATCGGCGTCCGCGACCCCGATTTGCGGTCCTGCCGGGCATAGCCGAAATAGGGGACGACGGCGGTAATCCGCTTCGCCGAGGCGCGGCGCAGCGCATCGATGCAGATCAGCAGTTCCATGAGGTTATCATTGGCCGGCGCCGCCGTCGGCTGGACGACGAAGACATCTTCGCCGCGGACATTTTCGTGGATTTCGACGAAGATTTCCTCGTCGGCGAAGCGCCGCACCGAGGCCTTGGTCAGGGGTATCTCGAGATAGTCGGCGATCGCCTGGGCAAGCTCGGGATTGCCGTTGCCGGCCAGAATTTTCATCCCAGAACCTTCATTTGACCGGACCCCTGTTCGCGCCGCGCATAGCGGTGCTGTCACGGCCTCGCAATAGTTGTGCACGCCTTTAGCGCCGTGACGATCGGCAGGTCGGCAGGCGGCATCGGCAGTGTCGCCAGCGCGTCGATGGCGACCCAGCGTAGCGCCTGGCCCTCGCGGCCGTGCGGCTCGCCCTGCCAGTACGCGATGCGCCAGCACGGCATCAGCAGGTGGAAATCGGGGTAGGCGTGGCTGGCGAAAGTGAAGGGGGCCAGATCGGCTGCGGCGACCGTGATCCCGAGTTCCTCGCCGAGTTCGCGGACCAACGCCGCCTCGGGCGCTTCGCCAGGCTCGACCTTGCCGCCGGGGAATTCCCACAGCCCGGCCAGAGACTTGCCGGGCGGCCGCTGCGCCATCAGCACCCGCTCCGCGGGGTCGGTCAGAATGGCGGCGGCAACGAGGATCAGCCGCATCGGCGCGCGCCAGTGGTGACCGTCGGCGCAAGCGTCAGAGGGCGCGCCCCATCTCGACGAACTTCGATCGCCGTGCCCGGCGCAGGCTGGCGGCGTCGTGCGCCAGCAGCGGCTGCAGGGCGTTGGCGATGCCCATGGTCAGCGAGGCGACCGCCGCCGCGGGATCGCGATGGGCGCCGCCCAGCGGTTCCGAAACGATGGTATCGATGACGCCGAGCGCCTTGAGGTCGCCGGCGGTGACCTTCATCGCCTCGGCGGCCTCGGGGGCGTGGTTGGCCGCCTTGTCGGCGGTGCGCCACAGGATCGACGCACATCCTTCGGGCGAAATCACCGCATAAACAGCATGTTCGAACATGATGACCTTGTCGGCGGCAGCAAGCGCGACGGCGCCGCCCGAGCCGCCCTCGCCGGTGATCGCGGCGATGATCGGTACCGGCGCGGCGAGGCACGCCGCGGTCGATTGGGCGATCGCCTCGGCAACGCCGCGCTCCTCGCTGTCGAGCCCGGGATAGGCGCCGGCGGTGTCGATCAAGGTGACGATCGGCACGTTGAAGCGCCCGGCGAGTTCGACAAGGCGAACCGCCTTGCGATAGCCTTCGGGGCGCCCCATGCCGAAGCTGTGCTTGACGCGGCTGGCGACGTCGCGGCCCTTTTCATGGCCGATGACCATCAGGGGGATGCCGAGGCCGCGCAGGCGGCCGAGACCGCCGACGATGGCGTGATCCTCACCAAAGGCGCGATCGCCGGCCAGCGGCGTGAAGTCCTCGACCAGCGCATGGACGATATCGCCGAAGTGCGGGCGATCGGGATGGCGGGCGACCTGCGTCTTCTGCCAGGGGCTTAATCTTGCATAGGTTTCTGCCAGAAGCCGGCGCGCGGCGCCCTCGGCGTGGCGGGCGCCGGCCTCGTCGCCGGAGGCGCGATAATCCCGGGCGCGATCGAGGATCGTCGCGACCGGCTTTTCGAAGTCGAGGAAGGTCGTCATCGGCGGCAAGGCCTAGGCGGTGACGGCGCCACGGTCAATCAGACGCGCCGGAAGCGGAAGTACCAGACCTCATGGCCGTCCTTCAGCGCCTTCTGCTCGTAGCGCGTCGGCGGCCAATCGGGGGGGCGCGTCTGCCAATCCACCGGCCCTTCGGCAAGCCATTCGAAATCCTGGCGTTTCGCCATCTGCATCAGCGCCCAGCGGCAATAGATCGGGTGGTCGGTGCCCAGCCGGAACTCGCCGCCGGGGCGCAGCGCGCGGGCGATCAGGTCGAGCGGCCCCGGGTTGACGAAGCGCCGCTTCGAATGCCGCGCCTTGGGCCAAGGGTCGGGGTGGAGCAGGAAAATTCGGTCACAGGAACCGGCGGGGAGTCGTTCGAGAACCTCAAGGGCATCGCCATTGTGCAATCGGACATTGGCAAGGGCCGCCGCCTCGATCGCCATCACCGCGCCGACGACACCGTCGATGAACGGCTCGCAGCCGATGATTCCGACTTGCGGGTTGGCCGCCGCCTGGGCCGCCATATGCTCGCCGCGGCCGAAGCCGATCTCGACCCACAAAGGCCGGTCGTCGCCGAACAGCGCCGCCGCCGACAGCGCGCCCGCCGCCGGCACCTCCAGCCGCGGCAGCCATTCCTCGAGCAGCGCCGCCTGGCCGACGCGCAGCTTGTGGCCCTGGCGCCGGCCATAGAGGCGGCGCATGGTCAGCGGGTCGGAGGTCAGGGCGTTGGCGGGCACGCGCGGCGCATAGGCATTGCCTGACGCTTTGGGAAGCTTGACCCTGCGCAAGGCGCTGCGCAGTTTCGCCGGGTACTTTCGCGCTGCTTCGCCGAAGGGGAGACTCGTCCATGTCCGACACCGCCACCCTCGACCGTCCGATGGCCGACGCCACGACCGAGCATTTCGACGTCCTCGTCGTCGGTGCCGGCATCTCCGGCCTCAGTGCGCTCTGGCACCTCCAGCAGCGCCTGCCCGGCAGCCGCTTCGTCGCGCTGGAGAAGGAGCCGAGCTATGGCGGCACGTGGCTCACCCATAAGTTCCCCGGCATCCGCTCGGACAGCGACCTCTACACCTTCGGCTTCGCCTTCAAGCCGTGGATCGGCCCGCCGATCGCCACCGCCGCCGAGATCCAGAAATATCTCGGCGAGATGATCGACGAGAACAACCTCGCTCCCCACATCCGCTACAACCACACGATCACCAGCGCCGCATGGTCGTCGGACACCTCGACCTGGACGGTACACGCGACAGTCGCAGGCGAGGAAAAGGTCTTCACCGCCAATTTCCTCTACATGGCGCAGGGCTATTACAAGCACCGCAAGGGCTATTGGCCGAATTGGCCGGGCATGGCCGACTTCAAGGGCCCGATCGTCCACACCGAGGAATGGGACGAGAGCATCGACTATGCCGGCAGCCAAGTCGTCGTCATCGGCTCGGGCGCCACCACCGCGACCGTCGTTCCCGAAATGGCCAAGACCGCGGCGAAGGTCACCATCGTCCAGCGCTCGCCGACCTATTTCTTCCCGGCGCCCAATGTCGACGAGACCGCCGACATGCTGCGTACCTTGGGCGTCGATGAAACCTGGGTCCATGAAATCGCACGCCGCAAGAAGAACTTCGACCAGCACGACATCGTCCGGCGCTGCAACGAGGAGCCCGAGGCGGTCCGCGCCGAACTGCTCGGCGCTGTCGAGGCGCTGCTGCCCCAAGGCGTCGACATGAAACATTTCACGCCGAGCTATCGCCCCTGGCGCCAGCGCCTTGCCTTTGTCCCCGACGGTGACCTGTTCGCCGCGATGCGCGACGGCAAGGCCGATATCACCACGGGCGAAATCGAGACCTTCACCGAAACCGGCCTCAAGCTGACCAGCGGCGAAACGGTCGACGCCGACCTGATCGTCGCCGCCACCGGCTTCGACCTGTGCATTCTCGGCGATATTGCCTTCACCATCGATGGCGCGCCGCTTCGCTTGTCGGACACCGTCACCTATCGCGGCATGATGTTCACGGGCGTCCCCAACCTCGTCTGGGTGTTCGGCTATTTCCGCGCCAGCTGGACGCTGCGCGCCGACATGGTCGCCGAATTCACCTGCCGGATGATCAAGCACATGCGCGCCAAGGGCGTCGCCTCGGTGACGCCGCAGCTGCGCCCCGAGGACCACAACATGCCGCTGACCTCGTGGATCGACCCCGAGGACTTCAACCCCAATTATGTCCTGCGCAGCCTGCACCTGCTGCCCAGGCGCGGCGACAAGCGCGACTGGATGCACACCCAGGATTATTGGCGCGAGAAGGACGAATTCCCGCTGATCGACCTCGACGGCGCCGAGTTCCGCTATGGCGGCAGCGAGGCGACGGCGCTGGCGGCGGAGTAAGGACGGCGTCAGCGATCGCCGCCGTCAGTCCTTGAAGTCGGCGATGCCCTGCCGCCGCCGATCGACGTGCAGTTGCAGGACATCGGGGCGTGAATAATGCCCGCTGATGTCGAAATCATGCCGGGCACGGGCGACGGCGCGCGGATCGAGGTCGGCGACGAGCAGCGCTTCGCCGGCGGTCGGCGCGATCAGCCATTCGCCATCAGGGCCGGCAAGGCACGAGCCGCCATCGGCGAGCACCTCGGGCGCGCTCGCCAGCATCGCCGCCATCGGGTGATCGGCCGGTACGTCGGCGCGCGTCAGCAGCCCCGACACCGAGGCGCCATAGCCGCGGCTTTCGAGCGCCAGCACCGGCGTCAGCCGCTCGGTATTGCGCCGCGACCCCGGCCATAGCGCGACGAGCAGGTCCATCCCCTGGGCGTGGAGCGCGGCGCGTGCCAGCGGCAGCCAGTTTTCGTAGCAGTTGAGCGCGCCGAGCGTGAACGCCCCCGCCGGGTGAACAACAAGGCCATGGCCATCGCCCGGCGACCAGACCAGCCGTTCCTCATAGGTCGGCACCAGCTTGCGGTGGACCGACAGCACACCGCCGTCGCCGCCGATGATGACGCGGCTGCAATAAAGGCTGTGGCCGCCGCGATCGGCGGGGCGCTCGATGATGCCGAGCACCACCATGATGCCGTGGCGCGCCGCCGCGGCGCAGACCGAAGCGAGATCGCCGGCGTCGATGTCGACCGCCTGTTCGGCATAGGCGGCAAACATCTCGCGCTGCAGCCCTGAATCGAAGCGTGCGCCGTCGGTCAGCTCGACCCAGAAGGGATAGCCCGGCACCAGCGCTTCGCCGAAGGCGACCAGCCCGCAGCCGCGCGCCGCGGCGGAATCGATGCTCGCCACGACCTTGGCCAGGGTCGCGGCGCGGTCGATCCAGACGGGGGTGATCTGGGCAAGGCCGAGGGTCAGGCTGGGCATCGCGACATCCTGCGCTGCGATCAGACGCGCGTCAGCCGGATATCGACTTCGCGGTCAACAAACGCCCATTCCGGCGTGGCGCGCAGCCGGGCAAGCATCGCGTCGAAGGCCGGCGTTTCCTCGGGCGCGAACTCGAACCAGGTGAGGAAGTCGAAGGCTTCGCCGAGGTCGCGGCTGTGGTGGAGGCGCCGCGCGACGCCGGGCAGATAGTCGAGCCCGATGGCGATATGGCGCGACTGGGCTTCGAACACCGCCCGCCGCTCGTCCTGCGCCATCGCCCACCAGGCCGGCGACTTGGTGATCGGGATCAGCGCCGCGCAGCTGGCGGCGGGGCGGCCGAGCCCGGCCTGGCGCGCGATCAGCGCCTCCGATTCGCGACGTTTGGTATAGCGCAGATTGCTGGTGAAGCCCTGCAAGCGCCAGCCATCGGCCGGCGGCGGTCCATCGTCGGCCCTGGCGTCACGCACGGCAACGAACGCCGCATCGGGCAAGCTGGCGCCGATCACCGGCATGATCGCATCGACGCGCCACTGGCCCGCGGCGCCGCCGTCAAAGGCGACCGGCAAGGGGGCGGCATTGGAACCCGGCATGGCGGCGAGCTTGCCCGATCGTGCCGTCGCTGCAAACCACCGCGCCGATACCGCCGCAAGAAAGCGATGATCGACCGAACCTATCACAACTGCGGTAAATTTGTGGCCAAAATTGTCGCAACGCCACATTTGCTTGCGCGTTGGGCGCTACGGGGCGCATTAGGGTTTTTCGCGCGGGGCGGGGGCCAGCGCAATGATCGGAGCAGCATGCTGAGCGGGTTGAGGGCGATTGCCATGGGTGGCCGCGAGGTCTGGCCGCTGGTCGAGGGCGGCAAGGGCGTTGCCGCGACCAATCACCTGTCGTCGGGCGCCTGGGCGCTTGCCGGCGGCGTCGGCACGATCAGCGCCGTCAACGCCGACAGCTATGATCCGACCGGGCGCATCATCCCGCAGATCTACCGTGCGCTCAGCCGCCGCGATCGCCATGAGGAACTGATCAGCTACGCCATCGATGGCGCCGTCAGCCAAGTGCAGCGCGCCTATGACATGGCGGCAAGCGAACTGTCGCGCGGGATCGGCGCGCTCAATATCAATGTCTTGTGGGAAATGGGCGGCGCCCAGCGGGTGCTCCATGGCGTGCTCGAACGCACCCGCGGCCTGGTCAACGGCGTCACCTGCGGCGCCGGCATGCCCTACAAATTGTCCGAAATCGCCGGACAATATGGCGTGCATTATTATCCGATCATCAGCTCGGCGCGCGCCTTCCGGGCGCTGTGGAAGCGCGCCTATTCGCGCGCCGCCGAATGGCTCGGCGCGGTGGTTTACGAGGACCCCTGGCTCGCCGGCGGCCACAATGGCCTCAGCAACGCCGAGGATCCGCGCGTGCCGCAGGACCCCTATCCGCGCGTCAAGGAACTGCGCGCCGTGATGCGCGAATCGGGCATCCCCGATTCGACGCCGATCGTCATGGCGGGCGGCGTCTGGCGGCTCGACGAATGGACCGACTGGATCGACAACCCCGAACTCGGCCAGATCGTCTTCCAGTTCGGCACGCGCCCGCTGTTGACCCAGGAAAGCCCGATCCCCGAAGCCTGGAAGCAGCGCCTGCTTACCCTCGAAAAGGGCGATATCCTGCTCCACAAATTCTCGCCGACGGGGTTCTATTCGAGCGCGGTGCGCAACGCCTTCCTGCGGCATCTCGAGGCACGCTCGGAGCGCCAGGTGGCCTTTTCGGCGACGGCGACCGGCGACCACCAGTTCCTGCTCGACGTCGGCGTCGGCCGGAAGAATTACTACGTCACCCGCGACGATCTGCTGCGCGCCCGCCAATGGCACGGACTGGGCTTCACCGAGGCGCTCAAGACCCCCGACAATACGCTGGTTTTCGTGGCGCCGGAGGACAAGGCGGCGATCCGCCAGGACCAGGCCGATTGCATGGGCTGCCTGTCGCAATGCGGCTTTTCGAGCTGGGCCGACAATGCGACGAACTCGACCGGCCGCCTCGCCGATCCGCGCAGCTTCTGCATCCAGAAGACGCTGCAGGACATCGTCCATGGCGGCGATACCGAGCAGAATCTGATGTTCGGCGGCCATTCGGCCTATCGCTTCGCCAAGGACCCCTTTTACTCCAACGGCTTTGTGCCGACCGTCCGGCAGCTCGTCGATCGCATCCTGACCGGCGCCTGAGCGCGCCTGTAACCGCCGGCGGCCCGCCGCCGAATGACCGGGTACCAGCAGCGCCCGGGGCCCGAAACGCATGATTGCGGCAAGGATTGAAAGAACACCGCCCCGGCTCGCGCTTGTCGTCGCGGCGCCGCCGGTTAGGGTGGCGGCGATGACCAGCGCGACCGACGACATCTGGGGCCGGCTGATGGCCGCCGCCCAGCGCGGCGAGGCGGCGCCCTATCGCCGCCTGCTCGGCGAGCTTCGCCCCTGGCTGGTGCGCTATTTCGGCCGTCGCCTGCCGCCTTCGCAGGTCGAGGACGCCGTGCAGGAAACGCTGATGGCGATCCATGCCAAGCGCCACACCTATGACCCTGATCGCCTGTTCGGCCCCTGGCTGGCGGGAATCGCGCGCTACAAATGGATCGACCGGCTGCGCGGCCAGGCGCGCCACGCCGCCGACGAACTTCCCGAAAGCCTTGCCGTCGACGACCATGAAAGCAGCGTGACGAGCGCCCATGTGCTGACGGCGCTGCTCGCCACGCTGAAGCCGGCGCAGGCCGAGGTCATCCGCCTCGTCAAGCTAGACGGTCTCAGCATCGAGGAAGCGGCGGCGCGCACCGGCCAGTCCGAATCGCTCGTCAAGGTCAATATCCATCGCGGCCTCGGCCACCTTGCCCGTGTTCTGGAAGCCCAAGCCGATGCCGACTGACTTTCATCGCGCCGACCCGCTGATCGATGCGCTGGTCGCCGATCTGGCGCCGGTGCGCCCGCGCCGCTGGTGGCGCGAGGCGGCGTTGCTCGCTGGCGCCGTCGTCGTCGAGGCGTTCATGGTCGCCGAGATTTTCGGCATGCGCCCGACGACCGCAGACGCGCTGATGGCGCCGGCCTTCATGTGGAAGACCGCCAGCCTGACGCTCGTCGCCATCATCGGCGCCGCGGCGGCGCTGCTGTCGCTCGACCCGGCGGTGACCGGCGGCCGGCGCATCCGCTGGCTGTGGGGCGCGCTGGCGCTGCTGCTGCCGGTGGCGCTGGCGGCGGGCTGGCTGATCGATGCCGGGGCGGCCGGCAGCGAGGCGCTGCTGCACCGGCTCGACTGGCGCGCCGGGCTCGGCTGCGTCCGCCACGTCGTCATGACGGCGCTGCCGATGCTGCTGGTGCTTGCCGTCGTCATCCGCCGCGGCGCGCCGACCAACCCCGAGCGCACCGCCGCCGCCGCCGGCCTGGCCGCGGCGGGGCTCAGCGCCGCGGGGTTCGTGCTCAGCTGCCCGCACGACGATCCGCTCTATGTCGCGGTCTGGTACGGGTTGGCGGTGGCGCTGATCACCGGCGTCAGTCGGCTGTTGCTGCCGCGGCTGATCCGCTGGTAGGTTCATGGCCGAAATGTTGCAGGCAGATTTCAACCTCGGGACAGGTGCGCCCCTCGTCAGCCCCGATCACTGGGCAGCGGCGATCGTTGCAACCCCACCGCCGCCGCAGCGGCTCGACGGCGGCGCGCTGCGCCAATTCCGCGACACCGGCGCGGTCATGGAACAGCCGCCGCTCGACCATCACTACATTGCCATGCATCTGGGCGGCGCCAAGGGCGTGCGGCGCGATGGCGACGGCGCCGCGGTCGATACCGAGGTGGCGCTGGGGTCGCTGACCATTGTGCCGGCGGGGGCGGCCTTCCGCTGGCAGACCCGGGGCCCGATCGATTATGCCCATCTCTATATCGCGCCGCGCCGGCTCGCGCAGACGGTGCGCGACACCTTCGACCGCGATCCGGCAGCCGTCGTGCCGCTGCCGACGATCGGCTGGCGCGACCCGCTGGTCGGCGCACTGCTCATGGCAATGCTCGATCCGGGGCTCGACGGCGCCAGCGACGGCCGGCTGGCGCGCGAAAGCTGGTTCGAGGCGCTGCTGGTCCGGCTGGTGCAGTCGGGATCGACCCTGGTTCCGGGCAGCGACCGCGCCCGCAACGCGCTGGCGCCGCGCACCCTGGCGCGATTGAAGGCCTATATCGACGCGCATCTCGCCGAGGCGGTGACGCTCGACGCGCTGGCGGCGGTGGCGGGGCTGAGCCGCTACCATCTCTGCCGCAGCTTTCGCGAGGCGACCGGGCTGCCGCCGCACGCCTATCTCACGCGCGCCCGCATCGCCGCGGCGCGGCGGCTGCTGCGCACGACGCCGCTGCCGATTGCCGAGATCGCCCGGGCGTGCGGCTTCGCCAGCCCCAACCAGTTCGCGACGAGTTTTCGCAAGCATGTCGGGGTGACGCCGACGACGTTCCGGCGGGACGGTTGAGGGGCGGGTTTCGGCGGAAGACCGTCGAAGCAGGCGGTTCTTTCGGGTTGCCAACCAGTCTTTTCAATGGCTGGTTGCGCCCACTTGCAGACGTTCAGCAGGCAATACAGTTTCACTGAAAGTGGACATAAGGATGCTGCGGTATGCTTGCGCGAGATGGCAACGAACATCCCGTACCGTCAGAGTTGCATGCCACCTTCCATGACATCGCAGCCGCCTTTGCGGCGGGAGACTACGCCCTGAGCAATCACGCCGTTACTGGCGTGCGCGCGGTCGATCTTTCGATAGCAAAGTCGATTGCTGAGAGCGTCTCGGCTTATGGTGTCAGCCTGGCTCCCCTACACGCCGCCGCATGGCGCCATGCCGTCTATCGCTGGATGGACGGCTATTGGCGGGTGCTGGTCGATCTGACGACGGAACGAGAGGAGGTGAGCGACTTGACGCTACACGCCAAGCTCCACGACACCGAGCCGCTGACGCTCGAGGTCGAGTCGGTTCATGTCCCATAATCGACTTTAGAGCGGCTTTCACGGTTGTTGAATCGCCGTCATCGCCCTTCGGGCGACCGCTTCGC